>QZKO01000058.1 GCA_003599505.1 Nitrospiraceae bacterium | reverse complement strand
ATGCCCGACATAGCGTCCGAACACTTCAATTACCATGACGCGGTTATGGCTCATGCCGGTTGTCTTTAGGTCGCGCGTCATAACAGCTATCCGGTTGATAGCCGAATCACCGCCGACACTGTAAGGCTGAAGGTCGAGGTCCATTGTCTTGGGGACATGCACGCAGGGGATGCCCTGTCCGCCGAGGTCCACGACTACGCTGCCGGTATCATCGCCGCCACTGATGACCAGCGCGTCTGATCTCGTGCGCTACACACGCAACACCCTTAATTACCGCGTTCAGTCCGCCCGCGTCTCCGCCGCTTGTGATAATGCCTATTCTTTTGATTGCCATAATAAGTTCCTCCTTTTCTGAGATATATTCTCTCTGTTGATAAAGTATGCAACCTATGGATTATGCCGTCAGTGTTACAGAGTCGCTGCAATCAAAGCGTTCCGTTTGTCGACGGCACGCCTATCTTTATAACGCTCTGGTGCGAACCAGTTAATGATCGTTTCAGAGATATGGTGCGGGTCGCGTTCATAATAGAGACGAATATTCAAGTTCATCCGGCTAAGACATCAGACTCACCGGGTGATGATTACTGGAAACACTCCCTAAAATGCAGGTGGCGATATGAGGCTGAGAAGCGACGAAGAACGAGGTCTCGGCAAACCTGACAACGAAATGGCCGTCGGACAGGATTTAAGAATGGAACGGGGAGTTATAATTTGCCGGCAATTAGGCGCAATTCATTGCGCCCAATAGGCCGACCCGAAATCCCATATCCCGACCGGCTGTGGTATTTCGCGCGCCGGTGTATTAATATTTACCTATGCATCAGTTGCCCCTTCATTTTAATTGCGATGCGGACGCTCTCAGGCAGTACCTCGAGAAAAAAACAGACAAGGGCATATCTGTTGTTGTCACCGATAATTCCACCAGCATGCTCTCATTTAAAAACAAAGGAGATTCCGTTTCCGTCAGGCTCCATAAAATCTTCCTGTCAGCCGGCAGGGAGGTGCTGGATGAGATGGCAGGTTTTATAAAAAATAAAAAAGGGAGAGCCCCGCTTATAAGGGATTTTATCAATCAGAACTCCCACAGGCTAAAAAAGAGGCCGCCGGGGAAGGTCGCGATAAATGCAGAGGGAAAGTATCATGACCTGATCGCAGCCTTCAACGCCCTGAATGAAGAATATTTCGGAGGGAATATCTCCGCCTCCATAACATGGGGAAGGGTGTGTTCAAAACGCGCCGCAAGAAAAAGGACCCTCGGCAGCTACAGTCATTACGACAAACTGATCCGGATAAATCCCCTTCTTGACAGCAAAGGGGTACCTCGGTATTTCCTGGAATTCATTGTTTATCATGAAATGCTGCACGAAGACATGGGCGCAGGAACAGTCAACGGCAGACGCGCTGTGCATTCAAGGGAATTCAGGGAGCGCGAGAAGATGTTCAGACATTACCGTAAGGCATTGGAATGGGAAAAGAACAGGTGGGGCTGATCAGTAATCATATATTTCCCTCTGCGGCTGTTTATCCGACAGCCTGAACCTATTGTAAAGAGACTCAGCAAACAGGTAATCGAGATGTCCCGCTGAATCAGGGTGATATCCGAAGACCTTGTCCCAGACGTCCCACCGCTCCATGCACAGGTAAACAAGATTGTCTTCCGAAATGTGTTTGAGCAGCGCGTTGTAAAGACGTCTGTACATGGCCACCCTGAGCGGCTTCACATAACGCAGCTTCGCGTCATCGCCCGGCACTATTTCGGCGCAGGTCAGTCTGCTCTCAGGATAATTGTTCTCAATCTTTTTTTTCATTTCGGGATTAAAGCGGAGACTTCCGATCGATATCCACGCGACCCTTTCAGGCGACACGGCTTCAAACACATCGTTCACGAGCGCTTCATAATCTTTTTCCCATCCCGCATAAAATATCATGGGATCAAAATGCAGACCGATAAGATACCCCGCGTTTGCAGTCCTGCTCATGGCTTCCAGCCGTTTTTCAAGGGACGCCGTCCGGTTCTCTTCGGATTCAATAATATGCCGCGTATTCAGCGACCACGATATAATAGTTTTCCCCCCGTGATTGAGGTTAAGGACCGGCTCAACGCAGTCGGATTTTGTCTTGAGCTCAAGGACAGCGTTTCCCTGTCCCGCAAACTCATGGATGAGGCCTGCCGCCTGCCCTGTCTTGTCTTCCAGCGCGAGACTGTCGCCAAGCGCCCAGGTCCCGACCCGGAAAAGCCTCAGGGGCTCCTTCCCGGTTTTATCTCTCACCTCTTTCATAAGGGCATCGATGTCGCGCACAGACTTGGTGACGCCGTCATTCAGATAATTTTGAAGGAAACAATATGAGCATTCAAACGGGCAATTGTGGACTGATTTGAGCACATGCACATTACAGCACAAATATTTTTTGTTAAAAGTCGCGCAAACGTCCAGGGCCCAGCCTTTTTTCGGGATGGCTTCTACTTCACCCTTTCCGTCCCTGTAGTTCAGCTTGTAGGCATCCATTGTCTTATCACCATTTTGGTTAAGAATATATTTATATTAAATGTTTTTCTTCTTTCGTGCTTATTCGTGTTCATTCGTGGCTATCTGCCGCAAAAAAAAAGGACGGGCCTTGACCCGTCCTTCACGGTAATACTTCATTACTGCTTTTATTTGTGAAAATCTTTTGCCTTTGTAATCGCCCAATCTTTATCTTTATTCTTGTGGCAGTTCAAACACGCAAACTCCACAGTCACAAAGCCCCTTGCAAATTCCTCCATCACAGGCTTCCTCTCCTTATCAAGAACCTGTTTGCCTTCTTTATCAAGTTTGGGAGACTTATAGAACATTTCAGCCTTCGGATCAAGATTGATCTTGAAGAGATGGCTCCTCACGTCCCCTTCATATTTGCCTTTCGACGTCGCGGACTTGGTAGCTTTCGGCATATGACAGTCAACGCATTTAACTCCGACTGCTTCCATAGGTTTTCCTTTATAACTGCCGGCTTCTTTGCTGTGACATTCTGCGCAATCTTTTTTAATGGCAAATTTTACCCTCTTATGCGGGTCATGACAGGTTACACAATCCATGGACTTTTTCCCCGCCCCCGCTTCACTGACGGAAAGCTCGTTAAAAGTCTCGTGATGCTGGATGAAGCCGCCCTTTGCCGGTATTTTATCTTTGGTCCCCCTTATATGACAGCTTCCGCAAAGCAGCGCCGACTTATTCACATTTATCTTTGTCTTGTCGCCGGTGACCGCATGATCTTTTCCCTGACCATGACATTGCTCGCAATGTATCCCGGGGGAAACCCATGTTCCGGCTATTCCCTCAAGCCCGTCCTGACTGCCTTCTTTGGAGTAGCCCGTTGTGTGACATCTGCCGCAATCATATTTCTTTTTCTCGCCGGGATGATAATCAGACCATGTGCCTGTTTCGATATTGTACTGGTTCTTGCCGGGGCGGTCTTTATTCGGTCCCGTCATGGTTATGATATAGCCTTTTTTATCTATATACCTGGCCTTCTTGTGTGAGCCGCCTATAACATAAGATATATCGTCCCATGTATAACCCTCGGGTAGGGGCAGTCCTGCGTATTTTGCGGCCTCTGCTTTTCTCAGTTTATTGGGATGGCCTGAGACCACCCAATCATTATACTTGCCGGCATGGCATTCGGCGCATACATCAGAACCGATGTATTCAGCGGCGTGTGAATAACTGAAAGTCCATAGCATAACAGCAATGCACAGCAGGAACGGCATACTCTTTCTCATCAAATCCTCCTATAGTTTTTTTTATGCTCTTGAATAAGCATATTAACATCTTAGCTCTTAGCTATTTTCATGCCAGGAGGAGTTGTCGTAAAAATAATTATAAATCAGGGAGATACAATGGAGGTTATTTATGACGGCTTTCAGGGAATGAAGCACCGTATGTCTTTGAAATCGTCTAACCCTGCATGAATAAATGAATAATGGATGCCGCAAAAATGACGCAGCCCTTGAGACACTGAGGATAAAGTGTCTCAGTGTCTCTGTGGTTCGGCAGGGATGGGTATTGACGGGAAAACTATTCTGAAAGTGGTCCCCTTGCCGGGAACGCTGTCGACATAAATATCGCCGCCGTGGTCTTTAACTATGCCGTATGTGATAGAGAGCCCTAGTCCCGTTCCGTCTTTTTTAGTTGTGTAAAAAGGCTGAAATATCTTTTGAAGCGCGTCCCCGGGAATCCCGGCGCCGGTGTCGGATATAATTATCTCAACTCCGTCTTCCGTGTTCCTGGTGATGATTTTCAGCTCCCCGCCGTCAGGCATGGCCTGGACCGCGTTCAGAAGAAGGTTCAGAAATACCTGCTTCAGGTTCACCGGGTCCGCCTTGACAAAAGAAAGGTCCTTTTCCATGTCTTTCGTTACAACTATCTTTCTCATCGAATGCTGGTAATTAATCAAAGTCAGCGTTTCATTTATCACGCTGTTTATATGTATGATTGATTCTTCATGCACCGAGGTCCTCGCGAACTCAAGCATCCCCTGAACAATCCTCTTGCACCGGAGAGTTTCCTGTTCAATGACCGTCAGGTCCTTTTTTACGGGGCTATCGCCGTCAAGCTGGGAATTTATCAGTTGCGTAAAACCGAGAATAGTATTCAACGGCGTGCTCATCTCGTGTGACACTCCTGCCGCCATGGTGCCGATGGCCGCGAGGGTTTCCGCCCTTACCATATTTTCCTGGGTAAGTCTTAGCTTGTCGGTTGCCTCTTTCACCCTTTTTTCGAGCTCCTCATTAAACCCCTTGAGCGCGTTAAGAAACCTGTCCTTTTCAGCGTTCATGGAGTTGAGTTTTTCCGTCATATTATTAAAAGCCTCAGCCATAAACCCGATCTCATCTTTTGTATCGACCCGGACCCTTTTCGAGAAATCGCCCGAAGCTATGGTCTGGATACCTTTTATCAGGGAATTTACGGACCCGGTGATGCCCCTGATTATCACCATCAGCACGAGCAGGGAAGACGCGATAGTAACGAATATGGAAGTGAATATCAGGGACCTCGACCTGGTTATAAGGATGTTCCTTTTGCCTTTGATCTCGCTCCTCATCTTGTCCGCGGCGTGCCTCGCCTTTTCAAGAAGGCCGATCATGGTAATGCCCTTCTGGGTCGCCGCGTCCTCCAGCAGCTTTAACTGTGTCTCGTCGTTTGTTGTGATGAGTATGCTTACGTCTTCCTTGTATTCATTTTCAAGCTTCTTTATCCCGGAAAATATTCCGGACAGCGACGTCAGCTTTTCTTCTATCTGCGAGTGGCACTGCATGCAGGCCACGTCGTGAAGGTGGGAAGAATATCTTTGCGGCAGGAACTCCAGGTTTTCATCAAACGCCTCGATATACCCTATAAGGTCGTCGATATTCCTCGTGTAACCGGCCTGATGCCTGTAAAGCTCGGCCTGGGCCCCCTTCATCTGGAAAAGCATTTCATTGTACTTGGCGATTATCATATCCTGTTCGTTTATGAGGTTCTGGTTTGCGATGATGGTGTTCAGGTTCTGGATCACAACCATAGAGCCGATGGTGAATATCAGCAGCACCAGCGCGAGCCCTGTTATGAGTTTCTTTTTCACCGGTTGTGCCTGAAGGGGTAGATTTTTATATCGATATCGAGCTCTTTCGCCATGGTCCTTAACTCATCAAATTCAGAGTCCGCTGTCTCTTCAAAACCTGACGCGTTCAGAGCCCCCAGTGTGTCTTTGCCGTCCGGCGACGTATGCATGGACAGCAGGACCTCCTTCAGAGAAATCTTGATGCCGGGGTCCAGGTCCCCCCTGACACAGAGCGTGTTTGAAGGCACTTCAATGGAGCTCGCTATTACTGTGAGCTTATCCTTTATATCAGGGTGCTCCGAGAGAAGTTTTTCATATATAAGGTTCTTCGCGGCCCCTATATCCGCCTGACCTTTGAAAACAGCCAGGATTGCGGCGTCATGACTCCCTGTAAAGGTAATTTTGCTGAAGTACTGCTCGAAATTATTGACCCCGTGTTTCTTGAGGTACCATACCGGGTATATATATCCGGCAGTGGTAACTTCATGCACCAGGGCTATGCTCTTGCCCTTTAACGCCCTTACGTCACCTGTAAGCCCTGTATCTTTCCTGGTAAACATCAACCCGCGATAAGTTGATTTGCCGTCTGTGCCGACCGCCCTTGCAATGGGCTCTATGTCCGCCCTTGCCTTTGTGAGCACATAATTAAAGCTTCCGAAAAACGCGCCGTCAATGGTCTTGTTCTTTATCTCATCGTATATGGAGCCGTAACTGTCGAGGAGCTTTATCTTTACGTTCATATCAAGGGCGTTGGAAAGATATTCCGCGAGGGGACTGTACTTTTTCCTCTGTTCAAACACATTCTGTTCGGGAAGGATCGCTATGGTAAGGGCGCGCTCCCTGATTTTCTTCGGCTCCACGCTGTCGATGTCCGAAGGGTTATTGCTGCATGAAAATGAAATGAGCAGAAGAAGAATTGCAAGAGATTTTAACAACATACTTTATTATACCAAAGCCCTAAGATGTTTCAGCCCGGATTATTCATGCGGGACTCCGCTAATTCGCGGAGACGACGCTGCGACTGTCGAACAGGTCATGTTTTTTCATCCTGCGCCTCAGGGCGTCCCTGCCGATATTGAGCATCCTCGCGGCCCGGCTCTGGTTGCCGTTTGAATCGCCGAGGGCCTGCAAAAGCATATTGCGCTCCATTTCATCGAGGGAGCTGCCGGAGCTTAGGCTTCCGGGGAACGGTTCTTTTTTGAATCCGCACGCGCGCAGCATCAGCTCCCCGGGCAGGATATTGATTTCAAAGGACGGCCCGGCAGATAACAGGACCCCTTTTTCGATTATATTCCTGAGCTCGCGTATATTGCCCGGCCAGTCATGCTCAAGAAGAATTTTCAGGACTTCGCCCGGGATGTCTTGCAGGTTACGGTTAAACTTTTTGTTAAAAATATCCATGAAGTGCCTGGAAAGCGGCATTATGTCCTCTTTCCTTTCCCTGAGAGGGGGGACAGTTATCGGTATGACGTTTAACCTGTAATAAAGGTCTTCCCTGAATTCTTTTTTCCTGACGGCCTCCGAGAGGTTCTTATTGGTTGCGGCTATTATATTCACATCCACACTGATATCCACGGTGCCGCCCAGCCTGCGGAATTTCTTCTCCTCGATAAGCCTGAGCAATTTAATCTGCAGGTCCATCTTTATTTCGCCGATCTCATCGAGAAAGACCGTGCCGCCGTCTGCAATCTCGAAAAGTCCTTTCTTCTGGGCCCGGGCATCCGTAAAAGCGCCCTTCTCATGTCCGAAGAGCTCGCTTTCAAGCAGGTGGTCAGGGAGGGCGCCGCAATTTATTTCCACAAAAGGCAGTTGTCTCCTTTCGCTTCCGTTGTGTATCGCGCCTGCGACCAGGTTTTTGCCGGTGCCGGTCTCCCCCTGGATAAGCACCACCGGGATATCCATGCCGACAACAATCTGCGAGACAAGCCTCATGACCCCTGCCATTTGCTCCGACCTGTAAACAACGCCCGCGGGAAGACCGGCAGGGGGCTGCTTTATTATATTTTTTATAGACCCAAGCAGTTTATCAATCGAAAAGGGCTTCACTATGTAGTCGTGCGCTCCGGCCTTCAGCGCCTTGACCGCTGTTTCAGCGTCATTATTGGCCGTAAGCATTATTACCACAGCTTCCTTGTTTATTTTTTTTATTTCACAGAGGGCTTCAAGTCCGTCCATGACCGGCATTGTGTAATCCAGCAACAGGAGGTCCGTGTTCCCCTGTGAATAACACATTACCGCCTCCCGGCCGTTTTCCGCAGTGGAGACCTCGTAATTTCTTTTAACGAGCTCTTTCTCCAATGAAAATCTGGTAAGCTCGTCATCGTCCGCTAAAAGGATCTTTAATTTCTCCATGGATAACCCTCGCAAAGTATTGGCAAAAGGCTGGAGGCTAAGGGTAAAAGAAGAGTAAGAGAAAGACCCTTAGCCTTTCGCCATTTGCCCCTTTTGGCAATTTTTTTATGGAATTTCTTTGGTAAAGAAAGCAATTTATGTTCCAGATATTCTTATATAAAAAGACATTGAAATTAAAGATATTATCGGCCTCACAAATTTGCGGGTGCCTCAAAAAAAATCAGGCAAACCGGAGGGCGATTGATAACCTGCTAAATTATAATAATTTTCAGGATGCTTCATAACAGTCGCACCTGGAGGGGTCAGAGCGCGACTCTTGCGCCAGCCGGCAGTTTCACTGTAAAAGTAGTCCCCTCTCCAGCTCTGCTTTCAATATCAATCTTACCGCCCTGGGCGTCGATAATGCCCTTTGATATGAACAGGCCCAGTCCGGTCCCGCTTTCTTTTGTAGTAAAAAAAGGATCAAATATTCTGTTCATTTCATGCCCCGGGATCCCGGGGCCGCTGTCTGAAATTGAAACATAACAGTTTTCGCCGCCGGAAGAAACCCCCGAAATTATCCTGAGGCTGCCTCCTGACGGCATGGCCTGGATGGCGTTTAACAACAGGTTGAGAAAAACAAGTCTGAGGTTATCGGGCTCCGCAGTGACCGCCGGAAGATCTTCCATGAACTTTTTCAGGATATTAATCTTTTGTTTTTCAGCCTGTTTTACAACCAGAAACAGGGTCCCTTCCACAAGGTCGTTCAGGTTGACGGATTCCGGCCTGGAGCGGGAGGGTTTAATAAAGCCTAATTGTTTTTTGGCCATATTCATGACCTTATCCAGATGTAAAAGCACACGGTCCAGCAGGCGCCCCGTCTCGCTTCCGTCTTTCTCTTCATCCCGCAGGGCCTTTAAAGAAAAATATATGCCCGTGAGCGGGCTTTGTATCTCATGTATGATCCCGGAAGTAAGCTGTCCGATGGCCACAAGTTTTTCCGTCTGGTAAATATGCTTCAGATAGCTCTCCCGCAATTCCCTGTTCGCGTTATTCAGTGATTCGACCATTGAGTTCAGGCTGTCGCCGAGATGGCCTATTTCATCTTTTATCGGGTAATCCCCTTTTACCGTAAGGTCGCCCTGTTTAACGCCGTCGATCACCATTTTCAGTTTTTTTACAGGCCGGTATATGAACCTGTTGTTCAGAATAAACAGGATGACTGAAACCGAGAGTATCGCGATAGCGGAAGAGAAGATAAGTCTGTTCCTGTTATCGACAATCAGTTTCTCGGTCGGCGCCATTGAGATGTCGACAAGCATGATCCCTAAATATTCTCTGTTATGGTCATGACAACTGAAGCACTCTTTTCTGTTGACCAGCTTTGTAACCACGCTGAGGACCCTCCTGCCTGATTTAAAACCCGTATTCACAACCTGCTCCTGGTCCTTTTCAAGAAAATTTGATATATACGAAGCGCTTATCTTCATCCCGATGGAATTCGGATTTGTAGAGTACACTATCCGGCCGTCTTCTTTTATTATGGAGGCGGTTTCTATCTCCCTGGATTTATTCATATCCTCCATAAATTGTTCTATCTCGCCCCTGTCGTTTTTTATCATGTGGTACTCAAGGTTGCTTAACAGGGTTGAAGATATGAAAAACCCCGATTCCTCAGCTTTCCTGAGGGTATCTTTTCTCTGAACGTCTTCCATGACATATGTGGAGATGCCGAGCACAACCAGCAGTGATATGACAATGGCCACAGTAATCTTTGTATTCAGCCTGTAGAAGATATTATGTTTGGTTATATTCATAAACAAAGCTGAATAATGAACAATGATAAATGAGTAATAAGCAATTAATGAGATTATTTTTAACCATAATTATTCATTGCTCACTGTTAATTATTAATTGAAACTTCGTGCCTCCGGATATTCATTATCAGTCCTTCGCCTGAGGCATGCACCTTGTAATCGGTTTTACGGGAAAGCCCGACAGTGATCCTTACTGCGGCGCCTTTCCCTGTAGCAAGCTCGTCAATTCCGATCTCAGTTATGGTGCCGTTATTTACGGTAAGCTTTGATGGGGCCTTTCCCTTTTTTGTGTTGTGAAGGACAATGATAATACGTTCAGGATGTTCCTTCAGCACAATATTGTGAAGGAAAGTCCCTGACGCGCTGATATCAAGCCATGTAAGATTGTTTGTGTAGTCTTCATTTATTTTCAGCGCTGTAAGTGTTACAGCCGGCATGGTCTCAGGTTGCGGCGATTCCTGTTTTAACGGCTCCTTTGGCTCCGGCAATTCTGTCTGCATCAAAGGTTTTTCAGGAGGCGCAGGTTTGTCAACCTTTTCCTTGCAGCCTGCAAATGACAGCAGTATAAGGAAAACACCTGCAATCCTTATCATCTGATTAAATTTTCCCGGCATTAAACTCATATCTCCCCCTTCATTCTTTCTCTGTGACCTCTGTGGCAGACCTAAAGCTCATGCTGCCCCTTTTTATGACACCGCCTGCAGAGGTCCCTTCGCCTGTCGCCGTTTGTGAGCTTGTCATGGTCCGATGAATGCGGGTTATGACAACTGACGCAGTTTACATATTGCCCTGTCACGGCATCCACATAAGGGCTCTTTCCCATCCCGTGCAAATGGGTCTTTTTCACAGTCTCATGGCATTGCAGGCAGAGCTGCTCCAGATTCGTCAGGAGAAGCTTTGACTGTTCCCCTGTATGAGGGACATGGCAATTTGAACAGTCCTGAGCGGGTGGGTGCTTAAATTTCTTGTCCGTCATCCCCCTGTCATGGCAGTTAAAGCAAAGTCCAGGAGACCCCTTGAACAA
Source organism: Nitrospiraceae bacterium (assembly GCA_003599505.1). Classification (GTDB taxonomy): domain Bacteria; phylum Nitrospirota; class Thermodesulfovibrionia; order UBA6902; family UBA6902; genus SURF-23. The sequence continues at coordinate 30,532 of QZKO01000058.1, read as the reverse complement.
AAGCTTCTTTGATGAAGCGGCGTGCGGAGAATGACAATTCAGGCACAGCTTGTCTGAAGCCACCGGGGAATGGACGGCCTTCCCCTCAAAACCTTTTTTTGCGTCGGCATGGCATTCCCAGCAAAGCCCGGGCACGGGTTTTGAAAGCTCCCTGCTTCCTTCTGCGACGTGGCATGAAGTACAGGCCTCTGCCGCATATGGGGCGTGAGTGACCGGTTCAAGAAGCGCCTTTGTCCCCTTTTCACCTCCATGAGGGTTGTGACAGCTAAGGCAGTTCGCGTCTGATATATCTATGCCCCTGTGCTTTGTCTTAAGGCCGGGGGCGTCATGACACCGCCAGCAAAGACCGGGGACGCTTTCCGCGATTAATTTACGGTTGTCTGTCCCGTGCGGGTCATGGCACACGCCGCAGTCACCGTCCGCAACCGGCTTATGCAGGGACTTCCCTGACAGGCTTTCTCCCAATTCCGTATGGCAGCCGAGACAAAGGTCCTTGCCGGTCATCACGAGAAGCCCTTTATTGCCGGAAGAGTGAGGGCTATGACATATGGAGCAATCGCCATCGGCAAGCGGCTTATGCTGGAACTTTCTACCGGCAATATCCGACTTGTCCGTGTGGCAAATGTAGCATAACTTTGCCCCCGTGGCCGCAAGGAGTTTATCAGAAGATGACGCGTGGGGGTTATGACAACCGACGCATTCCCCCTTCTTCACCGGATTGTGCGCGACAGGGTCCTTCAGGAATTTTTCCATATCCGAATGACAGATAAAGCAGAGCTGCTCCTTCGGCGTCAGCAGCGCCGCTTCACCCGCGGTTTTACTTTCGGTGTGACACAGGTCGCAGGCCCTGTCTTTAAAAGGACTGTGGGCCTTACCCCTCAGGAGCTTGCCGCTTTCAGAGGAGTGAGGGTCATGACAGGAAGCGCAGTCGGATTTTATGCCGGCCATGTTCCCGTGGGCTGTTTTGAATTCCGGCTTTGACAGATTATGACAGCTCGCGCAGAGGTCGCCGACCGGTTTGAGCAGGTTGCCGGGATTGTCCGAGCCATGGGGGGCGTGACACGTAGTGCATTTGCCCTTTTCAACCGGAACATGGACCTTGCCTTCGCTGAAGCGCTTCTTTTCTTCTGTATGGCAGGAATAGCAGAGGTCCGGCCCTTCGGCGCTCAGGCCTTTTTCAAGGTCTGAACCATGCGGGTTGTGGCAGCCCGAGCATTCTCCCCGCTTTGCGGGCGTATGGACCGCTTTACCTTTGAAAACCGGCTCAAGGTCCCCATGGCAGGTAAGGCATAGAGTTTTCTGTTCCTTGCCGAGGATCGATATGTTGTTGCTTCCATGAGGACTGTGACAATCAACGCATTCTCCCATGGCCGGAGGATGCGGATGTTTTTTTGTCAAGGCTTCCTTCATGACCGCGTGACAACTGAGGCAAAGCTCTTTTCCCTGGAGCTTTGTCAGCGCCTTGCCTTCAGAACGGTGCGGGGTATGACACGCCGAACAGCCCTGTTCCACAAGGGGCTTGTGTTTATATCTGTAACCCGTACTTTCTTTAAGGTTTGAGTGGCACTCGATGCAGAGGTTCCGCTCAACTTTTTTGAGTAATTTCTGATTCAGGGCGCCGTGCGGTTCATGACAGGTCAGGCATCCCCCCATATCCAGCGCCATATGACGTGTTCCGGGACGGTCAAGCTCCTGCTTTATTTTGTCATGACATCCAAGGCAAAGCTCAGCTCCCGTATCTTTTACAAGTTTACTGTTTACCGAGCCGTGAGGTTCATGGCACGCCGCGCATCTGCCCTGATTGAATGGATTATGGACCTGAGGTTTTTTGAATTCATCTTCAAGCAGCATGTGGCACTCAAGACACACCTCCTTCTGACCGGACTTGAGCAGGGGACGCGACCCGCTTTTATGCGGAGTATGGCAGGTAAGGCAATCTCCTTCTTTCGCTGGAAAGTGCGCGACCTGCTTGCCGGTTTTTTCCGACACGTCCGGATGACACATCACACAAAGCTCTTTAACGGGCTGGTTCAGTTTGCCGCCTTGCGGCTCCGCGTGGCAAACCGTGCAGTCGCCCTGGACGTAAGGCTCGTGTATGCCCGGAAGGACCGAACCCTTTTTCTCCGTGCCGTGAGGGCTGTGACAGGCGGTGCAGTCCTGGGCCTGCGTTGAGGGAAGGTCATGGGGCCGTTTTGAAACCACATTGTCCCTTTGATGACAGGAAAAGCAAAGCTCATTTCCCGTCCCGACAAGGAGGCGGTCCAGCTCGGATGAGTGCGCGGGATGACACAGGATGCATTCCCCCTTACTGAAGGGTTGATGAGCGCCTGCAGCGGACCTTATGTCCTTAAGGCCTTTATGACATTCAAAGCATACGGATGAACCGTCGCTTGTCTCCTTTATCAATCCTTTATTGTTTGACGCATGTGGATTATGGCACGCTGTACACTTACCCTCGCTGACCGGAGGATGCATTGTCTTCTTCCCAAACTTTTCCTTTACATCCTGATGGCATGAATAGCAGAGCTCCGCGCCTTCAGCCTTTAAAATCAGTTTGTTGGAAAAGCCGTGTCTTTTGTGACACGCCTCGCAGTCTTCCTTTGCCACAGGGGCATGAACAAAGGTCTTTGCGTGCTTTATCTTCGTCTCTTTATGACAGTCATAGCAGGTCTTTTTGGCGGTCAGTCCTTCCCTGCCGCCGAATATAATTATTGTAAAAAAGACAATCGCCGGGAAAATCCCGATAACCAGCTTCTTCCCTGATGTAATACTCATCCTGAAACTCCTTTCTATTTCTTCATGGAATCCGTAAACGCCTGCGCAATCTCTTCCGCGGTCTTCTGCGCCAGCCGGTCCATGGACTGGATTCGCCCGATGCCGAATACGGTCTCGTTATCGGTCCCCCGGCGGGGGGCGCTGACGGCCCAGACAATATTCCCGGTATCGGCGTCTACGATCCTCAGAGAGACCGCGATTACGGGGACCTGGCCTGAGCCTCCCGGTCCTGAGGCAAGCTGCATCTCGTATTCGTGCACAATTCCGATCATGAGAAGCCTGGCGTCAAGGCGCTTCCCTATCTTGTTGATGGTCTCTCTGGGCACGCTGGTTGCAAGCCTTATCCTTTCCTGTGACAGGACCGAGAGCACCTCTCCGGGTTCAATGATATCGAGAGGCGAGCGCTTCAGAAATTCCACCAGTATATAGTTCTCCATTATTTTCCCCGCTCCCTGCGTCTTGCTCAGGTTGTCGAAAGGCAGGACAGCCATATTGATGCCGTCTTCCTTTTTCAGCTCTTTGCTCCTGAACGGGGCCACTGAGGACCCGCAGCCTGAAAGCAGCGCTGAAAGCAGGACCAGTATCACGCCGGTATAAAAGAATTTTTTTATTCTCATAATAAACCGTCCTTTCTATTTTGGATATGCCTTCTTATAAAAATCTTTCACCACGCCCTGAGATATCTTCTGTGACAATTGTCCCAGGGTAAATTCTTCTCCGATGCTGACAATCGGCAGGTTGGGGCCCCCTGTCGCGGTAACGCTGTTCTGCCAGACAACCTTCCCTGTCAGCGCGTCTATAAACTTCACTGTCATTGAAATCATCGGATATTGCTCGCCGCCAAGCTGGACCATCTTGTAGTCATGGATCGTCCCCGAGAAAATGCCCTGTATATCAGCTACATCGGCTATCTTGCCTATCTGTTCCGGGGTCAGCTCCAGCATTGAGGCAGGAACGTTTACCCCTGCGACCTGTGCCGCCACGGCGTTAAACTGTCCGGGGTCCATCACCTCCAGCTCACCCCTGATGAGTAGTTCGGTCAAAAAATGTTCGGTCACCTTCTCCCCCGCAAGTCTGTCGTCAGCCTGGGTTTTAAAAGGAAGCAGACCTACTTTCTGGTAAAAGCTGAAATCCGCGTCGGGATGTATAAAGCTCCGGCTGTCCGTCAGAGAACCGCAGCTTATTGAAGTTGTCATCAGTAAAAGTATTAATATCTTAAACCCCTTCATATTGTCCTCCATTAAAAAGATTTACTGTACCGGACCCTTATAAAATTGCTCTGATCGTCCTTGAATAATTGTGATATTGAATATGTTAAGTCCAGCGTTGAACGCTTCCTTAACGCGAGTCTGAGGTTGCCTGAAGTGTTATCGGTGGTCCTTCCTGCCGATACACTTCTGCCGTAGCTCAGACCGGCCTGATGTCCCCGATAAAACCGGTATGCCATAGAAGCTGTTCCTGAATATGACTCGTCTCCTGTCTTCGGCAATAAAACAGTTCCTGTAAGGCTGTAGCCGGTGCGCCGGTTAGGCTGATAAGTTAATGAACTGCTCAGGTTCTGGCTGTCTATGCTTGTGAAATCAAGTTCTTCGGATGAAGAATTTGCCGAATAAAAGAGGGCAAGGATTGTCTTGTCTGTAGGTATCATGTTCAGTTGCACCGATTCATTTATGGAAAAGGTCTCGGTTACCGGTTCTATATGCTGCGGAGGGGACCAGTCGCCAAGCAACGATGAGAGCTTGGTATAAAGGTCATTATTGACCGTATCAAAGAAGGTAAATCCGGCCGGTCTGTCGTCAAAAAGCGCCCGGTCCGATAGTATTCCGGAAGCATCGAAGTCTCTTGAGCTCACAAAAGCCGGGGATTCGTTCCTGTTTATATTCAGGTTGACCCTTAACGAAGCCCTCGGGGTCAGGTCCATTACTGAATTCAATCCGAAATTGTCTCTGATATTTTTTCCCTGATCAAGGTCTGTTTCGCGGGTCCGTGACGCGTTTAAACCGAGTTGAATCTTCTCCATTAATCTATGTAAAAATGACGCGCCGATGGTATTGAAATCAACGCTGCGTTTTCTGTCTATATCGTCAAATTCCCTGTTTCCCACTGTAGCGAAAAGGCGTAATTCGGGTATTGGATACAGGCCTGCGGTCAGGTCAGTATACCGGCTGGACGTGCTCGTGGCCCTCTCCGACTCAACCTCGGTAATTTCTTTGGTATAATTGCCCCCTAAATCAAACCACCATGCAGGTCTTGTTAGCGCGCCAAGACGGAACACCTTGCCTACGGTTACGGTTTCCGCGCCGCCTGCGCTCCCGGACGTGAAGCGATTAATATCAAAATCACCGGTCAGAGAAGTTTTGGGCAGGATTTCGTAGTTCCCCCCGAGTCCGAAAGACGTCGAATCCGAGCTAAGAGACGGCTGGTCCCCTGATTCCCGCTCCTGTCTTGAATAGCCGCCCCTGAAATTCATCCATTTGTATTTGTAGTCGCTGAAAAGAGAAAAGGAATTAGTCCGTGTTTCAGTATCTCCGAAGGTAGTCTCTGTTGTAGAATAACTGGTGACAAGACCCGGCAAGTCTCTCCGGAAAAGGGCAAATCCGGCCCTTGAAGTAGTGGTTTCAACCAGCTCCGCAGAGGTCGTTACCGTTGCCAGGCGGCTGTGCTGGAGGTTCATGCTGTAACTTTCCCCTGCAAGATCAACCGATAAATTGCCGATGGGTGAAATATTCCACAGGGCCTTTCCATCCGCGGCCGTGTAGTTAAGCCTGAGATTGAATACGGCATTAAGCTGTTTTTTTATGGGGGGCCTGATATCAAGGCTGAGCCCCCCCTGAAAGAGGTTGTTGCTTCCATCCGGTCCCTCCGCGTATGTGTCTTCAAGTGTAAAAACGCCGTTCCACCTCGTGATCGCCAGCCCCTGTCTCGGGACAGCGGCAATCATGACACAAAAAATTAATGCTACTAATAGAAAATCGTAATACGTCATCGTCTTCACTCTACCTCGGATAATTAACTGTATAAGATCTCTGCTCATGACATGTCGGCAGACAGGAGCCTCCGTTAGAGTTCATGCTGAAACTCAGGAGGCCGGGGTTTCTTCTGGTTACAATCAGGGCCCCGAACTGGGCCGAGCCATGAGAGTCATGACAGGTGTAACAGGGCACATTTCTCTGCCCCGCGTGAAATACATGCCCGCTGGATGAAGCAGGCGGATTAAAGCGGCTGGCCTGCTGAAATACCGCGGGGGAAGCCGCGCTTACATACGTGTCATAGTTGTGGCACATAAAACAAAGCTCGTCCCTTTCAGGGGACCTCCCGCTGTCTTGCGTTACATAGGGGCGCCGCAGGATATCCGGGAACTGCGAGCCATGCGGACCCCTGAGGTTTGAGTCGTTAGAGCCGTGACAGTCACTGCAATAGATAACGCTGAACGCGTTAATACCTCCAACAAAGGACCCCGGGGCAATCCCGGTGTTTTTCCCCGGCCCTTCAACCGGGTGAAATGAGGCGTTATTAGTGTTAAAAAGCCGGGCCAGGTCCGGCTGCCCCGCCGGCTGCCGGGTCCATGAGGAATGGCATTTGTAACATATCTCATATTCAAGCAGCGGAGAGCCTGTGTCGCCTGCGGGAATATACTGGTATCCGGGTATGGTTTCAGGGCTGCCGTTGAATACCCGTACCCTGCTTACCCTTAGAACGCTCTCTGAAGCCGCGGGAGCTGTTTGAAGGGCGGTATTATGCCTGACTGCGTGGGCGTTATGACAGTCGCTGCATTCCGCGTGACGGTTACCTGCGGTATACGAATAACGGGACGGGTCTCCACCCTCATCGCTGCCGTGTTTGCCTGTGCCCTGGCGTATCAGATGGCTGTATGGTTTCCTGAGGTCCCGCAAAATATCGCCTGCAGGGTCTCCATCATGGCAGCTCAGGCAGAGCGTCTCCTCGCGGGCAATCAGGAGATTCGGGATGACGCCGGACCTGTCCTGCCTTCCATGCGGATCATGACAATTAAGACATTTCCCGGCTGCGTCCATATCCTTACGCGGGGAAGGAGAAGGTCCCGGCCATGCAGCGCGCGGGTCTATCCTGTGCGTGGCCGTATCGTAAACCCTCTGCCCCGGATAGACGCCGGAAAGGGTCTCGTCCCGGTGGCAGGCATAACACAGCTCGTTATCATTTTCTCTCCACAGGGACTTCGGGTATTTTATGGCTGTTCCGCTTTCGGAATGGCATTGCCTGCATGAGCCCCTCGGCGCCGCAGGGTCGCGCATAACCCCGGTTTGCGGACTGCCGTGTCTGGTGCTGTTGTAGACACCGGCCGCCCCTGCATTAGTTATCAACGTGAAAAGCAGCACAAACAAAACAGAAAAAGATATTTGAAATTGGAAGTTGTAAATTTCAAATTTTAAATTTCCAATCTTCAATTTTAATTTCTCCGTGTCTCTGTGGTTAATCATCATTTTCATTGCGGAACGTTAAAAGTTATGGCATTGATTGCATCCTGAATTTGCGTCAATAGGACTGTCCGGCTCCAGGTACGGCCAGACAAGCCCTTTTTTATATCTCCCGCCGTGCGCCAGATGACAGCTTGTGCATATTACCTCATTACCGGAAGCGACCACTTTTGAAGATATATAATCCGTCGCGGTTGAAGCCTGAAAACGGAGCCTGGGCACGCCTTCCGTCAAGTCGCCTGTCGCGGCCCCGAACCCCGGTCCTGTCCCCGCGGCCCAGTGGGCCGGGTCTGTCGGATATCCGCCCCCGTTAACAGGTACATCGATTAAATGATGCACCCTGTTTACCGGGTTGTTGACAGACGGCTTGAGACCATCATGACATTCAGTGCACCACAGGGAAGTATTGGCCTTATAGCCTTCATTCGACTCCTTATACGCTGAAACAGAGGCCGTTGCCGAGGGAGGGTCCCCGGGCGGCGCGTCACGGAATACATCCTTTGCCATCTCAACAGTCAAACCTGCTCCACCGGCAGGGCTGCTGAGCACATTCCTGTAGTTAATCGTCCCATGGGGGTCATGGCATGACGCGCAGGTCAGGGTCATGTTCGTCATGGAGCTGAAGGGGACTGAAACCGACGTTACCCCGAGGTCGTGCCCCTGTTCAGCGCTGACGCCGCCGCTGTTGCTGAAAAAGCCCGCGCCTGAGTGCTCGTCGCCGCTGCCGTCATACATTGTGACCGGGCCGAGAACATCCGGCGCCTTCGGATCGCTGCCGTCATGACAGAAAAGACAAAGCTTGTTTGTAGTGGCGCGGATAAGCAGCTCCGCAAAAGGACCGCCTGCCTCCACCCCGGGTGGCGTCCCCCCCCCTTCACTGTAATGCTGGGTATGGCAGTCACTGCAGGGCTGCCTGTTTTTTTCAAGGTCGTGATAAGGAGTCGCGTTTGCGGTTATGGCCGACGAAAGTATTAACCCAAAAAAAACAATTAACCACAGAGAACACAGAGAAATTTTATAGTTAATAATTTTTTCAGAAGTGTTCTCTGTGCACTCAGTGTGCTCTGTGGTTTTACTTATTTTCAATCTTACTCCCTCAGATCACTCACCTGAAAGACCTGGATCCTGTTTGCTCCCTTTTCAACAACAAAAAGCTCCCCTTTTTCCCCGAAACACAAATCCACGGGAAAGAAAAACGTCCACTGCTTTTCTTTCATGTAGCCGAAATTAAACAGCGGTTTCCCTTCAAGCGAGAAGACCTTCAACCGGTGCTGAAAGGCGTCCGCGATCCATAACCTGTTTTTTGAGTCCACCGCAAAGCCTGTAGGGAATGAAAAGTTTTTATGGGATTCGTCTCCATGCTCTCCGAAGGTCCGGAGTAAATTCCCCTGGTCATCAAATATCTTTACGGCGCTTCCCATAGCGCTGAGGCCTAATATCTTTCCTCCGGCATCCCCCGCTTTCTGGAGGTATTCGAATTGCCCGACCGATTTCACAAGGTCCCCTTTGTCATTTAAGACAAGGATATCGTTATCGTTAAGGTTGGAAATATAAACAAGACCTTCTTTACTGATAGTAACCCGCCCGGGCGAGACAGTCTTTCCGGTCATCATGGAAAGGTCGATCTTATCAACGAGTATACCCCCGGGACTGAACACCTTCAAAAAGCCTGTATGAGCTTCGCTGACATATATTTGACCTTTCTCATTGATTGCAGCTCCATACGGTGATATAAGTCCCGACTCTTTGCCGAGTCTCCGGATCAGGGCCCCGCTCTTGTCAAGGATGACGATTTCAGCGGCCTCAAAACTTGTGACAATCAGGTCCCCGTTGTTCTTATCGATAGCGATGGATAACGGGCTCCTTAAAAGTCTCTCGCCCCCCTGGTCCTGAAAGACGGCGATCTTCTTTATTTCAGGCGCCTTAGTTTCGTCTGAAATTGCCTTCTCCACAGAAAAGAGGGTCATTCCCACTATTAAACCAGAGAGAGCAAGGGCAAATTGTGCGGTAAAAGTTCTTTCCATTTTGTTTGCAAAAGGACTATTCGGTGATACGGAAAACCGATATCCTGTTTCCCCCCTGTTCAAGGATATAGAGGTTGTTGTTATCATCAATAGTCATATCAATAGAGGAAAAAAGTCCTGTTATCTCACGGCTGATTGACAGGAGAGGGTTGTCGGAGGGATCAATAACTCTTATCCCATTCCCTTCCTCTACCGCCCATACGCGTCCCCTGCGGTCCACTGCGAGTGTGCGTATCCGGAGAGGCGCCCTGAATTTGGCAGGTGATGTGCCCAAGGTGGACATTGCCTTGCCTTCTTCGTTGTAAACACGAATCCCTCCAAACCCCGGGTCTGAAACAAAGATTTTACCGGGACCTACCCAGATGTCGGCCGGCTCTCCTACGCCGGTAATTTTAAATTTGAATTTTTCGTCGCTCCCGAAAACAAGGACCTGCCGGTTCCCTCTGTCGGCAATGTAAAGGTTGCCTTCCTTTGTCACAAAAAGCCCCGAAGGCTGAACAGCGGCGGCGAGTCTGTATGAAGACAGCTCAATCATATGGTATTCTTCCAGCGCCCCGGATTCATACTGCGGAAGGACCCTGAGGCTTTCTTTCCCCCTTTCGGCTATAAAGAGGGTCCCTTTATTTGTTACTGCAACCGCGGTTGGAAACCGGAGCTCTCCTCCCTTTCCTGAAACTTTCGTCGCGATGCCCCGGCGGTCCATAATAACGACCTGATGCGCCCCGGTATTGGCAACGATCAGGAGGTTTCTTAACCCATCGTAGAAAAGCGCCTCCGGGCTTAACAGCCCTGAGTCCGTTCCTGAGGGAGTTATTACATCCACCTTTTCAAGCCCGAGAGGGAAGGCAGGCATTGCCACTGCCAGCAGCAAAGAAACTACAACTGCTGATTGCCAAAGAGGGGAATTAAACCTATTAGTTCTTATCTTCATTTATTTTCTTCCGCTCCCGTAATTATAAATCGACGCTTGTCCGTCCCGTCGCTGTTCATTATCCAAAGGGTCTCATTATTGCCTTCCAATGATGTGTAAATCACGACTCCTTCTTCAGGGAATAAGGAAGGATAGATAGCGCCGTGTTCCGTCAGCCTCTGAACTTTTCCGTCCCTGATACCGACTGAAAAAATATCCGGTATGCCGTTAGTAACGGCAGTATAAATGACCCTTTCGTCTGTTGCGTCGAAAAAGGGCTGATTTGTATATTCAGCCTGATATGCCTGAAACTGGCTGTCCAGCTCTTCAGAAAAAAGCATCCTGCCCTCAGAGCCGTCGGCGTTCATGACCCATATCTGGCGGATGACTTCCTTCTCATCGTATACAGTCAGGGTATAACATATCATCTCCCCGTTCACCGACCAGACGGGATAAGATGCCAGAGAGGGCTTCCCGGTTTCGTTCAGGTTGTTTTCAGCGAAGGTTGTAATCCGCGTCCGGCCTGTGCCCTCAGCCTTCATAGTCCAGATATCGACCCTGTCGGTGAAAGCAATCTTCCTCCCGTCAAAAGACCATCGGGGCTGGAAATAAAGTTCAGGTACATCCTCCGGGTTTTGTGGATATCGCAGATCTGTCTGCAGAAACTTGCCTTCCTTTATCTCAAGCGTATAAAGCCCCGGGGTTTCGCCAAAGCGCGGGATAGAATTAAGAAGGACTTTGTCCCCCTGCAACGAGACATCGGCATAGAAAAAAACCCTGTGGTCGACCCTGTTCGGGAATTCGATAGGTCCTTTTTCCGTAAAAGCGAACAAACCTCTGCCTGAGAAAATCATCATCCCCTCACTGTCAGGAAGCCATGAGACCTTCATATCTCCTTCCTGTAATATTCCGGGGTAGGAAGCCAGCTCTTCACCTTCAAAACCGACCACTTTGAGCGTATCGATAAAGCCTTCGTTTGTGAAATATGCTATTTTGGAAGAGTCTCTTGACGGCACTGCCATCCATGATGAGACCCTGCTTTCAGTTAATTGAACAACCTCTTCAGACGCCATATCAAAGCTGAACATTTCAGCGGCATAACTCTTTTCAGTAACTCCGACCAGGACCATCTTTGTGCCGTCAGAGTAGAGAGAAAAGCCGGTCAGATGAAGATTCTCAGGAGAAAGGCGCCTCTCAGCGCCGGTCTCGAAATCAAGATGCCATAGAGAGGTGACGCCTGCGCGTTTGAAATCCGGCTTCTTGCTTGTAGGGTGCATAGGGGGCTTTTCAAGCCCGTCGGCTGCTGTTTTCTCAGGCGGTCCTTTTGCTGATTCATCGCTTGCTTCCGTTGCATGGATTTCCTCAATGTCCTGACCCAGATAATAAACGCCCTTTCCATCTGTATCCCATGAAATCCACCTGCCGGGAAGCCGTGGAGACACATAGTTTTTTATGTCGGAGCCGTCAAGCTTCATGGTCCGTATCTCAAATTCCCCGGGGTTGGTGGGGTAGGCAAATGCGATCAGGTTTGCCTTCTCTGAATAGCCGGGCGTACCAATATATTTGCTGAGAATCGACTTGCTCTCCATGGTAGCCAGGTCCATTTCCCAGATACCGACTCCATAGTCTTTACCGACCTCATAATATATTTTGCGGCTGTCGGGACTCCAGAAGACGTTCCTGACGCTGATTTTTTCTGTAACCGCCTCTATCCTCTCACCGTCGGCAGTGCCTATCCAGAGGTCTCTGACTTTTTTTTCATTAGGCGCCGTGAACGCAAAAAGTTCTCCATCAGGAGAATAAGCAGGAATACTTGCCCCTGGAACCAGTCCGGTAATGCGCTTCTCAGCCGATTCAGCCTCAATTCCTATAACTAAGGTCTCTTCAAATCCCTTACGATTGACTGTAATCATTATGGATTTGCCGTCGGGAGACCATCTGAAGTCTTTGACCCCTTTAGTGGTAAGCCTTTTTGCGCCTGTTCCATCTGTCTTCATGATCCAGAGATCATGGGGCGTATGCAATGTTGATGAGAGAAAGGCAATCATGCTGCCGTCTGGTGAAAATGAAGGGTTGAAACCACCATTAGGTTCTCCGGATAAGTCAGGGCGGACCGTAACCTGAGGGAGGGATGGAAATTCCTGCGCTTCATGCCTGATTGCCTGTTCAGGCACACACGCAAACAGACAAAGCAGTATAATAGTAAATAGCGATCCTGGTAATCTTTTCATTATCGTTCTCCATTGACCTGCGGAAACTATTAAAGAATGACGTGAAAATAGCAATATCTGTTCCAAGCATAGTTTGAGTTAAAAAAGCCGGTAAATCAATGAGTTGACAGGATTCAGAATTAAACGGGTGCTATATTCCGGTAGCAGGCTGAAATCGACGTGCGATGAAATTGCAGCAGTTGAATCAGAAGGCCTTAACGTAGGCCCTTGCCCCGCCTTTCTGGTGGCATTTCCCGCAGCCGTAAGCGGGGTTGTCGCCATTTGAGACCCGGCCTTCAAAATCAGTCTGGCCGTTGGCAATGAAAGAATGGGTCTTGGTGTCCCAGCGGGTCATATTGTCGTATCTGGTCGCGTGGGCCTTATGGCAGGTAAGGCACATTATCCTTGATTCACCCGAGGCCGTTGAAAAATTATCCGCGGAAGCGACACTGCTCTGAACTGTAAAAGTATTATCAGACTGCGCCAGGGGGTATTTCCAGTCATAGCCGGCAGGGTTCGGGTTGGTCCCCTGTTTATTAGTTACAACCGCTGTGTAAGTCAATATGCCGTATCCACTGCCGGATTCGTTCATTTTGATATTTGCCGGATGTCTTATCCAGCTTCCGCCGTCCCTTGTATTATTGTTGCCTGCTGTTCTCGTCTCCCCGTTGCCTCCGTGAAAGCCGCCGTGACACGCTGAACAGAATGATGAAAAGCCGCCGCGGTAAACGTTTTTGTTTGTGTCTGATTCGCCGGCAAAGAGGTCCGCGCCTTCAACGGGGTTGCCGTCTTTGCGGGCAACCATGTAATTTGTTCCCTGAATGTCGCCACGGGAATTAGATTTTATCGGCTCAAAGTTTTGGTCCTGAGCGCAGTCGCCGTTTGTTGTCTCAACGCCGTAGCCGCTGACATCCCCTGTAACGCATATGCCGTTTATCTTCCGGTTAAGCTGTCTCCATGCCGAAACATCAGAGCCGAAACGGTCGTGTATGCCGTGACAACTTATACAAGACCACCCCCCTTGGAAAATCGAGCCGCCAGGAGGGGTTGAGCCAAGGATGCTGTCTGCTTTCAGCGACAGGGATGTTGCTGTTTCTCCTTTTGAATAAGCGGGGTTATGCCCCTTTTGGGGGTCCATGTTCGCCCAGTAAAAATCCCCTGAAGGCATGGCCGCGCCCTGAGGGCGGATACCGTCCAGTGTCATCACCACGGGGGCTGTCCATCCTGAATCCGTCACTGAAGGCAGGTCCGCGGTTGAAGGGGTCTCGTTGCCCTTAGTGTGACAGGACAGACAGAGGTCGGTAATGTCTTTTTTGTGAAGCAGACGCCCGTTGGCTTCCACGCTGCTGTTTCCGTTACCATGGAGCGAATGGCAGTCCCCGCAGGAAAGGTTGTCATATGAATGATAAAGCCCGGTTGCTCCCTCCGCCGAATTGAAATAAAAACTTGATGCCGCAGCTAACGTGAATAAAAATACAGCGAAAATCTTTTTCATGGGCTTACTCCTCTTATGCAGGATGTAAAAGACATGCTTAATTTGTTATCGGAAGAAATTTGAGAAACTTAACCCGAATTATTCATGTGAAATCCATTCCAATGGAAGATTAAGAGGGGGGTTAAAGCTCATGGAAGCGCAACGTGCGTAAAGATAACAGAATCCCGGCAAAGGGCAAATGGCGAAAGGCTAAGGGTCTTTCTTTCTCTTACCTTTAGCCCTTTGCCATTAGCCTTTTGCCAATTACTATAGATGTTATAGCTTATTTTCAGGAAGGAATAAAAAAGAGGGACGGTTGCCCGTCCCTCTGAAATACATGCGTATGAAATTTTTATTAGAATGCCTTCACGAATGCCTTTGTCCCGCCCTTCTGGTGGCACTTGCCGCAGCCGAATGCCGGGTTGTCGCCGCCATTCCAAACCACGCCGGTAGCGGGGTCTGTCATTCCGTTCTCAATAAAGGCATGAGTGTTGGTGTTCCAGCGGGTCATGTTTTCAAACTGTGTCGCATGTGCCTTATGACATGTAAGACACATAATCTTTGTATCTCCAATGGCTGTGGCAGGATCAGTTGCAGATGCCACATTCTTTTTGACGGTGAAGTCGTTGTCAGGCTGAACAAGCGGATATTTCCAGTCATAACCTGCGGGGTTGGGGTTGGTACCCTGCGTGTTGGTAATTACAGCGGTATATGTCGTAATCCCATACTTGCTGCCTGCCTCGTTCATCCTGACGTTTGTCGGATGCCTGAGCCATGAGCCGGCAGCCCTTGTAACGCCATTGTCCGAATTTCTTGTTTCATTATTGCCGCCGTGGAAACTACCGTGACAAACGGCGCAGAAGGAAGAAAATCCTCCCCTATAGACATTCTTGTTTATATCGGATTCAGTAATTCCCCTGAGCGTCGCGCCCTCAAGAGGGTTGCCGTCGGCGCGGGTGTTTACATAGTTCAAATTATTTACGCCGCCTCTTATATCACCTCTTGAATTTGACTTGATAGGTTCGTAACCCGGCGCGGTAGCGCCCTGATTCCCGCCATAACTCTCAACGCCGAATAATACGGTTTCCTCGCCTGTATGCACAATACCGTTTATTTTTCTCCTCAATTGCCGCCACGCCGCGACATCGTCTCCAAAACGGTTGTGAGGGTCGTGGCAGGAGGTGCAGTCCCAGTCCTGTGTTGAGAAATTGCCCCCTGGAGACACTGTTAACGCGGAGTCGGAAGGCATCATTACAGACTGGACCCCGAGACTTTTGCCCGGGTTATGCCCTTTTTTTGAATCGATTATGCTCCAGTAGAAGTCCCCGGAAGGCATCGCATAAGATGTAAGTATGTTGCCTGAAAAAGTCATAACCGCGGGGGCCTTATAGGCGCTGGACGCCGGATAACTGTGACATTGCAGACAGATATCCGTGGCAGTAGGCTGTGTCAGGAGCCTGGAGAAAGGGCCTACGCCCTCGGCTACCGGGGCGTTGTCTTCGCTGTTGTGTATGGTATGACAGTCAGAGCATATAAGGCCGTCATAGGAATGGTAAAGCTTTGTGTTGACGGCGTGGACGTTATAATCAATGAAGGCTTCCGCTGGCGGTATAAAAAATACAACCGTAACAAGAAATATAAAAAAAAATATTAAACCGGAGATGCCGCTCTTTTTCATCAGTGTCCTTTTCTGTAAACCCCATTAGAAGCCCTTCGTCCTTCTAACAGGGGTAAATTTATGCAGACGGGGTTTCCCCCGTCTGCATATCAAGCAAGTGATGTGAGATTTGCTCTACACGCTTAGAAGCTCTTTACAAATGCCCTTGCTCCGCCCTTCTGGTGGCATTTGCCGCAGCCGAATGCCGGGTTGTCGCCGCCGGCCCAAACCGCACCGGTAGCGGGGTCTGTCATTCCGTCCTCAATAAAGGAATGCGCATTGGTGTCCCAGCGGGTCATGTTCTCGAACTGAGAGGCATGCGCCTTGTGACAGGTGAGGCACATAATCCTGTCATCGCCGATAGCCGTTAAAGGATCGGCAGCGGAACCTGCTGTAACTGCAACTGTGAAATCAGCGTCAGGCTGGACAAGCGGATACTTCCAGTCGTAGCCCACAGGGTTCGGGCTTGTGCTCTGCTGGTTGCTGACCTGCTTTGTATATGTGGTAATCCCGTAACTGCTGTTAGCCTCGTTCATCTTAACATTGGTCGGATGTTTTACCCATTCGGTTTTAGTCCCGGAAACCGCGGCTATGGTATTTGCATTGGCGGTAGTTCTGGTCTCTCCGTTTCCTCCGTGGAAATTGCCGTGGCAGGTGGAGCAGAAGGAAGAGAAGCCGCCGCGATAGACGTTCTTGTTGGTGTCGGACTCGTCGGCCCAGAGGCTCGCGCCTTCATTGGGATTGAGGTCTGCGCGGGTTGCGTTGTAAGCAAGCGTTGCAGGATCGATATAGCCTCTCGAGTTGGACTTGATGGCCTCATAGCCGGCTGCGGTGGTTCCCACTTTCGCTGCATCGCAATAACCTGTGGCGTCTACAGTGCCGACTGTCTGGTCGCAGCCTGTATGCACTATGTTGTTTACCTTCCTCTTTACCTGTCTCCATGCGGTATAGGTCGGGCTGAAGCGCTGGTGCATTCCGTGACAGCTATGACATGACCACTCTTTCTCCGTCCATGAACCTTGATTGCCCGGAGGTGTGGAGCCGAGTGTTGGATCACCAGCCATAAATAGTGAAGTCGCGGCAGCAGGCATGGCTGTTACATCATACGTGAAGGCAGGGTTATGGCCCTTCTTGGGGTCTGCGTTTGAATAATAGAAGTCGCCTGCCGGCATAGACATATTGGCTTTGTCAACGCCGTCAAGAGTCATTACTATTGGGGCTACCCAGCCGCTGTTCACAACGCTGGGAAGGGCGGCTGTTGCCGATGTGTTCTGTCCCTCTTTGTGGCAGGAGAGGCACATGTCGGTTATATCACCTCTGTAAAGGAGGTGGCCGTTACCGTTCGTATTGCCATACGCGGCGGAGATGGCGCTGGCAGCGCCGTCCTCGCTGTTATGCAGGGTATGACAGTCTGTGCAGATCAGACCGTCATAGGAGTGATACTGCTGTGAGTTTGGACCGACGTTGTCCTGGCCGTAAGGCTGCTGGCTGGTCGTGGCGGCAAACGCCACAGAAGCCGAAAGGACAACGACAGCCATCGCTAATAGAATCTTTTTCATTTCATCCTCCGAAATTTTACTCTGGCAGCCCGGCTGTCCTCAGGGGACCCGTCGGCTTTGCGTCACCCGGTTGCCCGGGCTTTGCCTTTTTCAGAGGACCTTCTGCCGACAAAGCCGGCAGCTACTTCCCACTTCTTACTTCTGACTTCTTACTTCTGACTTCTTACTTCTGCTGCTCACCTCCTTTCATCCCCGGAAAATACTGCTGTTAATTGCCCGTCATTACGAAACTCCCCCATAGATTTATTCCCCTCATGTTCCTTCAGGAACTTTATCCTGAAGACCTGTACCCTTTTCAGAGGTTCCTCAAGCACAAAGAGCCTGTCTTTTCCGTCAGATGTGATTTTTGTTGGCATGACAAACTGGCCGTATCCCTTCCCAATCCCTCCGAACTCCTCTATGAATTCCCCCTTTGCGCTGTAGCAGAGCACCTTGTTTCTGACAAGACTTGTCACAAAGACATGACCCGATTCATCTGTCGCGATACCGGTAGGCCGCGCCAATTGCCCGTAAATAACGCCCGGGGATCCGAACCGCCTGAAGGCCTTTTTCTTCAGGTCATACCTTACAACTGAATAAGGCCTCATATCGGTAAAGAGAAAAGTGCCGTCATTATCAACTGAAATTCCGTAAATTACATTAGGCTCATCTTCCCCGGTGATGGCTATTTCTTCATGCTTCTCACCGAAGGGGTCTATCTTTACCACCCCGCCTGCTGATTTCAGGGCATATACCCTGCCGTCAGGACCGCTTGCAAGATAGAGGGGCGTCACATTGAAGCCGGGCGCCTTTATTATCCCGGGCAGGTCCAGGACTTCGAGAAGCTCCCCCTTATAACTTAGGACGCTTATCCTCGGGCTTGAAAGATGGCCCACATAAAGCCTGCCTTCACCGTCCACCGCTACCATCTTCGGAGAGCCTTCCTCGAAGTCGCGATCGACGTCTATTTTCTGTATAAAAGAGCCGTTTGCATTATAGATAAGAATGCCCCCGTTTCCAGGGTCGACAATATAAAGCTCCCCTGTTGCGCGGTCATAAAAGATGTCGGTCGGCGCCTTCAGGGATTCGCCCCGTCCGCCTGTCGACTCAATGGAATAGAGAAACTCCACTTTCATTATCCCGCGGTCCTTTCCTGCGGCAAAAGACGCGCTTTGAAAGACCGGGATGGAAAGAATAAGACCTGATATAAGTAATGCCGGTATCTTTAACATTTTTTCCTCACCGCTGTAAAAGCAATACACATACCAGAAGTCACTTTTAAGAAATAATCTTTATTTTTCAAAATGAAACCCGCTCTTTTACTCAGATGGGAAGCCGGTTACGCGCTACTCCTGAGCATTAATGCTTAGCCGGCTGGCGGAATCCGCTCAATACCCGCCACCTTTTGATCTTTACCTTTGCCCCTTGCCCCTTGCCTCTTGCCCCTATGTCAAGGCATAAGAATTGCTTAATTTGTCAGTATGACAGAGAAAAAGATATTGATTGTAGACGATGACGATCTGTTGCTGATGATGCTGAAACGCTACCTCGAGCATCGGGGTTTTAAATATGTCCGGGCGGTACCATCAGGAGAGGCCTCACTTGAGGCATTGTCGCGCTTCTGTTTTGACACCATGATACTCGACATCAACCTGCCGGGGATAAACGGCTGGGACGTGCTTGAAAGGGTAAAGGCTGCGGCGCCTGATACTGAAGTTATAATGATCACCGGTAATCCGGCTGAAACAATCAGATATAAATCCATACAAAGCGGCGCCTTTGCGCTTCTGGAAAAACCCTTTACGCTTGAGGAGCTTAACAGCGTGCTTCAAGGCACCTTCCGCCCTGCATGCGCCAAACGGGTCCAGCCGTTAAGGGCTGTCTGCAGGATGCCGTCGAAGATCATACAAAACGGCCTTGAAGTTACGGGCATGCTGGAAAATATGTCCGGGACCGGCATTCTCATAAAAATGGACCGTCCCTGCAATTCCTTCCGGACCGGCAGTGAAGTGGACATTGTTTTATTGTCCGTTAACTCCTGCCTCACCGTGAAAGGAGAAATCACGAGACAAAACAGCGAGGACACTTCAGGACAGTTTATCGGGATAAGATTGATGGACCCCTCACGCTCTTATCAGAACCTTCTCGATTACATCCTTGCCGGATGACCCGACTGTCACTCCCTGAACTCTTCGGACCTGATCCCGCACCTTTTCATGATCCGCTGAAAACTGGCCCGCTCCATATTAAGCTCCGCGGCGGCCCTGGTGACATTGCCGGCGTGTTTCTGCAGGGCATCGAGGACAATAGACCTGTTGAACTGGTCCAGGATCACTTTTTTGCGGTCCATATAACCGGCATGCTGGGGCACGCCGTCGGTTTCCGGCCTGTTCAGGATTTCAAAAGGGAGGTCCGCGGCGGTTATAACATCACCTCTTGAAAGTATCATCATTCTTTCTATGGTATTCTCAAGCTCCCTGACATTGCCGGGCCAGTCGTATTCAACAAAATATCTCATTACTTCATCCGAGAGGATTTTGTTAAGGCGTCCGTACCGGTCCAGGAAGAACCTGGCCAATAAGGGGATATCGTCTTTCCTTTCCCTTAACGGGGGAATGAATACCGGTATTACATTTATCCTGTAGAACAGGTCTTCCCTGAACTGCTTGTCGGCAACCAGTTTTTTCAGGTCCTTTGAGGTCGCCGCTATGAACCTTACGTCTATATCCGACTCTTCTTCTTCCCCTACGCTCCGGACCTTCTGCTCCTGGATCACTCTAAGGAGCTTGGGCTGCAGCCCCAGCGGCATATCGGCAATCTCGTCAAGGAATATGGTCCCCTTGTCCGCGTGCTTGATAAGCCCGGACCTTGCGGCGACCGCTCCGCTGAAGGCGCCCTTTTTATGCCCGAAGAGCTCGCTCTCAAGGAGGTTCTCAGGTATTGCCGAGCAGTTAACGGGCACAAACCTCATGTTCCTCCGCGCGCCCTCATAATGTATGGCCCTTGCCACAAGCTCTTTGCCGGTGCCGCTTTCCCCTGTTATAAGCACCGTACTGTTAGTGTCGGCAACCCTTTTTATCAGACTGTAAACCTCCTGCATCCCCCTGCTGTTTCCTATTATTTCTTCCGGCCTGTTTTTCTCCTCGAGCTGTTCTTTAAGCCATTTGTTTTCTTCGGACAGTTTCCTTTTTTCAAATATCCCCCTTACAACATGAAGAAGCTCTACATTCTGAAAGGGTTTTATGAGATAGTCTGAGGCCCCTTTTTTCATGGCCTCGACAGCGGTCTCCACCGCGGCATAAGCGGTTATAAAAATAATATCCACAGTCTTTGAAATATCGGTTATGGCCTCCATGAGCTGCATTCCGTTCATTTCAGGCATATAAAGATCAATAATTACAAGGTCGAAACTGTTTGCCTTGAATATCTCGAGGGCCTCAAGCGGGTTCGTGCAGGACGAGACAGCGTAATCCGCGCTGAGCACCCTTTCAAGGAGCTTGCAAAATGAAGAGTCGTCATCAACGACCAATATTTTTCTCTTTGTCTCTTTCACGTTTCTAACGGTAATACTTTTTGAGTTTTGATGTCAAGCGGGGAACATAGGCAGCGGGGCCCTTCATAATTTCTTCATACCGGATTTATATCCTGATATGAAAGGAAAGCATGACTAAAACGGCCTGCAGCCGCTGTTGACATAACAGGGCGTGATTATTATAATTTACCACTGTCAACCAACCGTTTATACGGTATAAGAGACATAATTTATTCTTTAAAAAGAAAGGGGGTGAATCAGAATGAAAGTTCTTACAGTATTACTGGCTATCGTAATAGCCGTTGCTTTCGTCAGCAGCGTTATGGCCGTTCCCGCGGGAAAGACCGTTGAATTCGCCGGCGGAGCGCAGGGTAAAGTAACATTTGACGGGAAAACACATGCCGATAAAGGCCTGAAGTGCAATGACTGTCATCCGAAGGTATTCCAGATGAAGAAGGGCACCATCAAGATTACCAAAGAAGATCACGGCACCGACAAGGGCTGCGGGTCCTGTCATAACGGCACCAAATCCTTCAGCCAGAAGGATGAAGCGAACTGTGCAAAATGCCATAAGAAATAATTAAGATGTGAGAATAAAAAAGGGGAGGCTGTTATGAAAACAGCCTCCCCTTTTTTTTATCGGCGAAAGGCTAATGGCTAACGGCAAAAGGTAAGAGAAAGAAATACCCTTAGCCTTTCGCCATTTGCCCTTTGCCTTTTCTTTATGTCACCCGCCTATAAAAGTCATCGGGTCTTTGTAGCCGTGACATTCGGTACAGAGGGTCTTTGCATCTTTTATCGTCACCCTCCAGGTGTGCGGCTTATGGCACTTCACGCACTCAAGCCCTACAGTCTGGATATGGAGCTTATGCCTGCCCACGTTTACTACCTGTGGATGACAGCTCATGCAGGTCCCGTAGTCCGGTCTTACCTTTTCGTGAGGCTTATGGCACTGGTAGCAGAAAAACTTCATCGGAGCGTCCTGCGGCCTGTTGATCTTGGTGGCCTTTTTAATAAGCTCTTCGGAAGGCTGGAAGTGCTTGACGTCCAGAGTGCTTTCATGGATCATCTGTCTCCTGACGGAATCATCGCCGTGACAGAAAAGGCATTTCATGGGTCCCGGCAGCAGGGTAGGGGTCCGGTCCGTGTGGCAGTTCAGGCAGGGGAGGTCCACCATACCCTCGCCGTGCACCTCTTTCCCCTTGTGGCATTCAAGGCAATACCTTTCTTCGAGAGAGAACTTATGCACCCTGTATCCGTGGCATTTGGAACATTCAATCTTCTGCATGAAATAGTGCTTCGAGTGGAGGTTTGATTCATTAATCTTTATGGCGGTCGGATACCTTTCATCTTCTTCCCAGTGGCAGGTTATGCAATATTTCCACGGGACAATAATCTTGCCGTATCTTACAGGGACTTTTTCCGTCCTGCGGATAAAGGCGCTCACCATAAGGGCGTTGAGCTCGCCTATGGAAAGATGATGGCATTCATGACAGTTAATATTTTTATGCTCGCTTTTCTGCCACGCGGCAAAGGATTCATTCATTATATGGCAGGAATTGCAGAACGCAGGGTTGTTCTGGGTAAAATTATACGTTGTAAAGGCTGTAAAGCCCGCGCCTGTTATGGATACAAGAATCAGTATGGCGATTATCGCCTTTGCCGCGACAGGCACCCTCGTAGCGAAGGCCCGCCACCTGTCAAGCAGTCCTTTCAATCCTTTCCTGAACGGCGGCTTCGCCGGGGTTTCCTCTTCTAAAGGCTCTTTTTCTTCCACTGCCTATACCTCCTGTTTTTTATATTCGGGGTAGGGACGTATTGCAATACGCCCCTACTTGCTTGCCTGGTCATTACCAAATCGGGTAATTATAATCAAACACTATTTATATTTCAATGAAGGGATAATTTTATTAAATATCCAGAAAAATACAAAGGGCAGCCCGCCCATCAGAAGGGCGCCGAAAAGGCCTTCCTTGAAAGTCTCGGCATCATGCGGGATTATGGGGAGATGGTAATGCATATACCCCGCGAACGTAAGGGAAAAAGCCTGTCCGCCTATCACGACGTTCCATCTCATCATAAATACCCCGAAGAGCACAAGCAGGGTGGCAAGGACCGTCCTTTTTACGGTAAGCCCCGGCAAAAGCAGTAATACAAAAGGGACAAGGTTGCCGATGCTGTACTGCAGGACAAAAATATTGAAAAAATCCTTTCCGTAAATCACGCTGCGGAGAATGTCCCATGACTTTACCGCGGTATATCCCCTGAATATGAGGTCGAGCAGCTCGAGGGTAATCGCTGCAACCAGAAAGCCGATGAGGTACTTCGATACCTTCCTGACCATATCGATCTCGGCGCCCTTGACTTCATCAGCGGACATGTGCCAACTGCGCCTGCCGTGCCTGGTTATCTGAAACTTCTGCCACTCCATTATAACGATATACGTAAGCAGGCAAAGTGCGATTCCCGATACGATGGCGGACATTATAAAAATAACCGGCATCAGCGGCGTCATCCACAACGCGTTCGCCTTGACGGACCCGAATATGAAACCGGCGTAACCGTGAAGGAAGCAGGCCACGGGGATACCGATACCGGCAAGCATCTTTACCGCCCTTTCATCTTTATGAAGGGCCCTTTCACTGACATCAAAAACACCGAGTGTAAGTATTGTATATATAAGTTTTAAGATCGCATTCCCAAGTCCTTCTTTATTTTTAAGCTCGTTGACCCGCTCCACAAAGAACTTTCTGTAAACGAACCATATCTCGCTTGCCACTATCGCCATGTAAACCGAAAAGACCATGCCGAAGGCTGCAATGGCCGAGGTAAAATGGGGCGTAAGCATGACCTCCCAATTTCTCTGCGGCTGCTGCAGATGAAAGAGCAGGGGCATCGGCGCGACCAGAAGAAGGGCAAAGGAAAAAAGCAGGGAGAACTTCGCGATATCTTTCAGGTCATCCTGTCCGAAGACATGATAAAGTGATGAAAGCACAAAGGCGCCCGCAACCAGTCCGGTCAGGAACGGATACATGACGATCTGAATGGTCCAGTATATGAATTCATTCGGATAAGTAAAAAGCTCCTTGACGGTCCATTCCATACCATGGACTGCTACTTCAGCATGTTGAGCGGCTTCAGCTATCATTCGATCACCTCACATTTTCATCCAGGCCTAAATAATAAACCTGAGGTTTAGTCCCGTACTCACTCTTGAGGACCCCTACTCTCTCGGTGAGGACGATTTTTGTAACAGGGTCTTCAGGGTCTTTGAGATTGCCTATCTTCCTTGCTCCGAAAGGGCAGGCGTCCACACAGGCGGTTTGCATCCCTTTTGTTATGCGGTGATAGCAGAAATTGCATTTCTCAGCCACCTTATGAACAGGATGAAAGAACCTGACGCCGTAAGGGCAAGCCATGATACAGTAGCCGCAGCCGATGCACCAGGACCTGTCTACAAGGACCACGCCGTCCCCCACCTGATAGGTCGCTCCCACAGGGCATACCTGGACACAAGGCGGCGAGTCACACTGATTACAGAGCTTCGGGACAAAGAAGGCCTTGCCGATGTCCTTCGGGTCCACTTCGTCCCCCCTCACTTTATTATCGGTAAAGCCGTCCCGGGCGCCCAGGGGCGTATCGGCAAGCATTTCTCCGTTTTTCTTTATTATGTACCTCTCTACCCACGTCCTCGTTACAGGGGCGCCATACGGCGTCTCGTTTTCATTCTTGCACGCCTTGACGCAAAGCCCGCAGCCGACGCATTTAAAGGTATCGACGAGGAAGGCCCATCTGACCTTGCCGGAGCTGTCGATGTCGGCCCTGACTTCATCCGGCCCGAGAAATTTTATCGCGCCCGCCGGCAGGGCCGTTATCAAAGCCCCTTTGGCCGCTGTTGTCAAAAAATCTCTCCTTGTAAATTTCACATTATCCTCCCAGGTTCGGCTTATGGGGATTATGACACATACTGCATTCCATATCAGGATTATGTTCCTTTGGATCAATCCCCTTTATTTTTGATCTGTGACTTTGTTCATAAGGGAGATACGAATGGCACCGCAGGCATTGCGCCCTGCTCTTGTCTATGACCAGTTTTGCGGGCTCTTCAGGATGGTCCACAGCGGGGCCGTGACAGTTTTCGCATTGAATGGCATTGTGTTTTGATGACATGCTGCTTTCGTAATTTTCCTGATGACAGTCTTTGCAGTACTCTTTTGTGCGGTACTTTACTTTAAACGCCTTCCACTCGTCTTCGTTGCTTTTTCTGTGATAACCGTACATGAAGCCTCTTTCTCCGGTCCCGAAGTCAGAGGGGACTACCAAAGGTCTTGCGAGAAGGATTATGCCTACCAAACCCAAAATAAGCCACAAGGGGCGCCAAGCATGACTTTTCAATCTGTTTTCCTCCGTGTTTGTTTGTTAGAGTTAGACCCCGGAAAAAACAAAAGCAACCTACAATAACATAAATATTTTTTATCAGTCAATAAGGCATCGGAGTCCCTCATGAATAAGGGGGCCGGAGCTCAGTATTTCAGAAACATCGGCTTGTGGGGTTTTACCTTCTTTTTGCGCTTCGCTGCGGGGTGCCTGCACATGGCGCAGCGCTCATCGCTGCACCACTGGCAAAAACCGCAATCAGGGCACGGGTTTTTCTTTGACTTCTTTTTCAGACGGGCCATAAAATATTATCAGCCGCCGATGACCGAGTGGTCTTCCTCCAGTGCCGCGGCTATTTCACGGTCGACCACGGGATGCGTAACTGAATTCCATATGTCTCCGAAATGAACGGAAAGCAGGTTCAGGGCCGCAGGGTCGTCAGTTTCTATAACAAGGAAAATTTTCTGTGGAGAGCTCCCTAACACTTCATACCTTTTTACCGTCCTGCACCTCGCTTTGAGGGTCTTGTCCATATTTTTTCTGACCCACTCCGCCCTTTCACGATTAAGGTCCGACCTGGACGCGGATTCTTTGGCGTCAAAAACCGAGATATACCACATAGCGATCCCCCTTATCTTTTTGTTTTCTGAATGAAATTATAATACTCAGAATAAAATATCACAATTCGGAAGGGCGTCGTCCGCCCTTTGTCTTTTTCCGCTCAACCGTGCCGAATATACTTACTTTCCCATATTCGCCGTCATACCCGGGAGCGATATGCACATTGCCGGCGCGTACCCGTGATATGGCATCTCTGAGAAGAGGAGAGCCTGCTTTCTCTATGTCTTCGAGCGGGGTGTCAATGAGGATTTTGAATTCATTGCCGAGCTCCCGCAGAAGCTTCCGGTACGCATTGTCCACCGCCTTGCTGCTTACGCCGACCTCCAGCGTCTCGGCAACAATCTCCTGAAGGGGGATTATGGAGCGGAATGGAGGGGCGTCTTCAGGCCGGAAGCCTTCCTCCCTGTCGGCAAGCTTCTCGACCCTGTGCATAACGCCGACCGTGACCTTTTTCCCGCATGCCGGGCAGAGGTCATGGAGGCGCATCGTCTCTTTCGGGGAAAGCCTGACCCCGCACAATCTGTGTCCGTCATAGTGATATTTCCCTTCTTCGGGGAAGAACTCGATGGTCCCTGAAAAACCCTTTCCATTCTTTAACGCGTTTATAATATGACTGTACGAAATCTCCGCATCGAAGATATTTGCTTCCCGCCCGATCTTTGCCGGTGAATGCGCGTCTGAATTCGATATCAGGGTCATCCCGTCAAGGGCCGACAGCCTCCGGTTCATTGCCGGATCGGATGAGAGTCCTGTCTCGAGAGCGTAAATATGGGGCGTAAGCTCCTCAAAACATTCCTCAAGGGTATCAAACCCTGACACGGCGCCGAAAACCGAGAAATGCGGGGTCCACGCGTGTGCCGGAACAAGCATGGCGTCCGGAGACGCGCCGGCGACTATCTTCAGTAATTCTTTCGCGTCAAGCCCTAATATCGGCCTTCCGTCTGCATTCAGGTTCCCGATCTTCGATAAGTCCCGGGATATCTTCGCGGCAGCGGTAAAATCAGGGACAAAAATTATTGAATGTATCTTCCGTGTTTTTCCGTTTTTGCCGTAGATGCAGCTTATCTCAGTTGAAAGGAGGAAGGATACGTCGGCCCTGCATGAATCCGGGACATCGGCGGACCGGAATTCATCCTTCAGCCTGA
Source organism: Nitrospiraceae bacterium (assembly GCA_003599505.1). Taxonomy (GTDB): domain Bacteria; phylum Nitrospirota; class Thermodesulfovibrionia; order UBA6902; family UBA6902; genus SURF-23. The sequence goes on along the minus strand of QZKO01000058.1, from coordinate 3,815 downwards.
ACAACCCGCCGGCCGCGGGTTCAAGCTTTTCATTCAGCTCCCTGGACCACTCCGGGTGGGTGAAGTCGCCTGTGCCGATTACCGTTATCCCCTTGAGCTGCGCCCACCGCCAGATGCTTTCCGGCGACATGTCTTTACTGGTGGCCCGGGAATATTTTGAGTGGATGTGAAGGTCGGCGATGAAGCGCATGATTACGCTATTTTTTCAGCCTCGTCGATAAGCATTACAGGGATATCATCCTTAATATGATAGAGGAGCCTGCACTTATCGCAGATGAGGCCGGTTTCCGACTCGTTTAATCTGAGATCTCCCTTGCACTTGGGGCATGCGAGTATATCGAGCAATTCTTTTTTGAGGGCCATTTCTCATACCTCCTTGATAATAATGGTACATAATAACAATTATGCCGCCCCTGATACAATGAATTTCTATGGTCCCGGCCCTTGTTAATTACCGAATATGTCGGCTATAATGTTTCGCTACTGAAAAAGAGGCATCGATGCGGAAAAAAATAACCATCATAGGCGCTGGAAATGTCGGCGCCACGACAGCGCAGTTAACAGCTAAAGACGGTCTTGCGGATGTGGTCCTCTTTGACATTGCCGAAGGGGTCCCGCAGGGCAAGGCGCTTGACATTGCAGAGGCCTGCCCGCTCTGGGGGTCCGCTGTTTCCGTAACAGGCTCCAACAGTTATGATGACACCGCCGGCTCTGATATCGTAGTCATTACCGCGGGGTTCCCGAGAAAGCCCCACATGTCAAGGGACGACCTCCTTCACGCCAACGCGAACGTTGTTCAGTCCGCCTCGGAAGCTATCGCGAAGACTTCACCTGACGCGATTATCATTGTCGTGACCAATCCCATGGACGCGATGGCCCAGCTTTCATGGAAGACAACGGAGTTTTCCTGCAGGCGTGTTATGGGGATGGGCGGGATACTCGACGCGTCCCGGTTCAGGTCTTTTCTCGCGTGGGAGATGAGTGTATCCCCCGTGGATATAGAAACGATGGTCCTGGGGGGTCACGGCGACCAGATGGTCCCGCTTCCGAGGTTTACGACTGTGAAGGGGATACAGGTAACTGAAATCCTGAAGAAAAAGAGGGTCGATGCATTGATCCACCGGACCAGAAACGGGGGCGCCGAAATAGTCGGCCTTCTCAAGTCCGGCAGCGCGTATTATGCCCCCGCGGCCGCGACATATCAGATGATGAGGTCGGTCCTCCTCGATGAAAAGCGCCTGCTTCCCTGCGCAGCGTACCTGAACGGTGAATACGGGGTAAAAGACCTCTATGTCGGGGTTCCTGTCATTCTCGGCAAAGAGGGTGTCGAAAAAGTAGTGGAACTGAAGCTCACCAAGGAAGAAAAAGTGATGTTCAGGGAATCATGCGCTGCCGTAAGGAAGCTCGTTAAAAAACTGGGGATATAAATGCTTTATTCCTTCCAGTGCTTTTTAGCCCTTTCAAATATCTCATCTATTGATTGCTTCTTGTATAGTCGCCTGGAAATTTCTACATAATCGGTAGGTTCGCGATGAAGGAGTGTAAGAAACCTCAGGGCTGCCGTTGCGCCAAGGGATTTGTTTAACGCTTCAATTCCTTTGAATTTTATTTCTGTATCATCCATAGCTTTCGTCTTCATTTTTATTTTACCTCTCTTATATAGTCTACAGGATTCATAATCTCTATCTCAAGATTCAGCTTTCCGGCTCTCTTTATCAATTTCTCATCGCAGGTTAGAAAAAAACTGCTTTTTGTGGAATAAGCGCAAGCCAGATGTATGGCATCTTTGGCTGAAAGTTTTGACCGCTGCTGAAAACCTTTAGCTATGTCGTATATCTCTTTGTTTGGCCCGATCCTTACCTTGCAGAGAGCAGAAAGCCGGGCTACTTCCAGCTTTCTATCAAGAAACGGACAAAGAAGATTCTCGTCCTCGTGCATGAAAGACCAAACCAGCCTGACAGTTTTTACCTCAGCTTTTTTAAAGACCTCTTCGCATGCAAGCGCTTCCAACTGAATTTTGACCTGCTGAGGGTCATCAAATCCTCTTTGAAAACAGTTGTAATCGAGATAAATCAAATTCATAGTAGTCCTCTAAAAAATTTATAAAACTCTGCAGTGAAAATGCTCCTTGATAATTTTCCCCTCACTTTTTAACTCGATGATCTGGTTCTTATCTCCAGATACCAGCATCAACAGAATATTATCAACCTTAAGTGTGACCTCCGAAAGTCGAGTACATAGCAAATCAAGCATTTCAAAATGCATTTTATTGTCGTTCCAAAACGAGGATCGATCAAAAACAAAAATGAGACTGGCCCCACCCGGTGAATGATAATCTCGAAGGGCTTTTTTATGAGCTATCTCTATCGTATGATTAATGTCCCTTTGATGTCGCGATATATCCTTATAATCCCAATTTTCAGAATATAAATTTCTTTCATTTAGCTGCCTGCATTTTTCAATCACACGTTGTCCGTCAATTGGCCAGGTAATTTCAACGGAATGCTCAATTTTGGTGTTCTGGTCAATAATAATAGCATCGCGACCTGGAGTACCTTGACCTTGTGTATCTGGTACTAAAGCGCAGAGAACATCATTTCTATTTCCATATTTCCATTTACAGAAATTGCTAAAAGGCATTAATTCTTCAACAAACGTCTTATAAGGTTCTTTTCGGAGACGTGCTGTCTGTCTCAAACTTCGATTTTTACAGATGCAAGAATAGCAGCTATTGACATATTGTTCGAGTTCTGGGGGTGTACGTAAAACTGTAAAAGCTTCTTTTGTAATTTTAGATTGTGCCATTTTTTAAGCTGAGATCGCTAATCGTTTTCATTAAATTCAATTCCATGTCGTTGATGGAGCCTTTGTTTTAGAAGAGGTGCCAACCCTCCATAAAACGCCGCAGGATTGCCGCATCCCTCGCAAAGCAAGAATTCTCTATTCTTAATTTTATGCATCCGCCACCTATCTGGCATGGCACGCTTTTTCAGAATTGGGTCATACTCAATCTTTTTTTCGCAAGCATCACATTCAAATTCCATTTCTTACCTATACAAATTTTCAAATAGTTTTCTCAGTCTAAAAGAAAATTATATTTAATGTAAATACCAATAAGCCGTTCCCATTAATACACGACCTTACAGTTAGGGTGTTCTTTTATAAAATTTTTTATTTCTGTAGGTTTCAGTTTTGTATGACAACAAAATAATGCTTCCAAATTAGTTAATTCTTCAATAGGCTCAAGGGTACTGATTTCTGTACCATCACACCATATCTCTTTTAAACTTAAAAGATTTCTCAATGGTTCTAAGCTTTTGATACCAGTCCAAGCACACCACAAATTTTGTAATTTTGATAGATTTTTTAAAGGGTTCAAACTGAGAATTTTGGTTCTGTCGCATCTCAATTGATGTAAATTATTTAATCTATTTATGGGTTCAAGATTATTAATTTTTGTATCACTGCAAAATAATATCTTCAACTTTCTTAAATTCTTTAAAGGGGCAAGACTGTTGATTTTAGTGGAAGCACAACTTAATCCTTCTAATTTAGTTAATTTTCGTAATGACTCAAGAGTACTAATTTTTGTTCCCTTGCAAGATAATCCTTTCAATTTGGTCAAATTTTTGAGAGGCTCAAAATCATGAAGATGGGTATCATAACAAAGTAATTCTTCCAGGTTGGTCAAATGCATCAGTGGCTCAAGACTTCTGATTTTTGTGCCTCCACAATTAATTTTTCTTAAGTTGATCAGATTCTTTAAATACTTAAGGTTATTGATTTCAGTCCCACTACAATTTAATTCTCTTAAG
>QZKO01000077.1 GCA_003599505.1 Nitrospiraceae bacterium | reverse complement strand
AAAGAGATACGCTATTGAGATAGTGATTAATTTTATGCCTGACAAATGAAAAAAGCAATAAAAAAATATCGGGAATTGTAACCGCTTAGTTATGCAGATAATAGCCAAGGACTATTGGGCCGACATAAAAAAGGCTTTTACAGTTGCGCGGGCGCGCAAACAGTCCGGGGACGTTTAATCAAACAGGGCGTCGACAAACTCTTTGGCGTCGAAATCCTGAAGGTCTTCGACGGCTTCGCCGACGCCTATCAGCTTCACCGGAATATTGAGCTCCTTGTTTATGGCCAGTATGATGCCTCCCTTTGCGGTGCCGTCGAGTTTCGTAAGCGCGATTCCGGTGACCCCTACAGCCTCATTGAATATCTTTGCCTGGTTAATGGCGTTCTGGCCTGATACGGCGTCGACTACAAGGAGGACTTCATGCGGGGCTGAGGGCGCTTCTTTGCTTATGACGCGTTTTATTTTTTTCAGCTCCTCCATGAGATTTGTTTTTGTATGAAGCCGGCCGGCTGTATCAATTATTACCACGTCGATGTTCTTGGCCTTTGCGGACGCAACCGCGTCAAACGCTACCGCGGCAGGGTCCGCCCCGCTTCTGTGTTTGACGATCTGGGCGCCTGCGCGCTGCGCCCAGATTTCAAGCTGTTCAATGGCCGCGGCCCTGAAAGTATCAGCGGCGGCGAGCGTCACGGAAAAGCCGTGGTCCGTAAACCGTCTGGCAAGCTTGCCTATTGTTGTCGTTTTGCCTGCCCCGTTAACGCCGACGGTAAGCACCACATACGGCTTTTCTCCGGCGCACATTATTTTTTGTCCGGTCCTGAGGCCCTTTCTCATCTCTTCCTTCAGCGCGGCCCTGAGGTCTCTTGAGTCGGACACCTTCCCCTGTTTGACCTTCTCTCTCAGGGAACCGGTAATGGACGCGGCAGCCTGCGGGCCCACATCCGCCATAATCAGGATTTCTTCAAGCTCCTCAAGGAGGCTTTCGTCAACGGCTCCTCCCCGGAAAAGGGCTTCAGTGTTTTCAATAAGCGCCTTTCTCGTTTTGGCCAGCCCCTGTTTTAATTTATCAAAAAATCCCACGATGGTTCTCCTTTAAAAATTTGCCTTCATACATATGTTTCAGAAAAAACACTGAGGCACAGCGACACTGAGAGACTTAAATTCGAAGCACAAAAGAAATTTTAACAGTTTTAAGCAAAAAATTGCTGTTTCAACAGGCACAAATAATAAAGGAAGGCAGGGCCTGCCTGCCTTCCTTTACGTAAAAATTTTTCAAAAAAGTCTGTTAGAAGCCGAAGGGTTTTGCGAAGAGTACGATCAAAACCACGACGAGGGCGTAAATACAAAGGGACTCAATCATCGCGAGACCTATGATGAGGGTCGTTGTGATTTTCCCCGAAGCGCCCGGATTTCTCGCAACGCCTTCCGCGGCCTTGCTGAGACCGATTCCCTGACCGATGCCTGTTCCAAACGCGGCGAGTCCGATTGCTAATCCTGACCCGAGGACCGCCCATCCGAAATAGCCCATTTTTGCATCAGATGCAGTTTCTGCTGCGGCAGCCTCTTCTGCAAATGCAATAGGAGCCATAAGGCAAATCAGGGTGAGAGACAATAGAATTGCCGTTAGTATTCTTTTCATTTCTCCTCCTTTCATCTGAACTTTTATTACAAACAGATTTTATCCTTAGTGCGCTTCTTCAACTGCGCCTGCAAGGTACAATGTCGTAAGCAGTACAAAAACGAAAGCCTGTATTACGGACACAAGCACTCCGAGTCCCAGGATCGCCGACGGCACAATTGCCGGCGCAAGCAGCCCCAGGATCAATATGATCTTGTGCTTCGCGATCATATTGCCGAATAACCTGACCGACAGCGTCAGGGGCCTCGCAAGGTGGCCGATAAGCTCGATAACAAACATAAGAATCATCAAAGGCAACGCGGGAAGTGAGCGTATGGGCCCCACAAAGTGTTTTATATAGCTGAGCTTATGCTCTTTAATGCCGTAATAATGCGTTGTAAGGAATACAGGGAGCGCAAGCGCTATGGTTGTGTTCAAATTGCTTGTCGGGGCTTCACAGCCTGGTATGAGCCCTAAAAAATTACTCACGAGGATATAGATGCCGAGGGTCGCGATCAGGGGAACAAAGGTCATCCCCATATGTCCGATAGAGGTTTCCGCAAGGTTGACGAAAAATTCCAGGATAACTTCCACGAAATTCTGGACCCCCGTCGGGACCATCTTGATCGAGGACCTTACCATAAGCGCGACAACAAGAATGATCGCGGTCGCAACCCAGGAGAAAGCCACATAGGGCGGGATGCCCATGGCAATAATGATGTTTACAGGAAAAATTATCGGTGCTTCGTGCATGGATTCCCTTTTGTTAAAAAGAAATTAATTATTAAAATGAAATAAAAAAGTGAAAACAATAATAATCGAGCACATGAGCTCATGTCAAGCGGTAAATTTATGAATTTAAATTTCTTATAGCGCAGGTGGGGTCTGACCCCAAAGAAAAAAGAAAACCCGGCGGTTAACCGGGTCTTCTTTTTGCTGTAATTTAATCCGGCGGCGACTTACTTTCCCAGGGCCTCACAACCCAAGTATCATCAGCCCTGGAGGGCTTAACTTCCGTGTTCGAAATGGGAACGGGTGTACCCCCTCCGGCATAGCCACCGGAAGATTATTCTTTCGGCGAGAAAAATAATAACATCAAACAATAAAAAAAAGCAAGAGGCCGCGCTCCTGTTAAGTGCCGGCTACTCGATCTTCTTTGAATGACCGTTCAGGCGGAACTTGTCAAGCCTGTACAGGAAAGTCTTGTAGCTCATGCCGAGGAGCTTTGCCGCTTTTGACGCGACGCCGTTTGCCTTTGCCAGCGCCTTCTTCATGAGCTCCTTTTCCAGGTTCTCGAAGTCAATGCCTTCATCAGGTATGTCCATATCAAAAGAATTCTTCAAGCGCAGGGCCCAGAGGTCATTTTCTATATCGCCCGCGGTTATTATGTCCTTGTCATTCATCAGAACAGCCCGTTCTATGACGGTCTCAAGCTGACGTATATTGCCGGGCCACTGGTAGCCGCACAATAATTTTAAAGCCCGGGACTCTATGCCCCTTATCCTTCTTCCGAACTCCCTGTTGTATTTATCAACAAAAAACGTCGCGAGTTCGGGAACATCCCCAAGCCTTTCCCTCAGGGGCGGCAGTTTTATACTGACTATTTTGAGTCTGTAATAAAGGTCTTCTCTGAAATGCCCTTCCCCGAGCTCTTTCTCGAGGTCCTTGTTGGTTGCCGTAATGATCCTGACATCAACCTTTATCGCCTCCTTGCCGCCCACCCTTCTTATTTCCTTGTCCTGCAGCACCCGCAGGAGTTTTGATTGCATGGGCAGAGAAAGGTCTCCGATCTCATCGAGAAAAAGAGTGCCGCCGTTTGTTATTTTAAACAGTCCTTCCTTTCTCGATACGGCCCCTGTAAACGCGCCGGCTTCGTGTCCGAAGAGCTCGCTCTCAAAAAGGTTGTCGGGAATGGCCGCGCAGTTGATGGCGGTAAACGGTTTTGTGCGTCTCGGGCTGTTGTAGTGAATGGCGCGCGCTACAAGCTCCTTCCCCGTGCCGCTTTCACCGGTGATGAGCACGGTCACCGAAGAAGGCGAGACCTTTTTCAGGACCTCAACGGTCCTCTGCATGTTCGCCGACTTGCCGATTATGCCTTCAATGTTGAATTTTCCGAAAAGCTCTTTCTGAAGATGAATGTTTTCCCTGAGGAGGGTCGCGCGTTCAACAGCCCTGCGCACGTTCAGCAGCAGGGTGTCTTTGTTCAGGGGTTTGGTCAGATAATCAAACGCCCCTTTTCTTACCGCTTCTACAGCTGATGATATCGTACCGTGCGCCGTTATAATAATGATTGAAGGCTCAAAGGGTTTTCTGGGTATGGCGTCGAGCAATTCAATCCCGTCCATCCCCTCCATCCTGAGGTCGGACAGGATAACGTCGGGGTGCGTATTCTCTATAATGGATAACGCCTCTTTCCCGGATGCGGCAGTATGTGTTTCGTAACCCTCGGAATCAAGGATTGTCTTGAGGATGTCCCTCTGAAGAGGCTCATCGTCCACAACCAGGATTACAGGCATGCCGGCTTCTCCTTTTCAACAGGTAAAATAATAGTCGCCCTGCTTCCTTTTGTGTCCTTCCGTTCAAACATTACTTTCCCGCCGTGCTCTTCGATAATCCGCTTTGTAAGCGGGAGCCCCAGACCGAGCCCCTTGCTCTTTGTAGTAAAAAAGGGCTCAAAAACCTTTGAGAGCTGCTCTCCGGAGACGCCGGAGCCGGTGTCATCGACCGAGAGGGAAAATCTGGGGCCGTTCATCACGGTCCTGACTAAAAGCGTCCCGCCTTCGGGCATGGCCTCAAAGGCATTGATTATAAGATTGTAAATACAGGTTTTAATAAACTCGGGGTCCACAAAAAGCTCCGGCAGCGCCCCGTATTCCTTTTTAATGTAAATGTTCCCCTCTATAGCCCTGGCTGAGACGATCTCTATAACGTCCTCGAGTATCTCCCCGATATCCGTCTTCCGGAGGTTCAGTTCAATGGGCTTGCCGTGGCCCAAAAACCTCTCCGCGAATTTACTCAGACGCTGTATCTCGTTTTTTATATTTACTACAAGTGATTCGAATTTCCGGATGTCGGCCGGGTCGCAGGGTCTGTAATGCTCTTTCATGTGGTCGATGGAAAGGCTGATAAAATTCAGCGGGTTCTTTATCTCGTGCGCGATATTCTGCGCGACCTGTCCGATGCCGGCAAGATGCTCCGCCTTCCTCAGTTTTTCCCTGAGCTCCCTTTCCTCTTTAAGTTTCCCTATCATATTATTGAAGCTGCGGGCCAGGACGCCGATCTCGTCTTTTCTCTTTGTGTCCAGCTCCTGGTCCAGATTGCCTGCCGCCACCTGCCTGGCGGCGTTTACAACCTCATCAATAGGCTTTGTATATCTCATCGCGAGGAAAATCGCAAGCACAATGCCGATGCCGAATATCAGCAGGGCCGCGACTATCCTCCGCATCGCGCTTGTATGAAGAAATACGGAAAAATCCTCTGTGTTGAGGGTAAGGTTGATATATCCCAGATGCTTGTCCCCGGAAACAACCGGGATCATGACATTATAGACCTGGCCTTCCCCTGTCACGGGCTGTCCGATGTCGGCCTTCACCATAAGGGTCTTCTGGCTTTTTGTTATCCATTTGCCGATGTCCTTTGAGTTTGTGCTGGCGATTATCTTGTCGGAAGTGCTGATAATCTGGATCTCTCTCACGCCTTTTGTATTGAGCTTTTTGAGGTAGTTTTCAAGACGTTTCTCCGAAAGGCCTCCTCTTGTTACCTCTTCCAGCCCGATCTGTATTGACTTGGAAAGCTCGTACGTCTGGCGTTCGAATTCGTTATACAGCGCCTTCTCCGTATGATAATAAAGGAAGATAAGCATCGAAATAAGGCTCATGCTCAGAAAGAGCATCATCGCGATGAGCCTTTTATTTAAAGACGGCTTCAGCAGGTAGTATTTAATCTTGTTCATGTCTGATTATTAAAGAGATTAGTTATATTAAAAAGAAATGTATCGTGATAAATCAAGTGTATCGGGATTTATGGATTCATGATGCTGCATACATTATAATACAGGCAATGAAAATACTCCTTGTCCTGTTTTTAATCCTGACCGGTTGCGCCGGGATACAGGAAGCCGTGTTCACTCCATCCGGTATTGAACAGTACTGCCGAAAGATTTCCGGCAACTCAGATGCTGAATCCCTGAATACCTGTATCCGTCAGGAAGAAAGCGCGAAGCATGAATTGTCCCGCATGACAGTCCCTCCGCAGGTTGATAAACGCTGCAGGCAGCTTTCCGAATCCACGGGCGGCAGTTATCAGGTGATGCTGACGTGTGTGAAAGATAAAATGCCGCTGAATAATAAAGGGAAATATAATAAAACCGGGGACAAAAATATGGTAAGATAAAATTCACATGGAGCGAAGGCGTCATAAAAGAATAGCTGTCGGCTATAAGGCGGAAATCACCTGTAACGGTAAACGTTGCGAATGTGTTATAGAAAACCTTTCTTCAACAGGTGTAAATATAGTCACCGTATCATCAGCCGGAGCGGATTATAAACCGCAGGAAAACATTGAACTGAAATTCGAACCCCGCCCCGGAGAAACGCTGAGCCTGATGTGCAGGATAAAGTGGTCCCGCAAAACAATGCCCCACCGCTTAACGGACAGGCTCGGACTTGAAATCCTGGACCCTTCATGGGACAGGAGCACTTATTTTGTCTGAAGGCCGGAAGGCCTTACTTGTTCATCATGTCGAGGAACTCTTTGTTGTTCTTCGTCCCGGTAATCTTGTCGAGCAGAAACTCCATGCTCTCAACCGTACTGAGTGAATGGAGCACTTTCCTCAGGATCCACATCCTCTGGAGGACAGTCTTTTCCACGAGGAGCTCTTCTTTTCTCGTGCCTGACGCGTTCATATTAATGCTCGGGAATATCCGCTTGTCGACGAGTTTCCTGTCAAGATGCAGCTCCATGTTGCCGGTGCCTTTGAACTCTTCGAAGATGACGTCGTCCATCCTGCTGCCCGTGTCGATAAGCGCGGTAGCGAGGATCGTGAGGCTCCCCCCGTCTTCGATATTCCTTGCGGTCCCGAAGAACCTCTTCGGTTTCTGGAGCGCGTTGGAATCAAGACCGCCTGAAAGGACCTTCCCGCTTGCCGGGATTACCGCGTTATACGCCCTTGCAAGCCTTGTGATCGAATCCAGCAGGATTACAACGTTTCTCTTTGATTCAACAAGACGTTTGGACCTTTCAATAACCATTTCGGCCACCTGGATATGTCTCTGGGGGGGTTCATCAAACGTGGAGCTTATAATCTCCGCGCTGACCTGTCTCTTCCAGTCGGTAACCTCCTCGGGTCTTTCGTCGATCAGGAGTATGATGAGATGGACATCGGGATGGTTCTTTTTAACGGCCTTTGCGATCGACTGAAGCAGCATGGTCTTTCCGGTCCTCGGGGCCGCAACGATCATCCCCCTCTGCCCCATCCCTATAGGGGTAACAAGCCCCATGACCCTTGTGGAGTAATCGTCCTTGCTGTATTCGAGGTTTATGGCCTCTGTCGGGTAGTAGGGGGTAAGGTTGTCGAACAGCGCCCTTTCGATATTTTCTTCAGGCGGTTCGTGGTTGATCGCCTCGACTTTCAGGAGCGCGAAATATCTTTCACTCTCCTTGGGCGGCCGTATCTGCCCGGTTACCAGGTCTCCTGTGCGCAGGTTGAACCGTCTTATCTGGGAAGGGGACACATAGATGTCATCGGGTCCCGGCAGGTAACTGTAATTCGGGGAGCGGAGAAAACCAAAGCCGTCCGGCAGTATCTCGAGCACGCCTTCGCCGAAAACCAGCCCCGTCCTCTCTGTCTGCGCCTGCAGTATCGAAAAAATAAGGTCCTGCTTTCTGAGTCCCCTGGCTCCCTCAACACTGAGTCCTTTTGCCATTTTCGTCAGCTCATCGATGGTCTTTTCTTTGAGGTCCGTAATATTCATACCGTCTCCTTGAACCTTATTCTTGTTTGCCATAAAATTATTACTTCCTTTTCAGAGGGATTTACATGCCGTTGAAAAAATTACGTTTGGAAGGTTTTAACCTTTCAACTTAAACGGGATTTGTAAAAAAGAAGAACTGAAAACAATATATAACAGTTTTATTCTTTTGTCAATACCCGGTCCTGCGGCTGCTTTTTGAGAAACTTCCTGACTTCACCCACTCTCAGCGTGATCCTGCTGCTGTCAAGGTATTCAAGGAAAGGGAGGGCGTACTTCCTTGTGGTGCCGAGAATGTCGCGGAATTCGCCGACAGTCATCTCGTCCTTTTTGCTGGAAAAGGCCTTCAGCCGCTCCATCATCTTCACATAGTTCGTCATCGGTATATACAGGGAGTCGTTTATCCGCACAAGGCTTTTTTCAGAAGCCATGATTTTCAGCAATTCGTTCACCTCCGGCTTCCTGAGGCTGACAGCCAGCGCAAGTTCGTCGGTCGACGGGGGCTGGAATTCCGCCTCCTCGAGGACTTTATGTATTTTGTCTTTTAAGGCCCTTTTATCATCGGTCAGGGAAATCGTGAAAGTCTTCAGCCTGATGAGCTCCTTCTCGACTGCCGCCTGGCCTATGAGCCCGAGCAGGGCTTCAAAGAGCTTTGGTTCAACGCCCCTGAACATGGCCCTGATATTTTCTTTCGGCATGCCGGGCTTAAGGGGATTGTCCCTGTGAAAACCGGAAAGGGCGGCAATAACCCTGGCGCAAAATCCGTCGAAAACAGCTTTATGAAAAAACCTTCCTTCGCACCGGATTAACTGTCCCCCTGATATAAGGGAATTCAGCCCCTTCTGTATTTCAGGTATCTCCGCCCTGGTCCAGCCTTCGATATCCGCCTGAGTCAGTCCGTCCAGGCCGCTCTGAAGAATTTTCAGGGAAAGCCTTTCTCCCAGGCCGCCCTGTTCAAATACTCTGAGGTCCTGCAGCTTCTCATTCTTTTTTCTGCGCATGGGAGAAGGGTCAAGAATTTCACCGCCTCCGATCGTCAGCAGCGGCGAGAATCTCCGGACGATGTACCTGTCTCCCGCCATAACTGTTACCGGCGTTTTAAACCTGAACTGACAGTACCCTTTTTCCCCGGGTTTCAGCTCCTCTTTATCATAGATAACGATGCGCGCGACAAGCTCTGATGTGCCCGTGTGAAAATGGACCAGGCTCCTGTTTTTCAGGGCTTCGATGGAAGGGTCTTTCAGCGCCTCTATTTCAGCGTCGATAACGCGCGTGGTCTTTATCCTGTCCGGCGCTGTTATGACGTCTCCCCTTTGAATCTCATCTTTTGAGACCCCCTGAAGGTTAATGGCGACCCTCTGGCCGGCATACGCTGTTTTGAGCGTCTCGCCGTGACTCTGCAGTCCTCTGACCTTTGTGACCGTTTTCCCGGGAAGTATCTCGACCGCGTCATCCACCGAGATGCTTCCCGAAATCGCTGTTCCTGTTATAACAGTGCCGAAGCCTTTCAGCGTGAATATCCTGTCTACCGGAAGCCTGAAGACTCCGTTAACGGATTTCGGCTCAACACTCAGGGACAGTTCCCTTATCCTTTCTTTCAGGAGGTCTATATTGTGTCCGGTCTTTGAAGAGACAGAGATTATCTCGGCATCTTCAAGAAAAGTCCCCTTCACGAATTTTCTTATGTCGTCCTCGATAAGGGTGAGCCAGTCTTTTTCAACGAGGTCCGACTTGTTTATCACAACGAGTCCCCTCTTGACCTTTAACAGATCGCAGATATCGAGGTGCTCCCTGCTCTGCGGCATTATTCCTTCATCAGCGGAAATGACCATAAGCACCATGTCTATGCCGCCGGCGCCCGCGAGCATGTTTTTTATCAGACGCTCATGTCCCGGGACATCGACTATGCCTACTCTAAGCCCGTCGGGATAGGCTAAATCGGCAAATCCGAGGTCGATTGTGATACCCCTTTCCTTTTCCTCTTTGAGCCTGTCGGGGTCCGTGCCCGTCAGCGCTTTTACAAGCGAGCTCTTCCCGTGATCGATATGACCGGCAGTGCCTAAAATTACGTAACGCATTTATTCCCTACTCAATGTGTTTATTTAAATATATCTCTCACCTTGCTTATAATGTCAGACGGCCTCACCCGCTCCGTCTCTTTTGTCCTTCTCGTCTTCAATTCCACGACACCCTCCTTCAGCCCTTTCTTGCCGATGACGATCTGATAAGGTATGCCGATTAGATCAGCGTCTTTGAATTTTATTCCGGGGCGCTCGTCCCTGTCATCCATAAGTATTTCAAACCCTTCATTAATCAATTCCCGGTATATTGTCTCAGTAGTCTCCTGTATTTCCTTTTCAGCAAAATCAAGAGGGATGATCTCAACGTCAAAGGGCGCGATGCTCCGGGGCCATATAATTCCGTCTTTGTCATTATTCTGCTCCACTGCCGCTGCGGCGATACGCGCGGGACCGATGCCGTAGCTGCCCATGATTATCGGCCGCTCTTTGCCGTTTTCATCAAGGTATACCGCTTTCAGCGACACCGAATATTTGGCGCCGAGCTGAAAGATGTTCCCTATCTCTATTGCCTGATCAAGCGTTATCGCTGAACCGCAGTTCGCGCAGGCATCTCCTTCTTTTGCAATGTGGATGTCATGCCACTGTGCCTGAAAATGCACATCCGGTTTTATACCTTTTGTATGAAATCCTTCTTTGTTTGCCCCTGTAATATATATCCCGTCTTTCAGGGAAATATCCGCGATCTTTTTCAGATCGTTGTTATGCGGCCCTATGAAACCGGCCTCAACCCCGAGGATATTTTTTACCTCGTCTTTCCGGGCCGGCCTGAAATTACCAGCGACCTTCCGGAGCTTTTTTTCGTGAAGCTCCCGGTCTCCCCTTACAAGCGCGAGGAACGGTCCCTCGTCACCTATCAAAAGAAGGCTTTTGATGAAACATGAGGGGTCTGTCTTCAGAAATGCCGATACCTCAGTGACCGTCCTTTTATTCGGGGTAGGGATATCTTCCAATGCCTCCCCTACTTCATCGCCTTTCGATTTCTGAGGAGGTGGAACTGATAACGCAAGCTCCGTATTTGCCGCATACCCGCATTGTTTGCAGAGTACGACAGTATCTTCACCGGCCGGGCTCGGCGCCATGAATTCATGCGCCGCCGCGCCCCCCATCATGCCGGGGTCGCTCTGCACCTGATAAAACCTGAGCCCGCACCGTGAGAAAATCTTGTGATACGCTCCGGCATGTTTCCGATAACTTTCCGCGAGCCCTTCCTGGTCCCTGTCAAAGCTGTAGCTGTCTTTCATGATGAATTCGCGCGTCCTGAGGATGCCGCTTTTCGGCCTTGCCTCATCCCTGAATTTCGCCTGGATCTGATACCACATCTGCGGTAACTGCCGGTATGAACGCAGCTCCGTTGAAGCAAGCCAGGTGATTATCTCTTCGTGCGTCATGCCGAGGCACATATCCCTGCCGCCCCTGTCCTTCAGCCGGAACATCTCATCTCCGATATCAAACCATCTCCCTGTTTTCTGCCATATGTCGGCCGGATGAAGTCCGGGCATGCTTATCTCCTGCGCGCCGGCAGCGTCCATCTCTTCCCTGATAATCCTCATTATCCTGTTCATGACCCTCCACGCGAGGGGGAGATAAATATAGAGGCCGGCCGCGAGCTGCCTGACGTATCCGCCGCGGAGCATCAAAATGTGGCTGACCGCCTCGGCCTCGGCAGGGATTTCGCGCACTGTGGGTATGAAGAACCTGGAAAAAAGCATAATTACCTCGCCTTAATTGGAATTTGAGTATTCTATCATATGGGTATGGTGAATGAAAGTAAAACTTACCATTTATGGCGGACGCCGTTCCAATGGGTTCAAGGGGTTTGAGGGTCCCGGAGCGGTACATTCCGCGGGCTCAAGTTAACCCTGCTTTAATCCGATTATATACATGAGGAAAGATACGTAGCTTTAAGAGTTGTTAACGGACGATAAAGCATGAAAAGAAAAAAACTGGGGGAAATACTTCTTGACGAAGAGCTGATTTCACAGGAGCAGCTCGAAACCGCCCTCACAATGCAGAAGGGGAAAAACAAGAAACTCGGAAAAGTCCTCATCGAGATGGGGTATATAACCGATATGCAGGTCGCTGAATCACTCACAAAACAACTTTCGCTCCCAATGGTGGACTGCAGTAATTATAGCCCTTCAAAAGATGTATTGGCCCTCGTCCCGAAAGATATTGCCGAAAGCAAGATAGTGCTGCCGCTTGAGCTGAGAGGGAAAAACCTGCTGCTCGCGATGGCAAATCCCCTTGACTGGGAGACCATTGAGGATATTTCATTTGAAACAGGGTTGAAGCTGTCGGTAGCTATTTCGTCGGAAAACAATATAGTGAACTCTATTGAGAACCTTTACGGCGCCTCAAAGGAGTCCTGGGACTTTCTCAGGGAGATACCGTCGTATGAAGAGGTCGAATTCATTAAACATGATGAGGCGTCAGAAGATAACAAGGGGATCAATTATCAGTCCCTGTACCATGACAGCGAGGCGCCTCCAATTGTCAAGCTTGTAACCATGATTATTG
Source organism: Nitrospiraceae bacterium (assembly GCA_003599505.1). Taxonomy (GTDB): domain Bacteria; phylum Nitrospirota; class Thermodesulfovibrionia; order UBA6902; family UBA6902; genus SURF-23. Next base: position 29,554 of record QZKO01000077.1, on the reverse strand, counting down.
CAGACGCCGTAAACTTCGGTTCAAGCGATGTTCACATCGAACCGCGCGAGAAGTATGTACAGGTGCGCTACAGGATAGACGGGAACCTGAAAAATATTCATCAGTATTCGGCGAACATCCATGACTCGGTCGTTTCAAGGATAAAGATTACCGCAAACCTCGATATCACAAACAGGAGGTTCCCCCAGGACGGCAGGAGCGCGCTGCGTCTGAAAGACAAGGCCGTAGACCTCCGTATCTCCACGCTGCCTTCAGTGTACGGCGAAAAGATCGTTATAAGGCTGCTTGACCCCGCAACCGGGCTCATACCGTTGAGCTATCTTGGGATATCGGACAACATCCTCCGGCCCCTTATCGAGATATTCAGCCAGCCGCAGGGAATGCTCCTTGTCACCGGGCCTACGGGAAGCGGAAAAACGACTACTCTGTATTCAATACTGCAGCAGCTCCGCACGGAGACAAAAAATATTATCACACTTGAAGACCCTGTCGAATACAAGCTTGCGGACATAACACAAGTCCACATAAATGAAGCTATAGGTTTTACCTTTGCCAACGCGCTCCGTTCAGTGCTGAGGCAGGACCCCGATATCGTCATGGTCGGGGAAATCAGGGACATGGAAACAGCGGAGATCGCGTCCCGGGCCGCCCTGACAGGCCACTTCGTATTGAGCACTCTCCACACCAATGATACCGTATCTTCCATTACCCGTCTGATAGATATAGGATTAAAGCCTTTCCTCGTCACAGCGGCTGTCTCCGGCGTCATAGCCCAGAGGCTTGTCAGAAAGATTTGTGTCAACTGCAAGACAGAGGTCGCGCCGCCTGAGGAGCTGACAAGGTTTAACATCCCTCCTTTAAAGGCATATTACAAAGGCACAGGATGCGAAGCGTGCAAAAATACCGGATCTAAAGGCAGGATCGGGATTTACGAGCTCCTGCTGATGGATACAAAATTAAAACGGCTTATCTCGAAAAATTTTACCGTAGATGATCTATGGGAATCCGCAAGACAATCCGGCACACGGTCGCTTTTTGAACAGGCCTGGTCAAAAGTGGCTGAAGGCGTTATATCAGTGGAAGAAGTGATAGCAAAGATACCCTATCCGCATTTCCTTGAAGAGGAAAAGAAGGCAAAAGAAACCTCAGCGGAAAATATCGCAGCCGGAGCCTCTTAGTTTTTTTTTCTGATTCTCAGATGTAATCAGTCTGATTGATATTTTTATCTGATTAATTTATATTTTATCCTTATATGGGTGATTCAAGGCTTCCTGACAGCGTGAAGGGATATCTGGTTTTTATTGCCGTTCTTGTTTTAATTGTCCCGTCCGGAAAACCGGAGATTGTCCTTGCCGGGCCGCATACCCCTGATGTGAAAGCCAAAACGGACACGCCTGCGGTCATACAGCCTCTGGAAAACCCTGAACACGACACGCCTGAAACCGGCCATGCGAAACCTGAAGATTTTCTGATGTATATCGCCAGGCAAACACTCGGCATCCCTTACAGGTTCGGAAGCAACTCGGTCAAGGCGACCGACTGTTCAGGATATGTGCAGAGGGTTTTCAGTATTATGGGCATACACCTCCCGAGAAGCGCGAGGGAGCAGTTCAATCACGGTTTGTCCGTTGACAGGGAAAATCTCTCTGCCGGGGACCTGGTGTTTTTTAGGACCTACGCGCCTTTCCCTTCTCACGTTGGAATTTACCTCGGCAACGATCTTTTTGTCCATGCTTCAACAATTGCCAGAAAAGTCACCATAGACAACTTTGCCACCCCGTACTATTTAAAAAGGTTTGTAGGCGCCAAACGGCTTCCGGGATTTAACGAGCTGGGACTTTCCGGGTCGATGCCGGAAACAGCCCCCCGGTGAGCGTTGGTTCCAATTGATAATTAACTGAAACCCGAATAAAGAATAAAAAGGGGGTATATCATGCTCAAAATCAAGGACGTCCTGAAGAGAAAAGGCAGTACCATCTGCTCGATCGGGCCGAACGAGACAGTGCATAAGGCGCTTGAGGTCATGGCCGAGAAGGATATAGGCGCGCTGATGGTCATTGACGAAGGGAAAGTGGCCGGTATTTTTTCAGAGCGGGATTACGCGCGCAAAGTAATCCTCAAGGGGAAATCTTCAAAAGAGACGCTGATTGGCGAGCTGATGACAAGGGATGTGTATTCCATCGGGTCCGATAAGTCCATTGAAGAGTGCCTTGCGTTGATGACCACCGCGCATATAAGGCATTTGCCTGTATATGAGGACAACCATCTGGCCGGCATTGTTACTCTCGGCGACATCGCGACCATGATTATCGAGCAGCAGAAAGTAACAATCAATGTCCTCGAAAACTATATAACAGGCATTGGATACCCGGGAACCGCAATTACATAGAAAAGCGCCGGAAGCCCTGGTGGAAGCCCTGTCCCTGTCTTGACAAACTCCTGAAACCTGCTATTATGGATTTAAATATAAAGGAGGAGGAGGTGAGACAGGATGAAAAAGCCTTTGAGCAAAAAAGCTCTTTTGCAGGAGGCAGCCTTCTGGGGGAACCTTAAAAAGGTTTCAGGAGAATATCCTAACAAGGTATGCCGCAAGTGAAAGAGTTGAAAGAGCTGAAAGCCGCTGGGTCAGCGGCGATGACAACAGCAGATATAACGGCATGAAAAAAGAAGCATCCGCGCCTGTTATATCTGCTTGTTTTTTGGGAGCGTTTTCCGGACTTCCTGTAATGAGTTGAAAAATCCCCGTCAATCTGTGTAGAGCAGCGGCAGATTGCCGTGCGTTGATAAAAGGAGGAGATTGCAAATGCCCGTATGGAATATTGATTCCGACCATTCTGTGGCGGCTTTTATTGTCAAGCACATGATGATTACCGATGTGCACGGCCAGTTTAACAGTATAAAGGGAACAGTCAGGTTTGACCCTTCCGACATTACCGGGACATCCATAGAATTAGAGATAGACGCGGCAGGCATTTTTACAGGGATAAAGAAGCGCGACGACCACCTTAAAAGCCGGGAGTTTTTTGATGTGGGAAAATATCCCGTAATTACTTTCAGAAGCGCTAAGTGCGAGATTACCGCTTTTAACGGCTGCAAGGTAACGGGGGACTTGACCATTCACGGCATTACAAAACCGTTAACAGCGGAGGTAGAGTTTTTAGGTCCGGTAAAAAGTCCTTTTGCCGAGACCAGCATGGGGTTTGCCGCAAAGACTGTCATCAACAATGAAGACTTCGGGCTTATCTGGAATATGCCGCTTGAAAACGGCGGATTAATGATCGGCAGGGACGTTCACGTTTTCATGGACATAGAGGCCGATCTTGCCGAGTGACGGGAAAAACGGCTTTCTCACTTCAGGACTTCCGCGCTTTCCATCTTCTTAATGTGCGGTAATCCCTCCGGACACGATGAACGCCATGACTTCCCCGCTGTCGGCGGATAACGGCGTTACCTGTTCTTTTGATACAATGATAAGATTGCCCGCAAAATTGTACGACTGCGGAAGATATACCGCTACCTTGCCTGAAAGCCCTATATTTTCAAGACGGTCCTTTGTGATAAACCCTATAACCTGTATGCTTCTGTCAGCGGAGACCGTCACGAGCACAGGCCTGTAATAACTTTTTTTATCTCCGACAAAAGCGTTCATCAAATCCCTGACAGCCGTATAGATCATTTTCACAAAAGGCAGGCGGGTGAATGTAACTTCAATAATCCGGAGCAGCCTTTTTGTCAGGAGGTTCGATGAAATAAACCCCGCAAGGGTTATTGTCAGAAGGGTCAACACAAAGCCGGCCCCCGGTATTTTGAATGCAAATATGCTGTCGATCTTGATAAAGACGATATAAATGACATAAATGGTAGCGACCAGCGGGACAAGCACCAAAAGCCCTTCAAGGAAATATTTCGTAATTTTTTTCATGACGACCTCCCGGGAATGACAGAATTTCCTGCGTTATTGTAATTGTATTGTATATTTCTTACAATCAGTAAGTATGGCAGTATTAGTCATAAAAATCGACCGTCCCGCGTACGGGGGCATGTCCATCGGGAGGCACGACGGGAAGATTGTCATGGTAAAAGGCGCCGTGATGCCGGGAGAGACCGCCGAAGTAGTCATAGAAGACGAAAAAAAAGATTACCTTTCCGCCTCGGTGAAAAAAATTATTGAGCCCTCGCCACGCAGGATTGTGCCCGCGTGCAAATATTCAGGAAGATGCGGCGGATGCCAGTTGCAGCATATACCTTATGACCTGCAGCTTGAAGTGAAAGAAGAAATTCTGAGGGACTGTCTCAGGAGACTGGCAAAAGAGGAGACGCGTCTTTCCGGACCTCTCTTCGACGGCAACCCGTGGAATTACAGGGTCCGGGGACAGTTTAAAGTATCCCGTGAAGGCATAGGGTTTTGTAAAAACAACTCAATAGAAGTGGTTGATATAGACAGTTGTCCTCTCATGACGGAAGAAATAAATACATTGCTGGTAAAAATAAAACCGGCGGTCAGGGATTTTGACATGACAGAGATACACATAACCGCCGGTGACTGTTTTACGGCCCTGGTCAGACTTCCTTCCCGGACTAAACACGCGTTTGACATGAACGCGTTATCTTCAAGGTTTCTGGACCTGGGTTTTTCCGGAATATGCATCGAGACACCGGACAAAAAAATATCCCGGTACGGGGAATCGTGTGTTGCTTTAGACCTGCGGGACCTGAAATACAGCGTGTCCCCGATGACTTTTATTCAGAGTCACTGGAGGCTTAATCAGAGGGTCGCCGGATTTATTAAAGACAGCCTGGGGCCGCTGCGAGGCGCAAGGGTGCTTGATATGTACTCGGGCGCGGGCAATTTTTCCATGCCTCTTGCTCCTGACGCCGTGGTTACGGCCCTTGAAGAAAATCCATACGCGGCAGAGGATGGAAGAAGGAGCCTGGAAATCAACGGGATTAAAAATTACAGGTTCATCACTTCTTCTGCTGAAAATTTTCATACGCGGGAAGATTTCGATATTGTCATCCTCGACCCCCCGAGGCAGGGACTGGCAAACAGGGTTATAAACAGCGTCCTTTCTATCGGGCCTGAAAAAATTGTGTATATTTCGTGCAACCCTGCGACCTTTGCGAGGGACCTGAAGAAACTTCAGAATAAATATGACATGGAATCCGTAAGGATGATCGATTTCTTTCCGCAGACATTCCATATAGAGACCCTGGCCTTTCTCAGGCTCAGGTAACATTTCAAATTACAATATTTATTAAAAAAAGATATAATTTCAGCTTAAACTTTAACGCTATGCTTGCCGGGAAGTCATACATAAATGAATTTCTGTATTTTGCATTCAAGCCTGACAAAGACAGGGGAGAAGGGTCGTACATTTTCTGTTCCGGCGTTGAGGTGTCCCGTTTTCTCCCCATTACAAAAGGCCGGCATCGCCCGATGTCGAACCCTGTCATGAGGGGGCTCCAGTTAGTAAATGTCGAGGCCCGCGCCCTGGCGCTGTCAAAAGGGGCGATTCCCAAAGCAGTTAAAGGAGATTACTGCTCAGGGCTTGTCCCTGCGAGCAACGGCTGGTACAAGGAAATGCTGGTGATAGAAAACGCGCCGGATTCACTTCCTGACGAAATAATAAGTCACTGCGTTATAAACCTCCTGAGAAAGACTTTCATGGCTATGGGGATGCCGGAGGTTGAACTGCCGGACAAACTGCTCGGCCCGGATGAGCTTCAGAAGTTTATTGAAGGCCTGTGCAATAAAATGGGAGGTCAGGCTTCCTGACGGGCAGAATAAAACAGATTTTTGAAGACAGCGCGCAATATCCTGTATCCGACTACCGCTATCCCTTTTATATTACCCGTCAATTTTGACTTCCCCGTGCCTCTGCGGTAACTGACGGGCACTTCCAGTATTTTATATCCTCTTTTTATGGCCTTGACCTGCATCTCAATCGTCCAGCCGAGGTTGTCGTTCATATCGAGCTTCAGGAGCTTATCAAACCTGACGGCCCTGAACGGTCCTACATCGGTATATTTAAACCCGTACAGCAATCTTATTAATATTGTTGCCAGCCGGTTGCCGAAGCGCACCGGAAGGCGGAGCGCCCCTTTTTCAACTTTTCCCAGAACCCGCGAGCCGAGAACAAGGTCATAATCATCCCTGATGACCGGCTCCACGAGTTTGCTTATCTCGGCAGGATGGTCGCTGTAATTGCCGTCGACAAACACCACGACATCCGGATTCTTTGTTTTAAGATATTCAATGCCTCTGAGGCAGGGGTATCCGTAGCCTTTTCTTGTTTCATGCAGCACAACGGCGCCCAGCTCTTTTGCAATCTCAGACGTCCGGTCGCTGCTGCCGTTGTCTATTACCACAACCTCATCCACCATGCTTTTCGGAATATCGTTCAGGACAAGCGGCAATGTTTTCTCTTCGTTCAGTGCAGGAATGATTACGGCTATTTTCATTCTATGCCTCGTTCTCCTCTCCCAAATCCTCTGTCGTCCCGAAGGACGTTGCAGTAATTCCAGAGTTTTTGGACGATTTGTGCAGGACTCATAATTTTATATTGGAATTCTCATGTGAAAGGGCAATTCATGAATTGCCCCTACGTCTTGTCTTCAACAATAATATCATCAGGCTGGATCCAGACAATCTGCCCGTCTTTCCATGACACAACCGGATTGCCCGCCTTCTTATGTTGCAAGAGAGCCTCTTTTACAGCTTTTTGTAGAGCTTCGTCTATTTCACTTCCATTATTAAAGAATTCATCAATATTCTTTTTTGTTTCACTCATGATATCCCTCTCTAATTATATTCCATAAATCAGGCTTGTAAATATTTTCCTCCATTTTTTTTCTCCCTGATGCAATCAAGTCAGGGCCCGAAGGATCTGAATTGTTATATAGCCTCCATGTATCCGACAATGGGAGAGTGCCTTTCAGCAAAGAAGGGGCCGTAGTTGATTTACCGGAACCATTCGGCCCCGCAATAACAATTATATGCGGTCGTTGTTGAATCATCAGATATTAATAATAGTTGAAAAAATTCAATGTATCATTATACTAATTTACAGACGGGTAAGTCCTATTATGTGCCTGGGGTGCTCCCATCCATCGGCTGGCACGAGCCCCGGGATGATCGGCATGGTAGGGGCCGTCTTTTTTGTTTGTGCGTACACGCATGTTGTAGGGGCAATTCATGAATTGCCCCTACAACATGCCATAATTCAAGTTCGTTATATGCTACAATAAATCATGTTGAAAAAATCTCTCAAACAGACCAATCCTTATCTTAAAGACCCTGAACTGAGGAAAGAATTGATCTATCAATCCGTCTCCTCTTCAACAGCCGTCGAAGGTGTCCTTACCAGGTATCCCAAGTTGTCAAAATCAGCAGAAAAGAAGCTGAAAGAGATCATTGCTGTTCACGAGCCCTCAGCGTCTTACGAATCACAGAAGTAAATACCTTTCCCATCGGCTCATAGTTTCGCTCTACTCCTGCATGAATTGCCTTGATATATTTCTCTTTTTCTTCGTCTATCATAACACCAAAATCAAGCGGCGGGAGACCTGCCTGAATGGCCATCAATATAGCCAGCATTCTTGCTACTCTTCCGTTACCTTCCCTGAATGGATGAATAAGAACCAATTCCGTATGCACAATTGCCAATGCCTTGGCGATCTCAGCGTGTGTCTTAAAATGACAGGGAGTGAACTCACGGAGCGGCCCTTTCTCGAACTCAGTCATTAATTTTGGAATCTGTTCAGGAAAGGCAAAAGTGAAGTCTTCCTTGCTCATCTTCACCTGCCGGTATTTACCGGCCCATTCGTAAATATTGCGAAGCCATATTTTGTGCATTTTGCAGATGTCTGCAACGCTGAAGCGGTGGTCTTTCTCGAAAATGTCAGTCAGTTCATCCAGTGCCCGCAACTGCTCTTCTTTTTCGAGCTTGTTCATTTCTGATGTGGTTGCTATGCCGAGCTTGTTTTTTAGCACTTGGCCGTTAGAACCCGGCTCATATTGATCTTCAACAAGATGCGCTGTATTGTAGCGATTAGATTTTTTCATATATAATTCAATCCATCGTCCCGAAGGACGTTACAATAATTCTTCCAGTTGTTTTTTAGGAATAATAGTGGAATGTCTCATAAAGAATTTCTTTAAATGCTTACGAGCATTAAACGAATTTTTTATTTGATCATTTTTTAAAGTAATCTCAACAATTCGTAAGATATCCCCCTCTGTGAAATGCTCTGATAGATCGAGAAGAGACCGAGCATTATCTTCTGCTTCAAGAAATGAATTTGACTTATCAAACACCATTATTCTTTTCTCGATTTCTTCAGAATTATCTGTAATAATCCCTTCTTTTATCAGCCATTTTTTTACAGAACTTCTCAAATCATCATTTCTTACTCTAAATCCCTGAAAGCGCTTATAGAAGCCTACCGGATCAACCCCTCCTTCATCAGGAATTAACGGAATTATTTTAATGCCCTTCGCAACCGCAAAACCAGCTTCTTGCTGACACCAATATGATTTAGTAAGTTGCTCTGTTTGCAACGGCATAAAATAATTTGCTGATTTTAAATTGCTGATTATATCTTCTTCCCACTCAGAACCATAAGGAATATCATCATGTGCAATAAAACATTCAATGTCATCATGCTCCTCTAAATACTTTTTTAATGCACCTGCTATCTCTTTATCATGTATTGAGTAACTAATAAATATTTTCATGCATTCTTAATCTTATCCCATCTTTGTTATTGACTAAGCAACTTCCCCGAAAACGCCTTTTTCAGAATCGACTGCCGTAGGCGTTCAGCGCGTTTAAGATTTGTTTCTATTTCGATTTCAATGTCTTCTGCAACAGAAAGACGTCGTTCGACTTCTTCAATAATATTCTGTTGCTCTGAAAGAGGTGGCAAAGGGATAGGTATTATTCTTACTTTCTGAATACCGAATGCTGCTTGCGTTGTAGCTCTACTTTCTTTCCTAATAACATGATCCATTAAGGGACTATCCATATAGCTAAAACAAAACGCGGGTAAAAGAATCGAATCTTGAGGCTGAATTAACACTATATTTGCAGATAAGGCAAAGTTAAAGGGTGGGTATAGTTTAACTGGTTTGCCGATTGTACCGATTTTACCGAAAATAAAATCACCCAATTTCAGGCTATATCTGTGCTTGTGTTCCTCCAATACGTTTTCTGATACCTTTCTGGCTCTGTTAAAATAGTCTGTTCCTTCTAAAGGTCGAATTGCCGCCAATCCTCGACCAATACAGCATTCTGAAGAGGCGATATTTGTCGGACCGACCGGCGCTCTTACGGAAATCAGCACATCATTTTTATGAGCAACTTTTTTTGGCTTTGAACACCATTTAACAGCCGTTGGGTAACGTACTCCAAATTCTGCTTTCCCTTGAAAAAATGGCAGCCCGGATTTATCTTTGTTGTACGTATTCCCCGGTGGCGACTGTCCCATTATGATGTTGCAGACATCATTTAATTTTTTTAAGACCCACCCCTCCGGCAGCGTCTCCCGTAGGGGCAATTCATGAATTGCCCCTACGTTTGCATCGCTATCGCTTGCATGTGAAGATGTCCTCATCTAATATTCACCGGATTATTTTCGTCCAATTCCCATTGTAATGGATTATTGATAATATATTCCTGAATAGACCGCAACTCCTTCTCATTACGGACAACGTGTTCATAATAATTCTTTTGCCACACAGGACGGCCTTCGCTGTCTCGCATTTGATTTATTGATTTTGCCGAATTCATTTTAAACCATCCGAGAATTTTGGGTAATAACATCTTTCTGCGTTGTTTACATCGTTCTGCAAACGATGCCTGTAGGGATAATTCATGAATTATCCCTACGGAGTGCTCGATCATTACGATGCCATGTACATGATTGGGCATTACAACAAATTCATCTAAAGCAACATTGTCATAACGCCCTTCAATGTTCTCAAAATAATTCTTCACGACTCGGCCATATTCATTCAATTCAATTTCACCATTCACAATCTCCCCAAACAAACATTCTCTGTTCCATGCACATATTGTTACAAAATATGCCCCTTCCTGTGAATAATCATATTCCTTTAACCGTATAGAACGGCGATGATGTATTTCACAATTGTATTTCAATCTTGCCTGCCCATGCCCTTTGGGACAATTCGTGAATTGTCCCTACATATCCCCGGAAATCCCTTTCGTAGGGATAATTCATGAATTATCCCTACACGAATTACCCCCCCCCTTAGATTGCTTCACGCCGCCAGCACCTCATTCAACTCATCCATTATGGAATACAACTCTTCCCCAAACAACTGATAAGCTTTCCCCAATCCACCTTCAGGCAGCACACTACTGCCGTTCATTACTCTTTCCACAACAGTCTTTCAGCCTGGCCGAGAAGATAGCATAAAATATGCGCTGGTATTTTCAGGAACTCAGTTGGTCGCCCATACTCATCTTCTAATCCCTCGAATTGAGTGACACCGAAATCCTTATCGAGCTTTGTGACCCAGTAGGCCTTCTTGACGTCTGCGAGACGGCAGAAGGCGACAAGCCCGCTTGTGCTGCCGAGATTTGGTTTTTCCCGATATTTGACCTCAAAAGGAAATGTAAAGTTAGGGCTTCGCACTATGATGTCCACTTCTTTCTGAGACACCGGGTCGCGCCAGTATACAATCGCAGGCACATCCCGATAATAATAGGCATACAAGTGCCTTAGCACTGTTGTCTCTGCAATAACCCCCATCTCCTCAGGATTGGTCAGGATCTCCTCCCCCCGGAGCAAAACTGCGTTCCTGAGCGCCGCATCAACAAGGTAATACTTGTTTCTCGCCTTTAATATCTTTTTTCCGGTAATCTCTGCCGGGGTCAGACGATAAATCAAATTCGCCTGTTCGAGCAGGATGAGATGACTCGATACCGTAGCAGGGGAGGTTTCCAAAGCATCGGCACAAGTCTTATGGGCAACGATGCTGCCGCTATGGAGACAGAGATAAATAAAGAGCTTTTCGAGTTCAGCGACTTTACGCACCCCGAAAAGCGCGGTCATGTCACGCTTCAGCACCCTCTCCACAACATCCTCACGCAGGAGCCGCTGACAAAGACCTATATTCTTCAGAAGGGCCGTCTCCGGAAATCCGCCTACGAGGAGATACTGCTGAAAAGAAGGCTGGAGTTCCCGGCACCGCACCGCCAGATCAATAAATGCTTCCTGAGAGAAAGAAAAAAGGTCAGATGGCTTTAGCGTCGGTAAAATATCAGGCAAATGCTCGCCACGTATATGAACAAACTCATAGAAGGAAAGCGTCGGAATCGGAACAGTTATCCAGCGGCCTACGCCGCTTTCGGCCAACTGTTCCCGATGGGTAACGCTTGCAGACCCGGTAGCGATGATTCGATAGTTCGGCTGGTGATCAACAAGCAGCTTTATCTCCGTCTCCCATTCGTTTGAATATTGGATCTCGTCGAAGAGAAGATACGTCGGCTTGTTTGTTGGATAAACGGACTCGCCGTACAGAGACAGAACTTTTCTAATGCTGAGCAGTTTCAGGAGCGGGTGATCAAGGCTGATGTAAAAGATGCTCTTCGGATCTTTCCCGCTTTTTACAAGTTCATCTGCAATCTGGAGCAGGACCGTAGTTTTTCCAACACGGCGCGGGCCTGAAAGGAGCACAGCTCGCTTTAGTGCCATATCTTCCAGATATTTTCTGCATGCCTCGAATGCGATGCGTCGGAATTCCGGTACTGCATAAGATTTATTAGCCCACCACGGGTTAAATCCCTGGAGTACGTTGAGAATCTCATCCCTGTTAAAAAAATCCTTCAATAATTCTCCTCGCTATCATTTTTAGCTCAATATATACTAAGTATACTTACCATATATTAACTTAAAAGTCTATATTTAACAATTCTATCGATACTTGTTACGCCGCCAGCACCTCATTTAATTCATCCATTATGGAATACAACTCTTCCCCAAACAACTGATAAGCCTTACAATGAAACCAGATCAGTAAGTATCTTCTGCGCACTTGCGCCTCTGACCTTTGATGCTCTTTAAAAAGGTCCGTATGGTCGAATATTGATTCCTCATCAAGCTCGTCATTAATCTCCTCACCTTTGAGAATTGAATACAGCCGCTGAATGGTAGAGATGCAGACCCGCGTCGCTCGCTGAAAACCGTCCCCATGCCCTCGAGTAAATATTGGCATCCTTCATGTCACAGACATGCCATCCTGCCTTTTCAAGCATATCGTCAATTACTTCGCGGGCTTTGTCTTCTGGTCCGTTTACCATTTTCCCTTTATAAATAACTGCTTAATTTTAATCCAGCATCATACGAAACGGCAAGGAGAAAATAGTTCAGGAGATAGAAAGGAAGGAAGAAAGAAATGAACTTATGGAGTAGAGCGTAAATATATCTTTACTCCCAGAATTCCCGCCACCACTTTATCTGATTTTCAAGAAAATTCACCCTTTCAGGAACGGTAAAATAAATGACCGCCAACACAATGACACTTATTATAAATAAAACAAAAAACGTGTTTTTCCTGTCCCCGCTTCTCATCCCTGGGTGAACCTCGCTATCTTATAGTTAGTATCGGAATATTCAACCTTGAATTTTTCTTTAGCATTACTCAGCCAGCCAAGCAAATAAAAGACTCTCCTCTCTTTTTCTATCCATTGGTCTTCAGCGGAACCGTTTCTGACCAGTATATACGTCGCTCTGCTGTCTTTCAGCCGCTGAAGCCAGTCACTATAGGTCTCTGACTTGACGTATGCTATTTTACTGGAATACGCGCTGTTCCACAAAGGAGAATGGAAAAGCGGCTCAAAGGTGTACGCCAGTGTCTCTCCTTCAGACAGGTTCCTGCTTATCCATATCCAGTGCCCGTATTCCTGGCGCGCGTATAAGTCTAAATTAAAAGGCGCCATGCGGCCTATTGTGCGCTCCGCGGCCGGGAGATGGATAAACTCCCGGATCTTCCCGGGCGTAACGCAGGGAGAATTCGCGGTAAGGAATGTATAAACCGCGAGCAGGAGCGCGGTCCAACCCAATACCCTGCCCCTGTCATGAAAATAATCAAGCAGCAGGCCGAAAGAAAGCGCTCCCATTCCGACAATGAAAATTACATAACGCGGGTTCCAGTTCCTTGGATGCATGAAAAACGCGGCGGCAACTATTATGAATACGGCCATGAAGTTGTAATCCCTCTTTATGAAGGAACGCACAACAGCGAATACTGTTGCAGGCAAAAACAGGATGGGCCATATGGGACCGAGTCCGCCCAATCTCGAATCGTAGAGGTAATACTCCACGTTCTCCAGCCAAACATATAACGGTCTTGTAAAGGGATTCAGTTTATTGATGATTTCCGGCGCGGGCTCTATGATGCCCTGATACAACCCCTTGAAGATCGTGATGTTCATAAAAGATATTTCCATCGGATGAACGGGATTACCGTAAACAACCCAGTTTTTTATGTACCAGTAACCTCCCATCAGAAAAAGTGGGATGAAAAAGAAAAGCAGGTAAAATGTAAGGCCCTTCACCGCTGCTTTTATCGCTCCCGGGCTTCCATGTTTCGGGGATTTGAAGCGCCGGACAAATTCCCGGACAATAAGCGCCACGGACAATATCCCGGCAAACAGGGGCCCCGACCCCTTGGAGCCAAGCAAAAGACCGGCAGCCAATCCGGCCAGGATACTTGTGATGTTGCAGGGGCGGGTTTCAACCCCGCCTTTGCATGGCATATCTGCCATCAGAAAATTTACAGCAACAAGAAACAGCGCCGTCACGGCGACATCGACGTAATTCGTTGAGGACTGAAGGATGACTATAGGCGTGAAAAAAAACAGGAGGGACGAATACAGCGCGTGTCTTTTACCGACCTTCAGTTTGATCGCGAGGCCGTATATTGAAAGCACTCCGGCAACGGCAAAGAGGAGCTGGCTGAGGTCCGTGATCGCGTCGCTTTTCAAAAATATGATATTCCAGAGAAAAAACAACTCGATATTTTTAGGAAAGATATTGACAAACTGGTCTATGAATGAATTGTTGGCGATTTCCCGTACCGCGCCGCCCTGCATGATATAGCCCGCGATCGGCAGATGATACCACAGGGCGTCCCATGTGTATGAAGGAAAGAGATATCCTGAAAATATTATCCAGCAGACCGATATAATGAAAAGGGCAAAGATGGCGGACAGGACAACGTTTTTCTTAAGCTCCGTAATAAACCATGCGGCCTTGCAGGATATCTCTTTTGCAACGTTTAAAGGAAATGGACTGACATCGTTTTCATCGGGATAACCAGGTTGCCTTTTAACAGCGAATACGGCATACAGCAAAACAACCGCCGAGATAAAAACATTAAGAAAAAAAAGCTGCGTCGCGTAAAGCCTCTTCAGTACCACGCCTAAAAGCATCTCCGTCGCTATTATCTGCGTCAGTCCCAGGACAAAAGCGCCAGTCAGCCTGCCGGCAAAGGAAATAATCGTGTTATATCTGAAAAGATAGATGTGCCATGCGGAAAATAAAAGAAGATTTATTATGATATACGATGTGGTATTCAATTAATCCAGACAGTTCCAGAATCTCCTGAGACTGCAGTCCGTTATTTCATGATAATATTTAAACTGCTCTTCGGCCCTGTCTTTCATCCCCATTTTCTCATATAAAACGCCTACGTCCCATAACGCGTATCTGTGAGAGGGCTCGATCTCAAGAACTTTTTTATACTCCGAGAGGGCGACTTCATAATGGCCGGTGTCCCTGTAAATATTCCCGAGGGCATGATGCGCGTGGACACTGTCAGGCAGAATGTCGGCCGCTTTTCTGCACAATCTTAACGCTTCGTCAAATTGTCTTTTTTCTATATATATATATCCCAGATCAAAATAGGCATATGGATGGTCCGGTGAGATCTCCAGTAACTTATTATAGATTTCTACAGCCCGGTCAAAATCCTTCTTCTCTTTGTATATGATGCCGAGGTGATATAAAGAATAGGCGTCGCGGGGGTTGGATTTTACGGCTTTGATAAATTCCTCAATCGCTTTATCTTCTGATTTCAGCGTCTGATAGAAAATCGCCAGGAGGGTGTGTCTGTTCTCGACTGTATATAAAGACAGTATTACTAAAAGGATGCCTGATATGAGGTAAGCGAAAATTTTTTTTTATTCATAATAAAGATAACCGGGGATACGTAGGGGCGATTCCGATGAATCGCCCCTACTATTACATCAACTGATTAACGTATGTAAACAAGCGCCAGGCCGATAGTCTTGCCAAGGGCGTTATTCTTCGTTTTAAATTCACCGAAGCCCTCAATATCCCTTGCGTAGGATACTACAATGCTATTGGGGACCGCTTTATGCTTTGCCGGCAGATTGAACTGAAGCCCTACATATACGCTCATATCGTCCTTTTCAAGGGACAGAGTGTCCTTTATCAATTCATCTTTTGCGGTAGCTGCCGATAATCCGGTAGAAAAACTCCGCACTACCAGTTCATCGGAAACCCTGGCATTGCCCACTGCCTTGGACCATTCAAGATATCCGGTCAATGACAGCCATGATACGATCGGATATCCGCCGCCGAACGCAACCTTGAATTGATCTGAAGGTTTATATTCCTCAAACTTGTCATTTTCAAACCTGTATTTATAGCCGACATCAAGCCAGAGGTATCCCTTTGGCAGTCCCCTGCCGAATTTGAGGGCAAAAGACGTATCGTATTGACCATCTCCCTGGCTCAAATTTAAAAGCGGATGGCCGAATTTATACGCTTCCGGTATTTTTACTTCTCCCTGCGCGGACATCAACACCCCGGAGCCGAACAGATTAGGGACAAGCTGATAACGCAGGCCAAGGTTGATATCTCCAACGCCGCTCGGCCCTCTTTCTTCCGCAAACCTCAGGGTGTCGTTTGAGCGCTGCCAGTCATAAGGAACGGACAGGACCAGAGTGACCTTGTCCGTGATGCCGTATTCGCCGTAGTACGAAATCTTTTTGGATGTAAATTTTTCCTGGTCTTCCTTGATGATGCTCCCGCTTGTTGTTTCCAGGGTGCCTGATGCATCCCTGTGAAGGGTAGTGAATTTTTCCGTTGTCTTGTAATAACTGAAGCCCAATTGATTGTAAGAGTGCCCCTTTGCCTGCGTCCAGGCCGCAAAGGCATTGTTTGAAGAAAAAATACAAAGCGCTGCCAGAAGAAAAACAACTGAAATCCTTTTTTTCATGGTTCATCTCCTCTTTTTTATTTAATTTCCAACCCTTCAGCGTTAAGGCTATTGCGCTGTAATAACTTCATCCGTATTTCGTTTTGAAAACAGTTGGCGTGCGAATCTGTTCGAAAATATGCCTCTCAATATTACTTGATAAATCGATAAAAAAGCAACATAAAAAAATCCGACCTGGAAAATCATGAGAAACGGTATCGACACGTAAATCCTGTTTATATACGCGAAGTAAATGTTGAAAGTGAAGTAGATGCCGAGGAATAATTCGAGCAATACCAGGAAATTGATTTCGCCGCGATATCTTTTTTCAATCCACCTGTCTTTTTTCGCTTCGATCATGTATTTCGGGGTCCGCTTGAATTCCGTTTCTTTATTAAACAGGGCCTCAAGCACCGCTTTTGAATTGTTGACGGAAAGTCCGATCCCGAGCGACATAAGCATAGGCATATAAATCAGTCTTGATTTCCAGTCCTTGTACGCTTCTTTCTGCGAACAGAGATAGAAAAATGATATTCCGGTAGTCGCGACCAGTAAAAAGGGCGCGTCGGTGACGAGCATCTGGAACCATCCTATATTGATCCTCGCGACCATGGACGGATACATCAGCAGGGAGAGCAGCAACATCAGCAGGTAAGACATGTTGTTTGTAAGATGGAAAAACGCCTCCATCTTTACCTTCAGGGGCAAGTTGCTCCTGAAAATCGGGAGAAGCAGTTTTTTGGCCGTCTGGATGGAGCCTTTGGCCCACCTGTGCTGCTGGCTCTTGAACGCGTTGATGTCCACAGGGATTTCCGAAGGGGAAGTCTCATCCTTCAGAAAGATAAACCGCCATCCTTTCAACTGCGCCCGGTAGCTTAAGTCGAGGTCCTCAGTCAGTGTGTCATGCTGCCATCCGCCCGAGGTCTCTATAGCTTCTTTCCTCCATACGCCCGCTGTTCCGTTAAAATTGAAAAACCTTCCCGACCAGTTCCTTGCCGTATGCTCTATTACAAAATGTCCGTCAAGCATAATAGCCTGTATCCTGGTCAACATTGAGTAATCCCTGTTGATATACGTCCACCGTGTCTGCACCATC
Organism: Nitrospiraceae bacterium; assembly: GCA_003599505.1. Taxonomy (GTDB): domain Bacteria; phylum Nitrospirota; class Thermodesulfovibrionia; order UBA6902; family UBA6902; genus SURF-23. The sequence goes on along the minus strand of QZKO01000077.1, from coordinate 12,203 downwards.
CCTACGGATTTATCGGCGAAATAATGGATTGTCTTTTTCAATATGTCCGCCTGCGGCACAAAATCAGCGTCGAAGACCGCGATAAATTCGCCTTTGGACGATTTCAGCCCGTGGGCCAGCGCGCCGCTTTTAAACCCTTCCCTGTTGCCCCGATGAATATATTGTATATCGTAACCTTTTCCCATGAATTCCTTTACGCACTCCTGCGCGACTGCCGAGGTTTCATCTGTGGAATCGTCAAGTACCTGTATGTCGAGAAGCTCCCGGGGGTAATCTATGCCGCACGACGCGGCTATCAAACGCTTTACAACATACATTTCGTTATACACGGGGAGCTGGATTGTAACTCGCGGCAGGGGGTCTGCTTTATATTTCAGTACGGGTTTGTCTTTCTGGTGCCTGAAATAGAGATACACCATATAATACCGGTGGGACGCGTAAATAAAAACCGTAAGCAGGACAAAAAAGTATACTGCCAGGAACAGGTAAAGTAACATTTCGGCCTTTTAAATTAAATTACTGAAACGCGAATGACGACGAATTAATAATTTTAACCCTGCGATTATAACATACCGCGATTTGCGGAAGCAATCAGAATCTTTAGCGGGCTTACAGGCTGCTGCTTATGGTCTTTACTTCTTTTAGTTTCTTCAGCGCCGCTCCGGAATCAATGGCCTCTGCCGCGATTTTGATTGCGTCGGGCAGGCCTTCCGCCCTGTCTCCGGTTATCAGCGCGGCTGCGGAGTTCATGATGACGATATCCCTTTTTGGTCCCTTAAGTCCCCCCAGTATATCAATTGTTATCTTTGCGTTTTCCGTAGCGTCTCCTCCTGAAAGGGCTGTTTTTTCAGCCCTTTTGAAGCCGAGGTCTTCAGGAGCGATGAAGAAGGTGTTCACCCTGCCGTCTTTCATCTCGGAAATTTTTGTCCTGTCCGTATTCGTAATCTCATCGAGGCCGTCTTCACCATGGACTACAAATGCATGCTTGACGCCGAGATTGGCGAGTACCTGCGCCAGTTTTTCCGTCAGCCTATCATGAAATACGCCCATTACCTGCCTTTCAGCGCCGGCAGGGTTTGTAAGCGGGCCCAGTATGTTGAATATGGTCCGTATTCCCATTTCCCTCCTCGGTCCTACAGCGTATTTCATCGCCGGGTGAAACAACGGCGCGAACATAAAACCGAAGCCTGTCGCTTCAAGGCATTTTTCAACCTTCTGAGGCTCAAGGTCTATTTTTATACCCAATGCCTCAAGCACGTCGGCGCTGCCGCACTTGCTTGATACCGAGCGGTTGCCGTGCTTTGCAACCGGCACGCCGCAGGCCGCGACAACGAGGGCGCTCGTGGTGGAGATATTGAAGGTATGGGACATGTCGCCGCCTGTGCCGCAGGTGTCGACTGTATGCGCGGGAGCTTTTATCTTCATGACCTTTTCGCGCATCACCTTTGCGGCCCCGGTGATTTCTTCAACGGTTTCGCCTTTTATTCGTAAAGCGGTCAGGAATGACGCTATCTGCGCGTCCGTTGCATTGCCTTCCATGATGTCCCTCATGGAGCCTGTCATTTCATTTTCAGTAAGGTTTTTCCCCTGTACAAGTAAATTTATCGCTTCTTTAATCATGGTCCCGTCACTTTTCCCCTGTATTTAAGCAGCCCGGGGAAGGTTGTTGCAAAGTCAAAGTTGTTTTTCCACCGGCATATCAGGGAATAACTCCACAGATAACCGCCGTTGTTAATGTAATCAAGGACCATATGATGACCGACCCCCATGAACATTCCAATAAGCCACGGGTTCCAGTCTGTCATCCAGGCGGACGTGAACAGGAGCAGCAGCCATTCCCAGGCGTGAAAGAAAAGGTATATTCGCTTGAATTGCAGCTCATGATAGAAGACATGAAAAAATCTCTTCAAGGTGAAAGGCCGGCCATATAAAATAAAAAAATCCAGCACATGGTCCAGATCAATAAATATCCCGGAAAAAAAGCACGCGGCAGCCATACCCCACGATTTTGACGTCATATACAAAATTCCCGCCAATATTGTTGAAGATGCTATGTGATGTCCGGGTTTCATTTGTTTGTGATATTCATAATTAATATGCTGCGTAACAGTATCATTATCGGATTAACTCAATCAGACTTTAACCTGAAAATTAAACCGTAATTCATTTGTCCGGCGTCTACGCCAGGTCGATTGAAATCAGGATATATTCATTTTTCTGTTTAAAATATATGACCGCGTTGCCCTCTTCATTTTCATAAATCACAATATCGTTGCTGAATTCCCTGACCGGCTTCAACCTCATCTTTTCCGTCTTTAAAAGCCGGCCGCCTTCAATAATTTTTACATCGGCAAACATATATCCTCCTTTGACCCTTGACCCTATATTCGCAGCTTCAGGAAATTCCCCAGCAGCTCCTTGCCCGCTTTTGTGAGTATCGACTCAGGATGGAACTGGACCCCTTCAAGCACAAATTTTTTATGTCTCACTCCCATGATTTCGTCCTGCTCCGTCCATGCCGTTATTTCAAATTGATCCGAGAGGGTCTCCTTCTTAATAATCAGTGAATGGTAGCGGGTCGCCTCAAAGGGGTTGGGGAGATTTTCATAGATTGTTTTGCCGTCGTGGAATATCATCGAGGTCTTGCCGTGCATCAGCCGGGGCGCGTTGATTATCTCCGCTCCGTATGCCGCGCCGATGGACTGGTGCCCGAGGCAGACGCCCAGGATCGGGACCTTCCCGGCAAAGTGTCTGATCGCCTCAATCGATATCCCCGCTTCTTTAGGAGTGCAGGGTCCGGGGGATATGACGATCCTCCCGGGGTTTAATCTTTCTATTTCAGGGACCGTAATTTTATCGTTTCTGAAAACGCGTATATCCTCTCCCAGCTCTCCGAGATACTGGACCAGGTTATAGGTGAAGGAATCATAGTTGTCGATCATTAATAGCATGATTTTGCTCCTGTCCCTACAGTTCCTGTTCAGCCATTTCAATGGCCTTAAACATGCCTCTTGCCTTGTTGACTGTTTCCTTGTATTCCATTTCAGGGTCGGAATCCGCTACTATGCCCGCGCCTGCCTGGATATATGCCTTCCTGTCCTTGAAAATAATTGTCCTTATAGTGATGCACATATCCATGTTTCCTGAAAAACCAAAATATCCGACAGATCCCGCATAGGGTCCGCGTTTTGTCGTCTCTACTTCTTCAATGATCTCCATGGCGCGGATCTTGGGCGCGCCTGTCACGGTCCCCGCGGGGAAAGAGGCCCTGAGGACATCAAAGGCATCATAACCACTTTCGAGTTTGCCGACGACGTTTGATACGAGATGCATGACATGAGAATATCTTTCAACAGTCATCAGCTCGGTGACCCTGACACTGCCGGTTTCCGCCACCCTTCCGACGTCGTTCCTGCCGAGGTCTACAAGCATAATATGTTCCGCTATTTCTTTAGGATCGGCCTTCAGCTCTTCTTCCATGGACCTGTCTTCTTCATTTGTGTAACCCCTTCTCCTGGTCCCGGCGATAGGCCGTAATTCAACGGTGTCCCCTTCAAGCCTGACGAGTATTTCAGGGGAAGAGCCCGCGAGGGTGCATTTCCCCGTCTCAATATAGTACATGTAGGGAGAAGGGTTTATGACCCGGAGCGCCCTGTAAGCGTTTATCGGTGGAATATCCGTGTCCTTCTGGAAATTCTGCGATATGACGGCCTGGATTATATCACCGGCGTGAACGTATTCTTTTGTCTTTTCAACGGCTTTCAGGAAATCATCTTTTGAGAAGTTTGATGTAAAAGCAGGGGACTCATCTGAAGGTTTATTCTGAGACGGCTTTCTTTTCGGCAGCGCGGCTTTCGATCTCAGTTTTTTGACTATTGCATCGATTTTTGCATTGGCTTTTTCGTATGCCTCTTCAGGGCTGTTTTCCACATAGGCGTTTGATATCACCCTGATTTTATGCGTCAGGTTGTCAAAGACCACGAGGGTGTCCGTAAACATTAAAAATATATCCGGGAGATTAAGTCCCGCGTGGTGCATGTCAGGCAGTTTTTCAAAATGACGCACAGAATCATAACCGATATAGCCGACAAAACCGCCGAAGAACCTCGGCAGTCCGGGCATGATGACAGGTTTATATTTTTTTAATTCCGCTGATATGACTTCCAGGGGGTCTTTGTCAAATACGGCCTTTTCTTTAACGGGGCCCCTTTTGATTGTCAGATTTCTCCCCTTGCCCTCGATTATCAGAGATGAATTGCTCCCGATAAACGAGTACCGCGCCCATTTTTCTCCACCTTCGAGGCTTTCAAGCAGAAAGCCGGTTTTGCCTTTTAATTTAAGGAAAGCGGACACGGGGGTCTCAAGGTCCGCAAGGATTTCCCTGCAGACCGGAATGAGGTTCCCATCTTCCGCTTTCTTTTTGAATTCACTGAAATCAGGGTATATCATTGACAAAATCCGTTTTTTTTCTTTACTATTAAAAGTCTATTATAGACCATTTAAGTTAATTGTTGTAGGGGCGTATTGCAATACGCCCCCTGTTCAACGCGGGTGTAGCTCAGTGGTAGAGCACAACCTTGCCAAGGTTGGGGTCGCGGGTTCGAATCCCGTCGCCCGCTCCATAATATTAAGTAGGAAGCAGGAAGTGGGTTCTCACTTCTCACTTTTAAACCGGCGGCGTACCCAAGTGGCAAGGGAGAGGTCTGCAAAACCTTTATCCAGCGGTTCGAATCCGCTCGCCGCCTCCATTTTTCGCTTTCCCGATCTCCTTTTGTCTTTCCTTGGTTGTTAAAAAAAACACAGTGGTCACAGAGACACAGAGAAAGACTTAAACGACAGGGCTATTGTTTAGAAATAGTTTTTGGATTAATATAAATTTATGCGTTTCTTCATGGAAGCAAATAAGTATATTCTGCTCCCGTTCATTATCTTTTTTGCTCTGAACGGTATTTGCGGCGCTTCCGGCGCTGAAACCGATGGGGCCGCTGTCAGCCCTTCCTCCGTTGACATTGAGAGCAGGCTTAAAACAGCGGCGGGATTTATCAGCAGAGGGTCTTATAAAGCCGCGGAGGATATTTTGCTTGATATGGAAAGGGATGAAACCCCTGAAAAGCAAAAAGTGTATTTTCTGCTCGGCAGGCTTTATAAGGAAGAGGGCTCTTATGAGGAGGCTGAAAATTATCTGCTGAAGGCCGCTGACGCATACCCTTTGCTGAGAGAGTATGCGCTCAAATTGCTTGTTGAAGCTTATACGGCAGCGGGGAAGTTCGAGAGCGTCGTCAGCGTTTCACGGCAAATTGATAACAGACTCCTGACGCAGTTTGCAAAACGGTCTGAAATAAACGCGCTGCTTTCATTAAAGAGGGAGAAAGACGCCGTGGACGCGCTTTTTCAATATATCGGAGATTACCCTTCCGACTGGGATTATAAGTGGGACCTCGCCGTACTCCTTAAAAACAGTGGTGAAACAGTGCGGGCAGCCCGTCTCATGAAGGAAATCTATATCAATGCGGCGCCGGAATCGGACAGCGCGTTAAAGGAGCTGATACAGCTCAGGGCGGACACATTTACAAAGGATGAAATCCTGAAAAGGGCCGACAGTCTGTACGCGAAGAACAATTTCCAGAGGGCGGAGACGGAATACCGGAAGGCCCTGAAATTTACCGGCAAGGCGGACAAGGACAAGGTAGGATTCGCTGTCGGCATGTGTCAATTCAGATTAAAGCAGTATGACAGGGCGGCCCGGAGTTTCGGGGTGGTCAAGACTCCTGAAGCGCTGTATTATCGGGGCTGGGCCTTTCACAGGATGGATAACAGGAGGGATTTCGGGAAAATCAAAAAAGAATTCAGGAAACGCTATCCCGGTAATGAAAAACTGGCCCTCCTTCTGCTTATGGAGGCTGATGAATTCATAAGACAGAGGGACTTTGAAGACGCCGCCGGGAATTATAAAGAGGTCATAAGTAATTTCCCTTCAAGGAAAGAAGAGGCCCTGTGGGGAACGGGTTGGATGCATTATATCTCCGGCAATTACAGGGCGGCACAGCAATATTTTTCTCAGCTTGCCGCATATGAGAAAAGCGATAATTATTATAAATATCTTTACTGGAAGGCGAGGGCCCGTGAGAGAGCGGCCGGGGAATGTTTGACACAGAAATTGTCTGCGCGATTAAGTGACAAGTCTGTGTGCGACGGGGAAGGCGGTGACTTTTTCAGCGGCCTTCCTTCCGACAGGAGTTTTTACGGATATCTGATAAGAATGCGTTCGTCTGCGCCTGTCTTGCCCATGACGGTCGAGGCTTCAAAACCGGCAAAGCCGGAGGGAGAAACATATAGCAGGATAGAAGCGCTGGCATTGTCAGGCATGAGGGACGAGGCTGTAAATGAGATAATCGAATCCCTGAGACGCAATAAGAACAGGAATGACTTCCTGTATCTTGGACGTATAGCGATGGAGCTTGGTGAGTACAGGAAGATAATCGCCTTTGCTGAAAAAGAAGAGGACGGGGAATTCCTCCCTTATTCGTTCCCTTTCGGTTTTAACAATATCATAGAAGAGGCGGCGGGACCGCAGGATGTGGACAAGTATCTTGTTGCCGCGGTAATCAGGGAGGAGAGCCGCTTTGACCCGAACGCGGTATCATGGGCGGGGGCCATTGGACTTATGCAGCTTATGCCCGCTACCGCTTACAGGTTGAAGGAAGATATAAAACTGCGTCTTGAAGACCGTTCGGAAATCCACGATGTTCAAAAGAATATATTACTGGGAACACATTACCTGTCAAAGCTTCTTAATGAGTTCAGGGAGGTCCCTTTCGCGCTTGCGGCATATAACGCGGGAGAAGAAGCCCTGAAGATCTGGCAGGAGAAATACTACAGGGACGACCTCATTGAATTTATCGAGAACATACCTTATAAAGAAACACGGTTTTATGTAAAAAAAGTTTTGAGAAGCTACTGGCAGTACCGCGTAATGAACGGCCTTCCTCCTGATGGTCCCCGTATGATAGCTCAGGGGAAAGCAATTTAACCTAACCCGGCATAGCCGGAACCAAAATATTTCTTTTCAGCGGCTGACTGCCTTTAATGCCCTCCTTGTGTTTGTCCCGGACGGTGATATAATGGTTTTATCAAAATTTACGCAATGGAGGCAAACATGAAAAAACTGTTATCAGCCTTATCGGTTTTAATATTTGTCACTGCAACAGTCGCCTATGCTATTCATCAGGTAACTCCTGCCGAGACGTATGTCCCTTTTCCGGGCCCGCACGCCGAAGCTGTGTTCAAATATATCACTGCTGAGGACCCTTACAACAGGTGGGACCTCTGGCCCGGCAAAGGGAAGCTCGTGAAGGGAAGACCCCCCCTCGACATTATCACGACATATGTCAATGACAATGCTCTCTATTCCATCAAGGCCGGGAAAAAGACGGCGAACGGCTCCATTATTGTCACGGAAAACTACGCGGGAGGGAAAAAACTTTCCGCTGTATTTGTGATGTACAAAATCAGGGGATATAACCCTCCGGCAGGCGACTGGTACTGGGCTCAGTACGATGCTAACGGCAAAACTGTTACTGAAGGGAAGGTCGGGGACTGCATCGGGTGTCACGCGAAAATGAAGGAGAATGATTATATATTTACGGATAAATTTGTCAGATAAGGACCGCGTCAGGGTGTTTGGCTGTTTATTGAAAACGGCGCTGCGTTGTGCTATTTTACCTTATGACCGATAAGGCGACCAACCCGGATAATAATAATTCTCTCCGGCTCTTATGCCGCTAAAACAATTAAAATTCAGGTTTACAAAGTAATATGTGTGTCGGCGTTCCCATGCAGATTATAGAACTGAATTATCCTTCGGGGATAGCAGAGGCAAAAGGGGTAAGGAGGGAAATAGGCCTGCAGCTTCTGTCTCAGGACCAGCTTGAAATCGGCGACCATGTTATCGTGCATGTGGGTTTTGCGATTGAAAAGATAGACAGAAAAATGGCTGACGAGATATGGGAGGCGCTGGATGAAGTCCTGCGTTTGATGGACGGGGAGGAGGAAGGTGCACGAGGTTTCAATCGCGCTGGGGATGGTTGAAGAGCTGAAGAGGATAGCCGCTGAAAACAACGCGAAGAAGGTGACAAACGTGAAACTGAAAATAGGGAAAATGTCCGGTATAGTGACGGATTCATTGATATTCGCCTTTGACGCCGTAAAGCTTGAACATCCGCTCCTGTCTTCTGCAACGATTTCAGTAGATGAAGTCCCCCTGGTGTACGCGTGCAGTAAATGCGGGAAGGCATTTGAAACTGATGACCTTTATCCCGCTTCGTGTCCTGATTGTAACTCGTATAATTTAAAGATCCTGTCAGGAGAGGAGCAGCATATAGAGAATGTGGAAGTGGAGGTGTAAACTGTGTGTGATGTATGCGGTTGTCACGAACATAATCACAGGGAAACCAGGACCATCGATGTGAACCAGAGCCTGCTTAAAGCCAACGAAGAGGCTGCCGCGGGCAACAGGAAGCATTTCGATGAGGACGGCGCCTTGGCGATCAACATCATCAGCTCTCCCGGTTCAGGCAAGACCACTTTGCTTGAGAAGACTATTGACTTGCTGAAGAATGAAATAAGTATCGGCGTACTTGAAGGCGATATTGAAACAGACCTCGACGCCGAGAGGATAAGGAAGAAAGGCGTTCCCGCAGTCCAGCTTACTACCGGAGGCGCGTGCCATCTGGATTCCGTCCTGGTCCACAAAGGCCTCCATATGCTGGAGCGCTCCCTGAACGGAAACAGGCTGGACGTACTGTTTATTGAAAATGTCGGGAACCTGGTATGTCCTTCATTTTTTGACCTCGGCGAGCATATTCGGGTGGTCCTCATCTCTGTTCCCGAAGGGCACGACAAGCCTTTGAAATACCCTAAGGCGATTAAGACTTCGCAGGCGCTCATCATTTCAAAATCCGATCTCGCGCCGTATTTTGATTTTGATATGGGGAAGATAAAAAAGGACGCGCTCTCGATTAACCCTTCTTTAAAAATAATTGTCGCGTCTGCTAAAACAGGGGAAGGAATAGATGATTGGGTTGATTATATAAAAGGATTATTAAACACAGAGACACTGAGACGCTGAGGGACATAAAAAAAGAATTTTCTTTCTCTGTGCCTCAGTGTCTCTGTGTTTAAAAAATCTGTGTAATCCGTGGAAATCTGTGGTTAATAACATTATGAAAAAAATCGAGATAGGTCACGGCAGCGGCGGGAGGCTCACGCGGGAGTTGATACAAAAAGTATTTTTGAAATACTTTAATTCGGAAGAGCTCAAACCGCTTGAAGACGCCGCTTACATCAGACTCAAAAATCATAACACGGCTTTGACCACTGATTCTTATGTTGTGCGTCCGCTTTTTTTCCCCGGCGGCGATATCGGCAAGCTCTCTGTATGCGGAACAGTAAATGACCTCGCGGTCAGCGGGGCCGTGCCCGGATATCTTTCCATCGGAATAATACTTGAAGAAGGGTTCCCCATCGGAAGCCTTGAGGATATCGTGAAGAGCATCGGCGAAACTTCCCGGAATGCCGGTGTCAGGATCGCGGCAGGCGATACAAAGGTCGTTGAAAAAGGAAAATGCGACGGCGTGTATATCAACACTACCGGAATCGGCGAGATCGCCAGGCCGCTGTTTCCGGACAATATTTCACCAGGTGACGCGGTCATCGCGACAGGGACCCTGGGAGACCACGGAACAGCCATTGCGCTGGCAAGGGATGAATTCGCTATTAAGTCCCGGGTTGAGAGCGACTGCGCCCCTTTGAACGGCCTGCTCACGCCTCTCTTCGAAATAGAAGGCCTGAAGTGGATGCGGGACCCCACGCGCGGAGGCGCGGCAACGGTCCTTGCCGAGCTTTCAGACCTTACCGGATTGGGAGTGGAAATATTTGAAGATAAGGTGCCGGTGAGAGAGGATGTCCGCTTCATTTCGGATATGCTTGGCTATGATCCCCTCTACCTTGCAAATGAAGGCAAGGCGCTTATTATCGCGTCAGATGAAAGCGCCGGTAAAATTGTCGGCATCCTGAGAAAACACTCTCTTGGACATAACGCGGCCATTATCGGGAACATCTCTTCAAAGTTCAAAGGCGCGCGGCTGAGGACCAGAATAGGCGGCGAGCGTCTTCTGGATGTGCTTGAAGAGGACATGCTGCCGAGGATCTGCTGAAAAAGAGCTTATAGCCGACAGCTATCAGCTTACAGCTAAAAATATGAAAAAAACTCAGGACATCATCAAACTCATCCATTCTCTCGTCCCCGACAATAAAAAAATCCGCATCATGAACGTGTGCGGGTCGCACGAGCACACGATCGCGTTTTCGGGGATGAGGAGCCTCATGCCTGAAAACCTGGAGATCATCCCCGGTCCCGGATGCCCGGTCTGTGTATGCCCTGAGAGCGATATCATCAATGCCATAAACCTTTCAAAAAAAGATGACATAATTCTGGTAACTTATGGCGATATGCTGAGAGTACCTACGCAGCAGGGCTCGATCAGGGCTGAAGGCAGGAACTTCCGCATGATCACCTCTCCATTTGAAGCGATAAATATCGCGAGAACAAATCCGGATAAAAAGATAGTTTTCTTCTCGATCGGCTTTGAGACTACGACAGCTCCGACCGCCGGCATCCTGGAGATGGGGGTCCCGGAAAATCTGTTCATTCTCAGCTCGCACAGGTTGACCCCGACCATCATGGAAGTGCTGGTCAAAGACGCGGAAATAGGCATCGACGGGTTTATTGCTCCCGGTCATGTTTCAGCGATAGTCGGCTCAAACGCATGGAACGTATTTTCTGAAAAATACGGCATCCCGACAGTCGTAGCGGGTTTTGAAGCGGACAACCTCCTGCTCGGAATCCTTGAAATCCTCAGACAGCTTAAAGACGGCAGCGTGAGGACCTCAAACGTCTACAGCGGCGTCGTAAAATCCGAAGGGAACGTCCGGGCGCAGAAACTGATGGAAAAGTATTTTGAAGTCGCTGACGTAAACTGGAGGGGGGTCGGATACATTCCCGCTTCAGGGCTCGAGCTGAGAGACAGGTACGCTGAAAGAAACGCCAGGGAGGTCTTTGAGCTTGAAGAGATAAAGGAAGCGAAAATCCCGGGCTGCATATGCGGCGCGATAATACTCGGGAAGGCTTACCCTTCCGCCTGTAAATTATTCAAAAAAGCCTGCACGCCGAAAGCACCGAAGGGCCCCTGCATGGTTTCCTTTGAGGGGGCCTGTAATATCTGGTATAAAACAAATTAAGTTGTCCTTTATTTAATCCTCCTGATACTGCCGGACAATAACGCTATCCTGAGCGTTTTTTCCTTTTGCTCTTTTTCCTGTTTTTCTTCAAGAAGGATGTTGTCTTTGGAACGGCAACTTATCCCGAGGATCTTGGAAATAAATTTTTTACCTGATGTAATCATGAGGCCTCCTCAATAAAAATTCTTTCTGTTTTTAGCAAAATAAGTGCCAACCAGGCCCGGTTTTCAAAAGGACTGCGGTTATCCGTGGTTGAATCCTTGACGCATACGCCGGCTTTTTGTTTAACGCGTGATTAATGTATGGTTTTTACAGTAACGCATGTATGGATTATCCGACAGAAGGGTCTAAGGGGTCAGGGGAAATGTAATGATCAGGGCCGGCTAAGGTAAAACAATAAACGTGCCGATAAGTAATATAACTTTACTGCAAGGAAATCCGTATGAGCGATACGAACGAAAAACTGGACCCGGAAGAGATAAAGAAAAGACTTGAAAAATTAATAAGGGCGATCATCAAGGAAGTCAAGGAAGAAGAAAACGAAGAAGACCGGTACTGCGCCTGAAAGGCTCATATCTTTATCTTTGTAATAACACCGTGCAGTTTTTCCGCGGGGAAATCATAGAATTTTATGAACGTGGGCGAGACCCTTTTTATTAACGCGAAGACCTTCCAGAAAATATTTTTTGCGGAAATATCCTCGAGGCCGTAATAAACCGCCCTCTCATCAATCCCGGCCTCCCTGAGGATGTCATCCGCGGTTATGACCTCCATGTATCCGGCCTGTATCTCGAAAGACCTGAGTCCGAAGGCCATATCCTCCCTGTAAAAACCTGTAATCCCGAAGGGATCGTTCCTGCCGGTTATGGAGACAAAGACATTGTCTTCATAGATGATGCCGTGAG
>QZKO01000076.1 GCA_003599505.1 Nitrospiraceae bacterium | reverse complement strand
GCTAAATTAGGAGCTAATTTTGGTGGATTATCTGGACCTGCAATTAAACCAATAGCTATATATAAAGTATTTCAGACATATCAGTCTATAAAAGATAAAAATATTCCTATAATTGGAATAGGTGGTATTGAAAATGCTGATGATATTATTGAATTTATTCTTGCTGGAGCACATGCTGTTCAAATTGGAACCAGTACGATGATCTATAAAACTACTTTCGCAAAAATTATTTCTGATATTAAAAAGAAATTAATAAATTTTAATGAAATAAAAATTAATAACCTTGTTGGTAACGTTGTATTAAATAATGGATTATAGGCATGGCTGGTATAATATCCGCCGAAGACGCCATTGAATTTTTGCTTGCCGGCGCGAGCGCCGTCGCCGTAGGGACCGGCAACTTTATTAATCCCGGAGCAACGATGGACATACTTGAGGGCATTAAAACTTTTATGTCATCCGAAGGCATCACTTCGGTAAAAGAACTAACAGGAGCGGTTAAGTGTCGGAGAGACCGATCATAACATTATTGACGGATTACGGGCTGAAGGACTCCTTCGTCGGCATGATGAAAGGCGTGGTTCTGGGAATCAATCCTCACGCGAAGATAATAGACGTCACCCATAATATCGAACGGTATAATATTTATGAAGCTTCCCAGGTCCTCGGCATGTCATACAAATACTTTCCTCCGTCCACGATCCACGTGGTCGTTATAGACCCGGGGGTTGGAGGCGAGAGACGGCCTGTGCTTGTTATTACGGAAAACCATTATTTTATCGGGCCCGACAACGGGGTTTTTACTCACATTTATGAAAATGAGCTCAGCAGCTTCTTCAAGGTCATCCATTTGACTTCGTCGCACTATTTCCTCCCGGTCACAGGGTCGACATTCCACGGCCGTGACATATTCGCCCCTGTCGCAGCGTGGCTGTCGAAAGGAATGGATTCACAGAAGCTGGGCGAGCAGATTTCAGACTATATCAAAATCCCTTCGCCGAAGATTACTGTTTCAGACGGCAATATTATCCACGGAGAGGTTGTTTTTCTCGATCACTACGGCAACGCCATTACGAACATCGCGCTGGAGGACTTGTCCCGGCTGGCTCCAGCGGGTCCGGGAAATAAATTTACCGTAACTTATAAAGACAGGGACGTCCCCTTCCTGGGCTGCTACGCTGAAGCGGCCGCCCGGTCTTTATCGGCGACAATAAACGGTTTCGGACGCCTCGAGCTTTTTGTCAACCGGGACAATGCCGCGGGGCTTTTCAATATCGGCATCGGCGACCGTGTAAGCGCGAGGCCCGCGAACTGAAATGAAGATATTATTAATAGGTAATTTCGCCCCTCCCTTTGAAGAAGAAAATCTTCATAACCTGTCTTTCCTGAAAAAACTTGAAGACGAAGGGCATGAATGCAGCGTTATCAATAATTCCTCAAACCCCTCCATGGACAAAAGGTTCGTCGACACGAAAAACTATATCGATTTTGTCCTGAAGCTGCTGCGCCTTTGCCGTGGAAAAGACGTAGTGCACTTCCATACCAAGGGCTACCTGCGCCTGGGCCTGCTGAAGCTTATGACTTCAATCCTGGTCGGAAAGATTTTTCGCGCAAAAGCATTTATTACCATCCACTCGGAGCTGTTCTCGATCCAGGGACAGATGCGAAGCCCCGTAGGCGGACGGCAGACGCTCTTTACCGCCTTTACCTTTGCCGACAGGATCATATGCTCCGACAGGGACACATATAACGTCGCTTCCATGTATATGAGGAAATCCAACTTTGAATTAATACCGTCTTTCATTTACATCCCTGATGAAATCAAGGCGCCGGGAACTCCTCTTTTAAAGAAATTAAAGGACAAAAAGAAAGTAATTGTTTTTTTAAACGTAAAATATCCTTCCTTCCTTTTCGAAATCCTCAGGGAAATGGCCTCCACTTATCCCCTTCCTTCCGAGGTCGGGCTGGTAATCTCTTTCTCCGAAAAACCTTCCTCAAAGTTCCAGCACGTGCTTGAGGAAGCAGGGAAGGAAATGCTGGAGCACCTTATCTTTGTGGAACAGGACGACCTGAAGACGACGCTGGCCGCGTATGACCGGGCGAACATCATTATGCGGCCCCTGAGCTGCGACGGGACGACCTTTTTCGAGAGCTTCAGCATATCCGTTAAAAAGACAATGCACGCGGGCGACAATATCTATTCCCCGAGCGGTTTAATATTCGTAAAAGAGGGCGAGACCGCGGAAATGTGCGCCTGCATCATCAACACCATGCTGTGTCTGGAAAACGGGGCGCTGCCGGAACTTAAGATGGAAGATTCATTCTCAAGGATAAAAAAGCTTTACGGGTCATAAGCTACTCCTCCCTTCATTTTTCAAACAGCTCCGGCATATTTTCTTTGGCTGAGGCAAGCCTCCGGTCGAACTCCAGGTCGCTCCCGCCCAGGTATTTTGAAACAAGCCTTGCCAGTGTGGACCTCCAGTTTCCAAGAACGGTCCTGACTATCCGGTCGACCCTGTAATTCAGCGCCTTGACCGTAATGACCATAAAAAAGGCAGGTTCAATGAACCGCTTTACAGTAAAATGCAGAATAGTCAGAAGAAGAACACGGGGCCTTGTTCTCAGAGTTTCAGGCTTATTCAGGTATCGGACAAGAAACCGGGGGGTACACGGGGTTACGGCGAGAAGCCTGTTCGTATATGTCTCGTTAATATTGAGCAGATAACGGAAAAGATACGCGTCGGAAGACGCGATACCGTCCTTCAGCGCCTTTTCCGCAAGCGGAGTCCCGGGAAAAAAGGTCAGATGGGCGAGTGAGACAATATACGGTTTTTTCAGAGATGAAACTGCTTCAACGGTCTCCATCCTCTCCTCTTCCGTTTCATACGGGTTATCGACTATCATCTCATAAAACGCCGCCGCCCCTGTGCCGGCAATAATGTCCGCCGCCTTCTTTACGGATGAAAAACGGATATTCCTGCGGTATATCTCAAAGTTGACGCGGTCGCTACCGGACTGTATGCCCATTACTATCCAGCAGAGTCCGGCGTCCCTGAGCATGAATATTTTTTTCCTGCTCATCATGGTGGGAATTACCCTCGCAATAAACGGCAGGTTGACAAGCCTCTTGTACCGGCTGCAGAACTCGGCGACCCACTCTTCGCTGTGCGTAAAGAAACAGTCGTCCTGAAAATTTATGTAAAGTATATGGGGGTTCTTTATTACTTCAAGTATTTCATCCATTACGTTTTTGACGGACCTCTCCCTGACCTTTTTGCCGTACACGCTCATAAGAACGGAGTTCCCGCAGTATGAACAGTGGAACGGACAGCCTCTTGTCGTTATCATCATATGGCAGGTGCCGCCGTACAGGGCATACCGGCGAAAAAGTCCCTGATGTCGTCCGGAAAAATTGTAAATGCTCCCGTTATGCAGGCCGTAGAAATAATCCGGCAGGTATTCCTGGAAAGGAAGACTGTCGAGATTATCCTCCGGCGGAGCGACGGGTTGTTTTATTACCCCTCCGTCATGGTTTGCCCATATGCCCGGAATTTCCGGAGGGACATTTTTCCCGCTGGTCCCCAGGTGCTGAAGCAATGAGACGATTACGCGCTCCCCTTCGCCGGTGCACACGTAGTCCACGTACTTTACGCATTCTTCGGGTTTAATGATCGCGTGCACCCCGCCCCAGACGACCGGAGTGTCGAACCTCTCCTTCAGAAGGCGCGTCAGGTTCTTTGCCGGATAGAACTCTATCGACATCAGGCTGATTCCGATTAAATCAGGTTTATAATCCCTGATAAAATTTTCAATCTCCGGATTCAGACGAGCTTCAAGATGACCGGGAAGAAAAAGTATCCGGACGTCATGCCCGCCTGTCCCGGCGTTCGCGGCGACATATTTCAGTCCTGTCACATAGGCGTTGGATTGCAGGGAAATGAGAAGCAGCTTCATCGGATTATTATAACTAAATAATGTGATTAAGTTGTTGGTTGCCGGCTTGAAGACAAACAACTACCAGGTGAAAACTTTTACAAATAATAATTGACAATTTTAGTAGGCTATTATATTCTTATTACATGCTCAGGCTGTCAACAAAAGGACAATACGGCGTCAGGGCCATGTTCGAGCTGGCAAAGAATTATGAAAAGGGACCTTTAACAATAAAGGAAATCGCCGAGCGGCAGGACGTTTCCGTCGCTTATCTCGAACAATTGCTGAACAGGCTGCGCAGGTCAAGGCTTATTAAAAGCCGGAAAGGGCCGGGCGGAGGATATATAATATCCGGGAAACCCGGGGAAATAAGCATAGGCATGATCCTGAATGCCCTTGAAGGGCCGGTGACTATTACACAGTGTCTCGGGCCAAAGGCCAAAGGCTGTACGCGTGTCGAAGGCTGCGTGGCAAGACTTCTGTGGAAATCTCTCGGAGAAAAGATAGAAGGGTTCCTGGGCACCATCAGTCTGAATGATTTACTGAAAGAAGAAGCAAAATTATTGAGGTGAGATTTTGTCGGCATCGGAGGCGCTATTAAAATTGGAAAACAGCAACCGGCTTAAATTCCTTGACGGCCCCATTCAGGCTGATTTAACCACCGACATCATTTACATGATGTGTCCTATGCACCTTCTGACTATTGAAGAGCAGGTAAAGGAGCTGAAGCCCGGCCAGATATTGGCCATTCTAACAGATTATGACGGCGCTCTTGAAGACATCCCTTCATGGTGCGCCAAGACCGGATATGATTTCCTGGGTATTTTCGAAGACCTGGACCATTATAAATTTTATATAAGGAAAAAATGCGTCACGTGTCCGTTTTCCGCAGTTCGCGATCAGTCTGTTCCTGACGGAAAACATTAAACGGATACGGTCCGCCGCAAGGAGCCGTCATGAATAAGATATATCTTGATTATGTCGCTACAAATCCTCTTCATCCCGAAGTTTTCGAGGCGATGGCGCCTTATTTCAAAGAACACTTCGGCAATCCCCTGAGCATATACGAGCCCGGCATGCATGCGAGAGAGGCGATAGAAAACGCGCGCGAATGCGTCGCCGCCCTCATTAACGCGAAACCAAAGGAAATTATCTTTACCGCAAGCGGGGCCGAGGCAAATAATTTTGCCGTCAAGGGGATCGCTTACGCCAACCAGAGCAAGGGAAAACATATCATAGTATCAAAGATTGAGCATCACTCCATCCTGAATACCGCGCGCTTCCTTGAAAAGCAGGGCTTCGCGGTCACGTATCTGCCCGTTGATAAATACGGGACCGTCAATCCGGCGGATGTCGAAAAAGCGATTATAAAAGAGACCATCCTGGTCTCTGTCATCCACGCAAGCCCTGAAATCGGCACGATACAGCATGTTGAAGAAATCGGCAGGATCGCGAAGCAGAAAGGCGTGATATTCCACACCGACGCCGTGGCGTCAGTGGGGAACATACCGGTAGACGTTCAGTCCCTGAACGCGGACCTGATCTCGTTCGCGGCGCACCAGTTTTACGGCCCCAAAGGCGCTGCCGCGCTTTACGTGAAAGAAGGCACAAGGATTGTACCGCTGATTTACGGCGGAATCCAGGAGGGCGGCAGGCGCGCCGGAACGGAAAACGTACCCGCGATCGTCGGCATGGGGAAGGCCGCGGAACTCGCGAAGAGGGATTTGAGGAAACGAATAGAACACGTAAAAGCGTTAAGGGACAAGTTGGTGAATAACGCCCTGAAAACCGATAAAGTACTTCTCACAGGACACCCTGATAAAAGACTGCCCGGTCACGCGAGTTTTGTGGTCGAATATATAGAAGGTGAAGCAATGCTGCTGCTGCTTTCCGCAAAAGGCGTTTACGCGGCAAGCGGCTCCGCGTGCAGCTCAAAGGCCCTGAAGGCCTCACCTGTTTTGATTTCGATCGGCATCCCCGCGCATGTGGCCCAGGGGTCCGTAGTGTTCACTCTTGGAGAAGAAATAACGGATAACGACATAAATTATTTCAATGAGACTTTTCCACAGATCATTTCCCGCCTCAGGGAGATATCGCCTTATGCAAAGGGATGGGAAGGAACGGAGGGTTCGGCATGTACAGCGCAAAAGTAATGGACCATTTCAGCAATCCCCGGAACGTCGGGGAGATGCCAGACGCGGACGGAATCGGGACGGAGGGGAACCCGGTATGCGGCGACGTGATGAAGATATACATCAAAGTCAAAGACAATAAAATAACCGACGCGAAATTCCAGACCTTCGGGTGCGGCGCCGCTATCGCGGTCTCAAGCATGGTCACCGAGATGGCAAAAGGCATGACCCTCGATGAAGCCCTGAAGATAACAAAAGCCTCTCTTGCCGAGGCCCTTGACGGCCTGCCTCCCCAAAAAATGCACTGCTCCAACCTCGGGGCCGACGCATTGCATAAGGCGATTGAGGATTACAGGAATAAACAAAAATAATTAACAATTAGAAATTAACAATGATCAATGAAGGAATTACTCATTGTTAATTACTAATTACTCATTATGAAATTATTCACCCTCGGCTACTCCCCCTGCCCTAACGACACCTTTATCTTCTACGCGCTGGTCCATGGTAAAATCGACACGGGCGAACTGAATTTCAAAGAGGTCCTTCTTGACGTCGAGACCCTTAATCAAAAGTCGCTGAATGCCGAACTCGATCTGTCAAAAGTCTCTTACCACGCCTTTGGTCATATGCGCGGCAAATATCGCCTCCTGCGCGCGGGTGGCGCGCTCGGCAGGGGATGCGGGCCCCTTGTCGTGGCAAAACATGATTTCACGATGGAGGAACTGAGGGGCAAGAAAATCGCAATACCCGGAAGGCTGACCACGGCATTCTTACTGTTGCAGTTATATGATCCTGCATTCAGAAGGGCGGGTTTAAAACCCGCCCCTACATGCGGGCAGACACAGGGGTCTGCCCCTACCCTTGACGTTTGCCCCCTGGCCCCTGTCTTTGTCGAGATGCCTTTCCACAGGATTATGGACGCAGTCGCGGCCGGGGAAGTTGACGCCGGCCTGATAATCCATGAAAGCAGGTTCACTTATCCGGCATATGGACTCAAACAGATCATCGACCTCGGCGAATGGTGGGAAAAAGAAACAGACCTCCCGATTCCTCTTGGATGCATTATTGCAAAAAAATCCATTGACGACAGATTGCACGAGAAGATAAATTCTCTCATCAGGCAGAGCGTTGAATACGCTTTCAGTCATCGCCCTGAAACCATGAAATACATTAAGTTGCACTCTCAGGAACTTTCAGACGATGTCATAAATCAGCACATAAACCTCTATGTGAATGACTTTTCACTGGACATCGGAGCGGAAGGCGAGAAGGCCGTGAGAGAACTCCTATCACGCGCAGAGGATGCAGGGGTTCCTTTGTGAATAACAAAACGCTTGCTGCCATCGATATAGGAACAAATACTCTCAGACTCCTCATCGCCACGGTCAGATTCAATCCTGAAAAACAAAGTTATTCCATAAAAGAAATCTTCTCGGAAAGGATAATCACGAGGCTCGGGGGGGGGCTTTCCGGAAACGGTTTGCTGAAAAAGAAAGCGATGTCAAAGAGTCTCTCAGCCCTTAAAAGATTCAGCTCCGTCCTCTCCCGATACGATGTTTATAAAACCAGGGCCGTGGCAACAAGCGCCCTGAGAGAAGCCGGCAACAGCAAAGAATTTCTTGCGGAGGTGAAAGGGGCAACAGGACTCGCCGTGAAAATAATCAGCGGAGAAGAAGAAGCGAGGATAGCCGCCTCAGGCATGCTCATAGACATCGCAGCGCCTGAAACCGCCCTGATGGTCGACATAGGAGGGGGGAGCACCGAGCTGATATTCGCGAAACAGGGGAAACCCGTCCTTGTCAAAAGCCTGAATCTCGGGGTTGTTTACCTGGCGGGCAGGTTTATGAAACATGACCCTCCGTTTAAAGAAGATTTAATCGGGATGGACAGGTACATTTCTGAAAAAATCGGGCCAATCGTAACACCATATTCAGAGCTCAAAACTCAAGACCCGGAACTCAAAACTGTCCTTATAGGCACTGCCGGCACCGTTACAACGCTGTCAGCGGTGGCAAAAGGGCTCGCGAAGTTCGAGCATAATAAAATCCACAAGAGCAGATTGACACTGGACAAAGTAAAAAAGATTTATTCCGATATCGCTCCGGTCAGCTCAAGGGAGCGGGCGGGGCTTGTTCCCTTTGAACCTTCAAGGCTTGACATTATAGTGCCCGGAACACTTATACTTCTAAAGCTGATGGAAACCTTCGGCTTCCGAGAAATTATCGTCAGCAACCACGGCCTGAGAGAAGGGATCCTTGTAGAGCTGCACAAAAAAATAATGAAATGAAAAAGAAGACCTCAGGTTACCGGTTCCAGAAAGCGACTATAAAAGACGCAAAGACCATCCATACCCTTGTCAACCAGTTTGCCGGGAAAGATGAGATGCTACCCCGCGCGTTGAATGAAATATACGAGAATATCCGTGATTTTTTTATCTGCCTTGAAGACGGCAGGATCGTCGGGGTCGCGGCCCTTCATGTTTTATGGGAAGACCTTGCCGAAATCAGGTCTGTCGCCGTAGCAGACAATTACCAGCGAAAAGGCATCGGCGGGAAACTCGTGAAACAATGTCTCCGTGAAGCCCGGGGGCTCGGCCTGAAGAAAGTCTTCGCGCTGACCTATCATCCCGGATTTTTCAGGGGACTCGGTTTTCATGACGTCGACAAAAATTCCCTTCCTCAAAAAATATGGGGCGAATGCCTGAAATGCCACAAGTTTCCGGAGTGCAATGAACTCGCGGTTATAAGAATACTGTAACATCATACTCAATAATTGCTCTGTACAATACCGGTTTTTTTGTAGTATTATTCTCTATGGCAAAAAAAACTCTCTGCCTTTTAATCTGCGAAAACTATAAACGGGAGGCGGAAGCTGTTGTTGAAACCGGAAGTCTCCCGGACGTAAAGGTGCTCACTTTCCCAGCCGTGTGCGATCCCGCCACTGATGAAAAAAAGCCCCTGTCCGGTTATATTCCTTCCTCCAAGGCGAGGTGCGGACAAACCGTTTTCATAGCAGGCCGGTGCGCCGGTCAATTTGAGCTTCCCTCTGAAAAGCCGGCAGGGTTCCGCCTTTGTCTCCTTGATCAATGTTTCTATTTGTTCCTTAACAGGGGACTCATCGACAACTATCTGAAAGAGAGGATGTGCCTGCAGACGCCGGGGCTCCTCGACAAATGGTCTCAGTGCGTGAAAGAACTCGGGCTCAACCGGAAGACCGCCAAAAAGTTTTTTAAGAAATCCTCGGCAGGGCTTTTGCTGCTGGATACGGGCGTGGGCAGGAACAGCGGTAAAAAGCTTCAGAGATTCGCGAGTTTCACGGGACTGCCCGGCGAAACGCTTCCTGTCGGTCTCGATTATTTCCGCCTTTTTCTGAATGATGTCATCCGCTCATGGCGGGCTGAAGGCGTCAGGAGCGCCTCTGCCGCCGTTGCCGGCCAGGAGAAACGCCGCTACAACCGCCTCAGCCTGAACAGGATATGCCTTGTGGAGATGAACGATTCGGAGATGGTCGAACTTAAAGATATAAGCCTCGGCGGCATACGGCTGAACGTTTCACGTCCCTTGCCCGCCGGCCGCAGTCATTCCGTGAAAATTTTTCCGTCAATAAAAAGTGAAATACAGCTTACCGGCACAGTCGTATGGTCTTCACGGAAAGAAGCATGCGCAGGCCCGTCCGGCTATGAGATGGGGCTGGAATTCGTCAACATGGATGAAAACATTGAGCGCTCTCTGAAGCAGTTTTTCAAATCTCTTGCGCCCTGAGCCTCAGAGACGCGGAACGCCGCGCCCCTGCTTCACACACCGGTTATTTTCTGTTAAACTCTTCACATGCCGATAATAAAGGTCGAAAACCTTTCAAAAACGTTTGACGCTTTGACCGCCGTGGACAATGTTTCATTTGAAGTGGACGAGGGGACGATCTTCGGTTTTCTGGGCCCCAACGGCGCGGGCAAGACGACCACCATCAATATCCTCTGCACCCTGCTCTCCCCGACGTCCGGCAAGGCCTCTATCGCGGGACATGACTGTGTAAAGGAGCCCTCGGAGGTAAGAAAGGCGATAGGCATCGTTTTTCAGGACACCACCCTCGACAAGGACCTGACCGCTTATGAGAATCTGATGCTTCACGCGTACCTGTATGACGTAAAGAGGAACGAAATGAAAAGCCGCATCGATGACGCGCTCTATTTTGTAGGTCTTTACGAGAGAAGGGACGATCTCGTAAAGAAATTTTCAGGCGGCATGAAGCGCAGACTCGAAGTCGCGCGCGGCATAATACACAGGCCTCGGGTATTGTTCCTTGACGAGCCGACTCTCGGCCTGGACCCGCAGACAAGGGCCAACCTGTGGGAGTTCATTGTCGGACTTCCCAAAAAACACAACGTGACCATTTTCATGACAACGCATTATATGGAAGAAGCAGAGGTATGCGACAGCATAGCCATTATCGACAAAGGGAAAATCATAGCTTCCGGGACGCCTGAGGAGCTCAAGAAGACCATCGGCGGAGATGTGATCTACATCAGGACTTCGGACAATGAAAAGGCAAGGTCTGAAATAGAAAAACTGTTCGGCCTTGAAGTCTCCGAGAAGGACAATGAATTATTCCTGACGACGCTTAAGGGCGACGCCTGCATCCCCGAAATCATAAAGGCGATAGGGGAGAAAGTCCTCTCCGTCAGACTGCAGAGACCCACCCTCAACGACGTCTTTCTTAAAATGACGGGCAAGCAGATCAGGGAAATAAACGGCTCTTCCGACGATACGATAAGAGAAGCGGTCCGGGCGTACAGGAGGAGACACTCTTGATTGAAGTCAACGCCGTCTATGTACTGATCGCGAGAGACCTGAAGAAATTCGTGAGGGAGAAAGGCAGGCTCGTCTCCACTCTCGCGCGTCCGCTGATATGGCTGTTCCTTGTCGGAGGAGGCATGTCCCGGCTTGTCTCTCCGGGCATGGGTATGTCATACATCCAGTTCATATTCCCGGGGATACTCGGGATGACGATTTTATTCAGCTCGATATTTTCATCCATATCCATTATCTGGGACAAAGAATTCGGCCTGATGAAGGAAATACTCGTCGCCCCTGTCTCCCGGTTTTCCATCGTTATCGGAAAGGCGCTGAGCGGCACCATCATCTCGGTCATCCAGACAGCCGTCATCCTCCTGCTGCTCCCCTTTCTCGGCATCAAACTAAGCTTCCTCTCAGTCCCGTACACGCTGGGCGTCGCCTTCCTTCTGGCATTCTGCATATCCTCGCTGGGGATCATCATCGCGACATTCTTTGAAAACCTCGAAAGCTTCAGCTCCATCATGAACTTCATAGTGATGCCCATGTTCTTCCTGTCAGGCGCCATGTATCCCGTGCAAAAACTCCCGGAGATATTAAGGCATCTCGCAAAGATAAACCCTCTCACCTTCGGCGTCGACGCATTGAAGCATGCGATATTCAGAGAGAATCATGTGTACGACTTTCCCCTGTTCACGGACCTGGGCGTCCTGATAATCTCTTCAATCGTGTTTGTCGTCATAGCGGGTTTTTCATTCGAGAGGAAATAGGGCCGGTCACAGTCACGGTATCAGGATTATCTTCCCGTGCGCGCTTGTCTCCATTATTTCATGATGGGCGCGGGCCGCGTCCCGCAGCGGGAGCTCCCGGCCTACGACCGGAGACAAGGCGCCGTTTTCAAGTCCGGCCCCCAGCGCCGCGTGGATGCTTAACATCTCCCGTTCAGACGCGTTGAAGAGGACCATCCCCAGTATTGCCGCATCACGCGTCATGACGTCGCGGGGATTTATTTCCACAGAGCCGCGGCTCCCGACGATTACGACCCGTCCGTTCCGGGCGAGGATGCCGAGGTCTTTGCCGAGGTTGACGTTTGCAAGTATTTCCACGATTACATCCACTCCTTTTCCTTTTGTAAGACCGAGGATATTTTCCATGCACTCAGGGTCATGATGATCGAGGACATGATGCGCGCCGTGTTCTTTTACAAGGAGGCGTCCTTTATCAGTGCCGGCGGTGCCGATGACATGCATCCCTGCCGCGCGCGCCAGTTGCACTGCTGCAATGCCTACGCCGCCGCTTGCTCCATGCACGAGGACGACCTCACCGGGGACGGCATTTGCCCTGTGAAAAAGCGCGCGGTAGGCCGCGCCGTAGGGGACCCCGATCCCGGCCCCCTGCACAAAAGAAATATTTTCAGGAAGCGGATGCGCCTGGGACTCCCTGCAGAGCGCCTTCCCGGCGTATGTGCCGCTTATCGAACCCGCAACGTATACCCTGTCGCCGGGTTTAAAGTCCCTGACGCCCTCTCCCACTGTTTCTACGATGCCGGCCGCGTCCATGCCGGGGGTATAAGGCAATTCAGGCTTTACCGGATAAAGTCCGGAACGGATATATGTGTCAACGGGGTTGACTCCTACAGCATTGACATGGACCAGGACACACCCGGCCCCGGGTTTCAGATCAGAGACTTCCTCAATTTTCATGACCTCAGGATTTCCAAATTCACGGACACGGATTGCCTTCATGGTTCCTCCTTGCTTTGATATTTCAACTGCCGCTTTAATCAAATTATACCGCAGAAATTATAGGTAAAAATGCCGAAGAGTCCTTACCGCATTCCCATGACCCTGCGCGCGATCCTGCCGGTAAACGTTTCACGGGCGCCAAGCGCTCCGTGGGGGCACACCTCGGCGCAGCAGTAACACCTGATGCATTTGTCATAATCGAAACGTATCTTCTTCTTTGCCGGGGATATCGCCTTTGCCGGACAATATTTCCAGCACTCGCCGCATAAT
Organism: Nitrospiraceae bacterium; assembly: GCA_003599505.1. Taxonomy (GTDB): domain Bacteria; phylum Nitrospirota; class Thermodesulfovibrionia; order UBA6902; family UBA6902; genus SURF-23. The sequence goes on along the minus strand of QZKO01000076.1, from coordinate 30,410 downwards.
CTGCATTCGCTGTCATTGCATACAGGTCTCTGCACAAGATGCCTGCGGAAATAACCGTGAAATCTCTTCGGGCCGAAGACAAGCGGAGTTATCTCAGGGAGCCTGAAATCCCTTATTGCCGGCAGGTCTCCGTCAATAATGATTTCTCCGTCAGACAAACCCGCCTTCCGCGCAAACCTGTTCGTCAGCAACATATCCGGTTCAACTCCGATCATCCTGCAAACAGTAATGTCCGCTGCCACGGCATCGTTGCTGCCCAAAATTACGCCAAGCTCGCGGGGCGTGCCGCTCCTGCCCGGGCCCTCGCCTTCCATCGCCAATATCCCGTCGATGATCGTCACCGAGGGTTTAATCGCCTGAAAGTTTTTCACGAGAAGCGCTGCAAACTTTTCTCTGTCAACGCCCGTCCTGAAATGCCATTCCGGTTTTTTCATTCCGACAATGCACCCGAACAGGTTTTTCACGCCGAGGGTGAGCATCATCTGCGTGTGAGTTTTTAATTTCGCCAGATTAATAAGGACATCGCAGTTCACCGCATCCCCTGCGATATCGATTTTTCTGAACGGTTCCCCGACGTCAATGACGGCGGATTCCCTGAATTCTTTGTATATAACATTCAGTCCCGCAAGGGCATCAGTAATACCGCTCTCTTTCAGGATCTTATGGAAAGACCCTACTGCCGGGCTGTCGGAGATCTGCGGCACGGCACCCTTCTCAAGCACATATTCGGCGGCGGCCTTAATGATCATGGGGTGTGTGACTATTGCTTTGTCCGGCGTGGCAGCGGCAAGAAGATTCGGTTTGATAATAACGCGTTTCTTTTCACGGACCATATCCCCGCAGGTGGAGTTTAGTATTTCAAACACTACAGGCCGCAGCGCTTTGTAGTCGTAAGACGCTTTTCTGATAATTACCGTGGACATTGTTTAATCAGTATTATACATGACGAACCGTTTTGCCGGGCACAGGGCTAAAGGTAAAATAAACAAAGGCCTTTAGCCTTTCGCCCGGCTATACATTCGCTTGACGGAAGGCATATGCCTGCTATACTTATGATTATTAACCTTGAGGAGGTGCAACATGGCAAATCCTTTTGTTCACATTGAATTACAGACGCAGGACGTGAAGAAGTCCAGGAAGTTCTACGCGGACATGTTCGACTGGAAGCTGGAGGAAATCCCGGGTATGGATTACACGATGATCAACGTCGGAGAGGGAACGGGCGGAGGCATAATGCAGAAGCCTGTCCCCGACATACCGGACAATTGGCTTCCCTACATCCTGGTTGATGATATTGCTGCCTCGACAAAAAAGGCGCAGACTCTCGGGGCCGCGATCTGCAAGGATGTCACCGAGGTCCCGGGTATGGGCTGGTTCAGTGTGATTACAGACCCGACCGGCGCGGTTTTTGGACTCTGGCAGGCAAAAAAGGGCATGTAAAGACGGAAGGGGTTGAATTGACAATATGCCATCTGTCATATATAGTATAAGACATATGACAGGGAGGTGATGCAAATGACGACTGTAACCGCTGTTCTTGGCGGCGAGAAAGAACTCGGTCAAAAGGTCTTAAGACGTATCGATTTCGACGCGCTTATTAAAAAGGGGATACCGTGGGGAGTAATTTCCCATATCAAAAAGGCGTTTAGTCTGCCTGATGAAGTCATTGCCGGAATTGTGGGAGTAAGCCCGCGAACAATTGCCCGGAGGCGTCAAACCGATAAAACACACGGGGGGGCTTCGTCTGTAAGGTCCCGAAAGGCAAGAGCATCTGCAGCTCAATCGGAAAGGCTTTCCCCTGTGGAGAGCGACAGGGTTTACAGATTTGCCAGGATAATGGCTCTTGCAGAGGATGTATTTGAGAATAAGGAAGAAGCACTTGAGTGGCTTAAAAGTCCCCAGTATGGACTTGGCGGACACGTTCCTTTCGATATGCTTCAGACTGACGCCGGGGCACGTGAGGTCGAAGAACTACTGGTCCGTATTGATTACGGAGTTGTTTCTTGACAAGGGCCTGGCGTATTATCCGGAGGAGACGTTTGCCGGATGCCTTTACAGGAGAAGGGGCGCGTATCGGCGGAGGCCGTTGGAACCATGTCGGCACTCCGGTTGTCTATGTCAGCGAAACTCTGTCGCTGGCGGCATTGGAGTTGTTTGTCCATTTTACAAGAAAGGATATTAAACTTGCTAAATCCCTTGTTGCAATTCCAGTAGATATTCCCGGTTCTCTGAAAATAGCTGAGGTCTCTGTTAAAGACCTGGACCCGGACTGGAGAATGTCGCCCCCGTCTAATTCCACAAAGGATGCGGGAACCGAATGGGCACAAAAGGGAGTTTCTTCCATTTTGCGTGTGCCTTCAGCGCTCATCCCGGATGAACACAACCTTGTACTTAATCCCTGGCATGCAGATTTCAGGAAAATAAAGATTGGCAAACCACAGCCTTTTACGCTTGATGAACGGCTGTGGAAATAGTAGATAACCCAGCACAGCTCAGGCAAACCGGCTTATTTATTCCCTATCGCCCTCAATATGCCGTTAAGCAGCGCCACAGGCGTCGGCGGGCAACCGGGGATATAGGCGTCAACGGGGATAACCTTGTCGATGCCGCCGAGAGACGCGTAGGTTTCTCCGAATATCCCTCCGTTACATCCGCAGTCGCCGGCTGCAACTACCAGTTTTGGCGGCGGCGTCGCGTTATAAGTCCTGCGGAGCGCTATCTCCATATTCCTCGACACGGGCCCCGTAACCAGTAGCATATCCGCAAATCTCGGAGAGGCGGTGAAGTGGATTCCGAACCTTTCACAGTTATAGATCGGGTTGTTTACAGCGTGTATCTCAAGTTCGCAGCCGTTGCACGAGCCCGCGTCCACCTGCCTTATTGTCAGGCTTCTCATGAAACGCCTTCTTATGGCCTCTTCAAGTTTTGTCCCGACTTCTGAAATCACGGCGCCCTCTTCCGGAGGGAGCGGCTCTGTAACAATACCTGTCCTGAATATCTGACGGAGTATCTTTATCATAGGTCGTGCCCCGAATAAGACTGGTTAAAACTTTTATTGCAGAGAGGGAAATCCGGCACTATGTTCCCGTGAATGGCCTGCTCAAGCCCCAGCCAGTTTACGCTGGATGGGTCCCTGACCATGCACCTGTTGACCTCGCCTTTAGGTCCCGACTGAAGCCAGTAAATGATTTCTCCGCGCCAACCTTCGACAGCGGCAAAACCGGAAGTGTCCGGAGAAGGCATTTCAATTTTGGATGTCAGCTCTCCGGACGGCAGGCTTCTGAGTATCTCCCGGATTATCCGGATGGATTCTCTTACCTCTTTGATCCTGACATAGACCCTCGCGTTTACATCGCCGTATATAAACACCGGCACGTTTACTTTAATCAGGTCATATGGGGGGAATGGGTTTTGTGTCCTGCAGTCGAGGTTCAGGCCGCTGGCCCTTGCGACGATGCCGACCACGCAAAGCTCTCTCGCCTTTTCGGGAATCAGGATGCCGGTATCCCTCACCCTGTCCTCAAGAGATGAATTTTCATCATAGATAACGACGAGGCGCTCAAATTCCTCCGCAAGCCTCTCCATCTCCGACAGCATCGATTCTTTCCCGTCCTGATCCATGTCTGCCAATACGCCCCCCGGAATAATTTTGTCCATGATAAACCTGTGGCCGAAGAGTTTATGATTGGTCCGTAGAAGCGTTTCTTTCAGTCTCATCATCTGATAGAGCATCAGCGCGAACGCGGCGTCATTACAGACGGCCCCGATATCTCCAAGATGGTTAGCTATGCGTTCTCTTTCAAGGAAAAGCGCCCTCAGCCATTGCGCCCGCTGAGGGGGTCTGCAGCCGGTCATGGATTCATGGGCCATGCAATAAGCGAGACTATGCGCGACGGTCGTATCTCCCGATACCCGGCCCGCAAGCCTTGAACCGTCCTGCCATGATAATGACTCAAACCTTTTTTCTATTCCCTTGTGAACGTATCCAAGCCGTTCTTCAAGATTAATGATATCCTCACCCACAGCCTGGAAACGAAAATGGCCGGGCTCGATAATGCCCGCATGGACAGGGCCTACAGGTATCTCATATACGCCTTCCCCCTCAGCCCTGATCCACTTGTATGTGCCTTCAACGCGCGGCATTTTCTTTAAAGCGTCAAAGGACTTCCTGAGGGGCCAGGCATCTTCGGGCCAGTCTTCAAATTTTATCCAGGGCCTTGAGTCGGGAAGTCCGACAGGCACCACGCCCATAAGACTCTTTATCTGGCGTTCAAAACGATACGCAGGGACAAATTTATTTGTGATAGTGGGGAAGATCGGGTCATCGGCGGGCAGCTCGATCTTGACAATCAGATATTCGGATCCCCACCGGTAACAGGCAAAGACCCCGAAGCCCCTGCCGAATAATGTTTCATCCGTGGCCCATTCCGCGGCAAGCAGGGCGTGTACCTTTTTCATCGCCTTTGCAGCGTCGACAAATTTTCCACGCGGCACAACGCAGAAATCTACTGACGCGGGATAATTGCCTTCTTTAAACTCCGCGTCCATCCCGAGAGAAGACGTTATCGCGTTTCTCAAAATACTCATTTCAATAACTCCACAGCGGTGTGAAACCATTTATTCAGAAAATCCGGCATATAGATACCGATAACGAGGACCAGCGCCATATGCAGCAATACAGGTATGTGCGCGGCTTTCATGGGCTTCTGATACGAAGGCACATCCCCGGCGACCATGGGCTGGACCCTCCTGAACAGGGCCGCAAACGCGACCGCAAGCCCCAACAAAAGAAACGGGGTCAAGAGGGGGGCGTCCTTCATGGTGGCAGTTAATATCAGAAATTCACTCGTGAAGATCCCAAAAGGCGGCATGCCGGCGATCGCCATGACGCCAAGCATCAGGCCCCATCCCACAAGCGGGTTGCCCCTGAAAAGTCCTTTGATCCTGTCCATCTCCTGAGTCCGGTGCATCTGCGAGGCGTGTCCTACGGTAAAAAATATCGACGACTTCGCAAGACTGTGCACGAGCATGTGGAGCAGGGCCCCGAATGTGGCCACAGGACCTCCAAGCCCGAAGGCAAAAGTCGCGATCCCCATATGTTCAATGGATGAATATGAGAACATCCTTTTTATATCTTTCTGTCTCAGGAGAGAAAAGGCGGCCACCAATATAGACAGCAGGCCGAAGCCCATCATTATATGGCCCGCATGGTGCGTGCCCGTAGCGCCGTCAACAAGTACCTTGCATCTTACAAGGGCGTAAAGCGCTATGTTCAGCAGCAGTCCCGAGAGCACCGCGGAAATCGGGGTCGGGCCTTCACTGTGCGCGTCAGGAAGCCAGTTGTGGAGCGGGACAAGTCCTACTTTCGTGCCGTAACCGACCATCAGGAAGACAAAGGCAAGCGAAAGGACCGTAGGTTCAAGTTCCCCGCTTATCCGGCTGAGGTTGGTCCAGAGCAGCGCCTCCCCTCCTTCGCCCAGCACCTTTTCAGCGGCAAAGTACAGAAGCACTGTCCCGAATAAAGCCTGTGCGATTCCGACGCCGCAGAGTATGAAATATTTCCACGCCGCTTCTATCGCGGTCGGCGTGCGGTACAATGAAACGAGAAGGACTGTAGACAATGTCGCCAGCTCCATAGCTATCCATAATACACCTACATTGTTTGTAAGAAGGCAAAGGAGCATGGCAAATATAAAAAGCTGGAACATGGCGTGATAGAAACGCATCCTTATATGCCCTACCCGCCCGTGCTCCCTTTCCCTCCTCATGTATCTCCTGCTGAATATCGCGGTTGTCATGGAGACAAAAGAGGTGAGGACGGACAGATATACATTGAAGGCGTCGACAAAGAAAAATTTTCCGCCGGCCAGCATAGGTCCTTCCATGTAGACCTGCACCGCGAGTCCGGCCCCCGCGGCAAACGTCGCAGCGGAACCTGCAATATTTATTTCAGGCGCAAATCTCCTGTCGCCGATAAAAGCCAGCACAACGGCCGCAAAAAGCGGCACGAGTAACAAAACAAGTAACATTATGACTGCTCCCTATCTTTTCAATCTTCCTCTTTCAGCCTTGCCATCTGCTCTACATCCAGGCTGTCAAAGGTAGTATGTATATGAAAGAAAAATATTCCGAATATAAAAGCCGCTATAAGGATGTCAAGCGCCACCCCTAATTCCACCACGAGCGGCATCCCGTATGTCGCGCTGGTAGCGGCAAAGAAAAGGCCGTTTTCCATCGCTAAAAAACCTATTATCTGGGTAACTGCATGTTTTCTCGTTATCATCATCAGAAGCCCGATCATGACAGTGGCCAGTGCTACAGCAAGAGTCGAACGTGTTACCAGCGTTGAAAGCTCCCTCACCGGCGACATGAGATGATAAGAGAATATGACCAGGGCTATCCCGATCAGCATCGTCATGGGGACATTTACAACCGTCTCTATTTCCTTATGGACTTTAAGACGCTGAATGAGCACATGGAGAATGTAAGGAAGCAGAATAACCTTAAGAGCCAGCGTGAGCACGGAAGATATGTAAAGGTGATGACGCTGGGCCACATAACCGACTACGGCCGTGTTCAGGGAAAGAAAGAGTCCCTGCCATGTAAACAGATGCACCAGGCCGTACATCCTCCTTTGCACCAGCATTCCGAAGGCTGTAAGCAGCACAAACGCCGCAAGAAAACTGTTTATCTGGGCAGCAATGTGTATGTTCATAAGTAAGCTATAAGCGATAAGCTCTCAGCATCGCCCCCTCCGGGGCGAATAATTTTTTATTTCTAATATTCCTTTATTCATTTCTTAAGCTTACTGCTTATGGCTTATCGCTAATAGCTTCCCGCCCCTACTCCAGAATAAAATACGACAGCATCCCAAGTGTCGCAAGCAAAAAGGCGGAACCTAAAAATTCCGCCAGACGGAATATCCGCATCTTCGCGAGTCCCGTTTCTATCAGTACAAGTCCCGCTCCGGCCACCCCGAGTTTCAGCGTCATTACAAGAAAAGCCGCCGGGATAAAACCGATATCGCCTGACGCGGCAATCCCCCAGGGGAAAAAGGTCGCGATGCCGAGCGCGGCAAAAAGAAACAGCTTCATCATACCGGCCCATTCGATAAGCGCGAGATGCCTGCCTGAATATTCCAGTATCATAGCTTCATGTATCATCGTCAGTTCCAGGTGCGTGGCAGGGTTATCGACAGGTATCCTGCCGGTTTCCGCCAATGCGATCAATATAAAAGCAAGCAGGGCGAATACGAGAGACGGCCGCAGCACGGATTGACCGCTGTAAATGACATGCACCATCTGCGACAGGGACGTTGATTTGCTTGCCAGCGACACTGTAAATATAGCCATAAGCATGGCGGGCTCCGCAAGCGAAGCGATCGTCATTTCGCGGCTCGACCCCATTCCGCCGAAAGCGGTGCCTATGTCCATTCCCGCAAGCGCGGTAAAAAAGCGCGCTATCGCGAAAAGCGCCACAAGCACAATTACGTCAGCAGTAGACGTCAGAGGCAAATCTATGGAGAGCATAGGTATAACTCCCCCCGCAAGCACAGCGGCGCCGAATATGAGATATGGAGTAAAGCGGAATATCCATGAGGCATTGTCGGCCAATATCACGTCTTTGGAGAACAGCTTCACAATATCCCTGTACGGCTGGAAAAGGCCTGCGGAGGTGCGCCCCTGGGTCCAGCATTTCAGCATCCTCACCCAGCCTGTAAAGGCCGGCGCGACTCCGAGAAGGACCGCGATCTGCAGGAACTCTATTATGAACGGATAAACTTTCATCTTGAAAACACCAGCAGGACAATAATTGTTATAAAGGAATATATAAGATAAGCCTGTATGCGTCCCTGCTGCAGCTTCCCTACCCTGCGTGACAGCCGGAAGCTGATTTCAACGACGGGCTTATAGAGCCATCCCCATAAACGGTCTCTTATGCGGAGATAGTAATTTATCTTCTTTGGGAAAACCGGCTGCGCCGCACGCGGGGTCAGTTTCACCTGTTCCCTGATACTGAAGAGAAAGCCGAATACTCTGCGGATGGGCATTGAAAATGACGTGGCATTATATTGCATCCTCTGATTTATCTTCTCAAAGCCGCAGTCCCAGACAGGAGCCCTGTGTATGGCCACCGTCTTGACATGGAGCAGAAAATACGCAACCGCCACAACAACCAGTATGCCTAAAAAGACTATCGAACCCGAATACGACGCTCTGTCGGGAGCAATCGGCGTCAGCCACATCCAGCCGAACGTCCCGGCGGTGGTGCCGATCTTCGCTCCTACCAACTGCTCCGTAAGTATGTCCATCCATTCTATGAGAGCCGTTGGGACAAGTCCAAGGAAAAGACACGTCAGCGCCGCCAATATCATGCCGGCGCGCATTGTCAATCCCGCCTCCTGAACACGGGGATTATGATGTCCTCTCCAGTGTCCTAAAAAAGTAACTCCGAAGGCCTTTACAAAACAGGCTGCGGCAAGCGCGCCTGTCAGGGCCAGAAGCGCGGCCCCGAGCGGTATCAGTAATTTCAGCAAAGGACTCGGCAGGGCGGGCGAAAGAAGAAACGCCTGAAAAGTAAGCCACTCGGATACAAACCCGTTAAAGGGAGGAAGCGCGGAGATGGAAACACAGCCGACGAGAAAAAGGGCCGCGGTCCAGGGCATACTGTGTATGAGCCCCCCCATCTCCTCCATATTGCGCTCATGCGTAGCGTGGAGCACCGCGCCGGCTCCCATAAACAGCAGGCCCTTGAACATGGCATGGTTAAGGGTATGATAAAGCCCCGCTATGAGGGCCAGCGCCGCCAGCAAAGGCATATGGAATGAAGTAAATATCATGGACAGGCCGACGCCTATGAGAATGATGCCGATATTTTCAACTGAATGATACGCGAGGAGCCTTTTTAAATCATGCTGCATAAGCGCGTAAAGAACACCCATGACAGCGGATATCAGGCCGAATATCAGCACAACAGCGCCCCACCACCAGGGGAATACTTTAATAAGATCAAACGTCACGCGGACAATGCCGTAAATGGCGGTCTTGAGCATCACACCGCTCATCAGGGCCGACACATTTGACGGGGCAACCGGATGCGCCTCCGGCAGCCAGACATGCAGGGGCACCACGCCCGCCTTTGCGGCGAATCCGAAGAAGGCGAGCAAAAAAGCGGCGGCAGCCCATTGCACAGGCATCTGAGCCTGTCTCATGGCGTCAAACGTATACCCGCTGAAACTTTCAAAGCCGCCGGCAAGTCCAGCCATAACGCCGAAGGACAAAAGAATGGCGATGGCCCCGACATGCGCGACAACTATATAAAGGAACGCGGCCCTCCTGTTTTCAATGCGCTCATCTTCGAACATTACAAGGAAGTATGAAGCCGCAGCCATGACTTCCCAGGCTACGAGGAAAAATAACGCGTCATCCGCCAGGACCACCATAAGCATCCCGGCAAGAAAGAGACAATAAAATATGGCGAGACTTGTAACAGGCCTTTTCCCTAAATACCCCTTGACATAGCCTATAGAGTACACCGATACAAAAAGGGACAACAGGCATATCACCGTGAGAAAGAAACCGGCAAGGGGGTCAATCCTCAGATGAAATGGAAGATCAGGCAGGCCTACAGGCAGGACCAGTTTATTTGTAATCCCGCTGCCTACAGCCCAAATGCCTCCAACAGCTCCGAGCAGTGAAGCGATCGAAGCAAGAGTAAAAGATATATTGATTAAAAAATGCTGGCGGCCCCTTAAAAACGGCACAAGCAACGCCGACAGAAACAGCAGAATTAAAGAGCAGGAGACAGTCCCAATCGGTGTGATCGTCACCTTACCGCCCTCCCTGAACTCAGAGGATATAGCTGCAGATTTTCACTTTCCGTGCAAGCAGACAGAAAATTACCGCAGCGGAAAGGAAACAGACTGCATGTATTAAGAAAAAAACTTTCCGTATCCATTTCAGGGAAAAAACGTTTTATTATATATCAGATTGAAAATTTAAATAAAGGGGCACTCTGAAAAATAATGTAGGGGCGACGCGCCGGGTCGCCCCTACGTGTTATAATCAGGCATAAAACTTCGGAGGTAATCATGCAACGGCCCAGAATAAAGAACATTCTTGCTGACGGGAATGCCGGACAGCAAGTTACAGTCTGCGGATGGGTAAGGACGAAGCGCGAGTCAAAAGGCATCGCGTTCATCGCGCTCAGCGACGGCTCAACCCAGGATACACTCCAGCTTGTCATTCCTGAAGCGTCACCTGCTTTCCAGGCACTTATTCACTGCAATACAGGCGCGGCTGTCAGGGCCTGCGGCATATTGAAAGAATCTCCCGCGCAGGGGCAGAGGTTTGAAGTTGAGGTTTCCGCTATTGAAATCTTCGGCGATGCCGACCCTGTTTCATATCCGCTGCAGAAAAAAGGTCATACTCTTGAGTTCCTGAGGGAGATAAGCCACCTCAGGCCGAGGACGAATACGTTCGGGGCGGTATTCAGGGTACGGAATATCTTGGCGGAGGCCGTGCATGAATTTTTTCAGAGCAGGGGCTTTGTCTGGGTCCACACGCCTATCATCACTGCAAGCGATTGCGAAGGCGCAGGCGATCTCTTTACGGTTACGTCTTTCGATATGGGAAAATTGCCGGGAAGTAATAACGACGTTGATTTTTCGCAGGACTTTTTCGGCAAAAGGGCATATTTGACCGTAAGCGGACAGCTTGAAGCGGAGTTCCTCGCGATGTCGCTCGGCGATGTCTATACATTCGGCCCGACCTTCAGGGCTGAAAACTCAAACACCTCGCGCCATCTGTCCGAGTTCTGGATGATCGAGCCTGAAATGGCCTTTGCGGATTTAAAAGACGATACGCGGCTTGCCGAGGAGTTCTTCCGCTTTCTCTGCCGGAGGACGCTTGAAAAAGGCGAGAGCGAAATATCATTTCTCGAAAAGTTCTACAAAAACACCTCGGTCGCGGAGCTGAAAGACCTCTCTGAAAAAGCATTTGTCCACATCACCTACACCGATGCGGTTAAAGAGCTGGAAAGGTCAAAAGAGAAATTTGAATTCCCTGTAAAATGGGGGCTGGACCTGCAGTCAGAGCATGAGCGTTACCTGACGGATAAAGTCTTTAAGGGCCCGGTCATTGTGACGGATTATCCCAAAGACTTTAAGGCCTTCTATATGAGAATGAACGATGACGGGAAAACCGTTGCCGCAATGGACGTACTCGTTCCGAAAGTCGGGGAGATTATAGGAGGCAGCCAGCGCGAAGAAAGGCTTGAGGTATTAAAAGACAGGATGCTTCAATCGGGGATACCTTTTGAAAACATGGAATGGTATCTTGACCTCCGGAGGTTCGGTTCAGCGCCCCACGCGGGGTTCGGCCTCGGATTTGAAAGGCTGGTGCAGTATATAACAGGAATGCACAATATACGCGACGTCATTCCCTGCCCGAGGGCGCCGCAGTTGATAAAGTTTTAAGCGGCCGGCTTTCAGCCTCAGCTCTCAGCTTTCGCGGACAGGGTTCGTGAAGAAGGAATCCCGTCTCTCCGTTTTGACTGTAACTTTTCGGCCTTCAACAGAGATTTTCCCCTCCGAATAAAGTTTAATCGCGTATGGGAATATCTTGTGCTCCTGTTTCAGTATCCTTTCAGAGAGGTTTTCTTCAGTATCGTCGTGATAAACGGGAACGGCAGCCTGGATGATAATCGGTCCCGTATCCATGCCTTCATCTACAAAATGGACCGTGCAGCCGGAAATCTTTACTCCGTAATCAACCGCCTGTTTCTGTCCGTGAAGTCCGGGAAATGAAGGCAGAAGGGCGGGATGGATGTTCATTATCTTATTCCGGTACCGGTCTATGAGCGCCTTGCCGATCACCCTCATAAATCCGGCCAGTATTACTAATCCAACACCTCTTTTTTCCAATTCACCGGCAATGTTGGAGTAGTACGCGTTTTTATCAGCGAAATCTTTCGGCTTTAAAACGAGTGATTCGATGTTATGCTTTTTGGCCCGCTCAATGGCATATGCATCCGGGTTGTCTGTAATCAGAACGGCGATCTTCGCCTTGATAAACCCCGATTCGATGCTGTCGATGATGGACTGGAAATTTGAGCCTCTGCCCGAGGCCAGAACGCCGAGTGTAAGCATGGGTAATTATAAACAAAACGGGAAAAACCGTCCACCGTGTCCGGTATCCGTGCCCGTAATCCGTGTTCGTTTTATCTTTTACGGACACGTCAACCGGTCACGATTCATGGTCTTTCACAGCCTCACATGTGTTTGGCGCGGACATGTTAAAAGAAGTGTCCCGATAACTGATTGGGACGTATAACATGATCTGAATGCCGCTTGATTTGAAACAAAGTCAGAGCCTGTTTTTTGTATCGCTTCTACTGATGTCCCGATTTGTTCGGGACATGACGGGTGAGTCTTTGCCCTTGACAACCGGAGGCTCCGGTCAGGCAATTTTCTTGGACAGTAACTCTTTGTCCAGATCCAGCGTATATGACAATAGTGTTTTAAGATCCACCTTTTTGGAAGCATTAAGAATTTCTATCCCTATTATCTTCCCCTCTGTTGTTGTATCAAGATTAACTCCTTCCGAGATCTCTATTACTCCTTCCGGTTTCTTGTTCCCTAATTTTATATAAAGGGCATCTACTTCGTTATCATAATATACTCTCATTTTATTCTTCCTTTCCTCAGAGGATAGTTTGTTACCACTGTTATTATATCATCTTCAACAGTTGTGACAATTTTTAGTGGATATTTAAGTCCTTTTATGTTTTTTATGATTTCATGTTTGCCGGGGGAGAAATTCATGCTCTTCAGGATATCCGATACCATTGCTTCGGAAATATTATAAAGTTTTGCTCTTCTTTTAGCATGCCGTGAAAATTTGATCTTCATATATTTAAATATATACTACACCTCTCTCTCCCTTTTCGACCTGTCCGATTATAAACGCCTTTTCTCCGAGCTGATTGAATTTCGTCACGATCTTCTTTGCGTCGGCGTTATTCACAACCAGTATTAATCCAATCCCCATATTAAATGTCCTGTACATTTCACTTTCCGCAACATTGCCGAGAGTTTGAATAAGGCTGAATATGGGGAGGACCTCCCAGCTTCCTTTTTCAATGGAAAACCTTAACTTTTTATTTGATGGAATGACACGCGGCAGGTTCCCGGTAATGCCGCCGCCTGTTATGTGCGCTATCCCTTCTAATTGAAAGCTCCGGAGAACTTTCAGGACGCTTTTCACATAAATCCTCGTGGGCTTCAGCAATTCCTCTCCGATTGAACAGCCGAGCTCTTTTATATGTTTCCGGGGACTGTATTTATTTATATTAAAAAACAGTTTTCTCGCGAGGGAATATCCGTTACTGTGGAGCCCGCTTGAAGAAAGGCCGATCAGGACGTCGCCTTTTTTGATCCCGGAACCATTGATGATTTTCTTTTTGTCGGCAATGCCGACAGCGAAACCGGCAAGGTCGTATTCACCTTCGCTGTAAAATCCGGGCATCTCCGCGGTTTCTCCCCCGATCAGCGAGCAGTCAGCCATCCTGCACCCGTCCGATATACCTTTAATGACGGCCCCGGCGGTCTTTGTTGAAAGCTTTCCGGTTGCGAAGTAATCGAGAAAGAAAAGGGGCCGCGCGCCGCTCGTGAGGATGTCGTTCACCGACATGGCGACAAGGTCTATCCCGACCGTGTCGTGCCTGTTCATCATGAACGCAATCCTGAGTTTCGTGCCTACTCCGTCAGTGCCGCTTACAAGAACAGGCTCCTTATACCGTGATTTATCGATTTTAAAAAAGGCGCCGAAGGAGCCTATTTCATTGACTACACCTCGTGAAAATGTAGCGCGAGCAAGGGGCCTGATAATGTCCACCAGCCTGTCGCCTTTTTCAATATCTACGCCTGATGACTTATAAGTTAATTTCTTGTTCATGGCCCTTTTTGATCTTTTTCAAAGCCGCCTCGGCTGCCTTCTGCGCCGCGGCTTTTTTGGTCTTGCCTTTTCCCGAACCGAAACAGCTTTCATTGATAAGGACCTTCACTTCAAAGGTCTTCTTGTGTTCAGGTCCTTCTTCTTTATGCGTCACATAGGAAGGAAGGACGCAGAATTGCGCCTGCGCAACTTCCTGGAGTTTGGTCTTGAAGTCGAAAACAATATTTCTCTCCGTCATATCGCTTATTTTATGGACCAGATGCCTGTAGATGAAGTCCCTCGCCTTTTTATAACCGCCGTCCAGATAAATCGCGGCAATTACGGCCTCAAGGGCGTCCGCGAGAAGGGAGGGTTTCTTTCTGCCGCCGGTCAGTTCTTCTCCTTTGCCGAGGAGGAGATGCGGGCCGAGGTTAAGGGTCTTTGCGGTCTCCGCAAGGGTCGCCTCCTGGACAGTGTAGGCCTTGACCCTTGAAAGGTCCGCTTCCGTGTATTCAGGAAAGGTCATGTAGAGGTATTCGCTGATAACCAGCTCAAGAACGGAATCCCCGAGAAATTCCATGCGCTCGTTAAATGACAAACTGTCTTTATGTCTTTCATGGGCGTATGATTTATGAGTTACCGCTTCTTTTATCAGGGATTTTTTTTTGAACTTGTAACCGAGGGAGCTTTCAAGTTCAGAATAACCATGCTCCAGCATGTCTTTAAGCTTTTTCCTGAACCTGTAACCGAGAGAGCTGTTAAGACCGGTCGATTTTTTTAAAGATGATGCACGCATTCGTTCCACCGAAACCAAATGAGTTGGACATGGCAATATTAACGTCAAGGGGCCTCGCCTTATGAGGCACATAATCAAGATCGCACTCCGGGTCGGGATTGTCGAGATTAATGGTAGGCGGCACAATCCCGTTATGCATGCTGAGCGCGCAAATCACGGCCTCAACGCCGCCTGAAGCCCCGAGGAGATGCCCGATCATCGATTTTGTGGAACTCACGCATAATTTATAGGCATGCGCGCCCAATACCTGTTTAATCGCGGTCGTTTCTATCTCATCGCCGTATTTTGTAGAAGTCCCATGCGCGTTGATATAATCAATTTCTTCCGCGCGGATCCCGGCGTCTTTCAGGGCATATCTCATGCATTTTGCCGCTCCTTCGCCGTTTGGCGCCGGGCTTGTTATATGATACGCGTCCGCGTTCAGACCGTAACCTGTCAGTTCAGCGTAAACCTTTGCCCCTCTGCCGGCAGCGTGCTCCAGTTCCTCGATGACCAGGACCCCTGCCCCTTCTCCCATGACAAAGCCGTCCCGGTCCCTGTCAAAAGGCCTGCTCGCTTTTTCCGGCTCACTGTTTCTTGTAGAGAGGGCTTTCATCGAGGTAAACCCGGCAATACCGAGAGGCGTTATCACGGCCTCGGTCCCTCCGCATATCATCGCGTCGGCAACGCCGTGCTGTATCAGCTTGAAGGCGTCGCCGATAGAATGTGTCCCGGTCGCGCATGCCGTGGCAACTGCGGAGTTCGGTCCCTTGACCCCGAAACGGATGGATATCTGCCCGGAGGTAAGATTGATTATAGTCATTGGTATAAAGAAGGGAGAGACCCTTTTGGCCCCTTTCTCAAGCAGTATCTCTTTATAATGTTCAATCGCGGACAGGCCGCCTATGCCGGCCCCGACAATAACGCCGATCCTGTCGGCATTGTCTTCCGTAACCTTAAGTCCCGCGTCCTCCATTGCCATAGTCGCCGCCGCAAGCCCGAAATGAATGAACCGGTCCATTTTTTTCTGCTCTTTTATTTCTATAAACCGGTCGATCTCAAAATCGGGGACTTCGGCTGCGATCTGGCAGGGGAGACCGTCAGGATTAAAGTGGGTTATCCTCCTTATACCGGAGCGTCCTTCAATGAGGCCCTTCCATGATTTTTCCGTGTCCGCGCCGAGTGGGGTTATCATTCCCACCCCGGTTATTACAACCCTTCTCTTCATAATTTACTTGAAATTTTTAAACCACAGAGAGCACAGAGACAATGTAGAGTTCAGTCCCGGAGTTTGAAAAAGTAGAGAGTAGAGAGTAGAGAATTAAATAATCCTTCTACCCTCTACTTGCTACTTTTGTGCCTCTGTGTACTCTGTGGTCAACAGTTTTTATTTTAACTTCCGGATTTGTTTTCTATATATTTAACGGCGTCCTGCACCTTTAATATCTTCTCCGCGTCCTCATCGGGAATCTCTATGTTGAAGGCCTCTTCAAAAGCCATTACCAGTTCGACCGTATCGAGCGAGTCCGCGCCGAGGTCATCAATAAACGATGCCTCGGAAGTAACTTTTTCCATATCAACGCCGAGCTGTTTTGCTATTATTTCCTTTACCTTGGGTTCAACTGACATCAAGCACCTCCGCTTTTTTAAATAAATTTAAAATTTCTATCATATTACAGAAGATAAATTATACATATTTACAATAAAAATTTCTTTACTACATATACATTCCGCCGTTTACATGAATAACCTGTCCGGTTATGTAATCGGATTCTTTAGAAGCGAGGAACAAGACCGCGTTTGCAACGTCTTCCGATGCGCCGAACTGACCGAGAGGAATGGCTTTCTTCATCTCTTCCCTGACCGCGTCTGAAAGCACATCGGTCATTGCCGTCTGAATAAACCCCGGCGCGACCGCGTTGGCCCGGATACCCCTGCCCGCGTATTCCTTTGCGATGGTTTTTGTAAGACCGATGAGCCCGGCCTTGGAAGCGCTGTAGTTGATCTGTCCGGGATTTCCCATGAAGGCCACCACCGATGAAATGCTGATTATTTTACCGGAACGCTGCTTTGCCATTATTTTCACGGCCTCTTTGCTGCATAAAAAAGAGCCTTTCAGGTTGATATTCAATACGGCATCCCAGTCTTCTTCTTTCATCCTGAGCAGCACGGTGTCTCTTGTGATTCCGGCGTTGTTTACCAGTATGTCGAGCGCGCCGAATTCTTTCGTAACTGACTCAAAAGCCCTGGAAACATCTTCCTGTTTTGAGACGTCAAGTTTGATCGCGACGCCCTTTACCCCCAGGCCCCTTATTTCCAGCGCTGTTTTTTCCGCGCTTTCAACGTTTACGTCAGCAATGCCGATGTCGGCGCCTTCCTTCGCCATCGCAAGCGCGATAGCTTTGCCGATACCCTGGGCCGCGCCTGTGATCAATGCTTTTTTGCCCTGAAGCCTCATTATGCCTCCACAGTACTAAAATTAGTAATGAACAATTAGTAATTAGTAATAATTCCTTAATTATTCATTACTCATTGTTAATTGTTCATTGTTATTACAACGACCGGACTATTATAAAATTTCATCTTTAATTAGGCAACATGAAAGAGTAACATGTGGTAGCGGGACAAGAAACGTCAAAGATTGAGCATGTGTTAGAAAAATGGCAATAACCTCAGGTAAGAATATTACTGCTCCCTCTGCTTCCTTACTGTCATAATCATCATTGTTATATTAATCCCTCCCGGGGAAATCTCTCTATTTTCCAGACAGATACGCCTTGTTGTTTCATGCACTGCCGTATTTGTTTATCAAAAACCCTTTTATGGCATGAACATTGCAGTCAACAGGACAGAAGGAGGGTGCGATGATAGAGATCAATAACAGGCTGGAAAAGTGCATGATATGCAAAAAGGAGTACACGTCAGTTCATGCGGAGATTATGCCGGGCGTAATGATTTATGTATGTGAAGATTGCGCGGAAGCGGCAAGACATAACTTTATCTGGCTTTGCATGAATTGCGGGCAGGTTTACCTCAGACCCAAGAAGCTGGCGATAAGCAGGATGGGGGATGAAGGACTGAAAAAAGCATATATGATGTGCGAAGAAATGCAGATAATCCAGGGAATAGATGTATGCATATCCTGCGATCCTGAAGGTATTCTGAATTATATGGAGACCCAAAAAGTCGCTATGGAGTGCTGATCTTGGTCGGTAGGGGCAATTCATGAATTGCCCCTATATGTTTTTTATTCCCGCTTTCGCGCGAATGCCGGGCGTTATAAGCAGCCACTATTTATAAACAGATATCTTCGTTCTGCTTTCAGCTTTTCCCCCTTGATCATCTATAACTCTTACTCTTGGAGAATATCTTTTTGAATGCCGGTACGTATGGGATATCTGGTTCGTGGTTGTCGCAGCGTCGATTTTACCATTGCCGTCAAAATCCCATTCATAACCAGTGATATTCCCGTCAATATCCGAAACATTGACTGTAAAGGCAACAGTAAGCGGCGCTCTCCCTGAATATGGGTCCGCCTTAAAGGAGGATATAACCGGAGGGGAATTCTGCAGGTTGGGAGTGACAAAGGTATAATCGTCAGAGACGCTCAAGTTTCCGGAAGAGTCCTGACTGCTTACGCGAAAAAGGTATCGGGTGGCAGGCAAAAGACCGGATAACGTCATATTGTGGTTGAATACAGGAGCGGGATCCGGAGGGGAGGCGTTTTCATGAGAGGTAAAAATGCCGTATTCTACCAGGCTGTCCGAGGCTTCATCGGTTGTCCAGTTGATTGAAGCGCTGTCTGTCGTGATGTCATGCGCATATACGCCGGATATTACAGGCGATGTGGTGTCCCGCATGCCGGTTACGCTTATTTCATTGGAAAAGTCGCTTTCATTTCCTGATGAATCATATGCGGCAACAGCGAAATAATAAGATGAGTCGCTGAAAAGATCGTAAATTGTATACATGAGCACATTTCCGACATCAAGCCCCTGCGAATACTTGCCGCTTTCAGCGCCGTAATAAATTATATATCCGGAAAGGTCCGTTAAAGGGGTACCATCCGCATTTGTAGCAGGTTGGTCCCACTCAAGCGTTACGTTTGCAGCGAAAGCGCCTGGTGAAGAAAAAATAAACACCATAGCGAGCATCAGCCCATAATATGTTTTTTTGTTTTTCAAACCGTTTGACATGCTGTCCTCCATATAAACGAAACCTGCTCCCGTTTCCATGAAAGAGCATGTTCCGGAATTAAATTCTCTCCTTAAATTTAAGAGAATGTGACCGGGAATGATGTGATTACTGTCACGGCAGTGTGAATGCGCATGAAAAAACAATGCCTTGCCGCGGGGTTCCGGCAAGGTTTCAAACGGGTATTTTTTCTCGCGGGAAGAGACAGTGCGGCGGAATGGATTTATAAAAGGTTTATCGGGTCGACATCGATGTCTGCCTTGACGTCCCTGATATCCTTTATTGATTCAAGTATCTTCAGGGCGGCAAGGCGCAGGGATTTTGAATTCGCGCCTTTAAGAATCAGATGCCACCGCCAGTAATTTCTGATTTTCTCAATGGACGCCGGAGAAGGCCCGAGGATTTCAAAGTCGGATTTTAAATTTTGAGTTTTGAGTTTTGGGTTCCGGGGCCGGGTTATTTTTTTAATCCTTGCAGAAACACTCTTCATAGTTCTCACCCCATCCTCTTTATTCCTGAAACTGAAAACGACCCTTATCAATTTACTGAAGGGAGGGTAAGAAAGTTCTTTTCTTAGTTCTATCTCATTCTGATAGAATCCTTTGTAATCGTGATTGCGCACATAATCAAAGACATAATGCTCCGGTTCATAAGTCTGGATATATACTGCCCCGGAGACATCGCCCCGCCCTGCCCTGCCGGCAAGCTGGGTGAACAACTGGAACGTCCTCTCTGAAGACCTGAAATCAGGAAGGTTCAACGCTACGTCCGCAAATACAACCGCGGCAACCGTAACGTCCGGGAAATCATGTCCCTTTGCTATCATCTGCGTGCCGAGCAGGACGGCGATCTTTTTATCTTCCATATCTTTTACTATTCTGTAATGTGAAAGTTTTTTCGTTGTCGTATCCCGGTCCATTCTTTTCAAATTAAGCTCCGGCAGCAATTCGTGAAGTTCTTCCTCTATTCTTTGTGTGCCGAGTCCGATGTATTTTATCTTTGTCCCCTTGCATTCAGGACAGGCATCCTGCGGCTTTAGAAATGAATTACAGTAATGGCAATTCAGGGTCTTTGTGTCTTTGTGATATGTAAGTGTAATGCTGCATGCAGGACACTTATATGTATAACCGCAGTCCGTGCACATGAGGAACGGCGAATATCCCCTCCTGTTCAGCATAATGAGGGACTGGTGCCCTTCTGAAAGATTCTTTTCCAGGACATCCAGCAGTTTTCTTGAATATGACAGCGACTCTTTTTCTTCCCTTGTCATGTCTATGATCTCAACCCGGGGCATGGGCCTCTGCTCTACCCTTTGAGTGAGTTCAAGGTAACCAAGCTTCCCTTTCTTTGCATGATAAAAGCTCTCGATAGAAGGTGTGGCGGAGCCAAGTATTATTTTGATACTCTCTATCTTCGACCTTGCAAGCGCCGCATCCCTTGCGCTGTACTTTAATCCCTCGAACTGTTTGTATGACGCCTCGTGCTCTTCATCAATAATAATAAGTCCGAGGTTTTTAAAAGGGGCAAAGACAGCGCTTCTCACGCCGAGGGCGACCTTAACTTCTCCATTCCTTATCTTTCGCCAGGAGGTAATCCTCTCGCCGGGAGACAGTCCGCTGTGGAAGAACACGACCTTGTCCTGAAAACGGGCGCGGAACCTGTCAACGATCTGCGTTGTCAGCGCGATCTCCGGCACGAGGACTATCGCCTCTTTATCGCCAAGCTCTTCTATGGCCCTGATATATATCTCTGTCTTCCCGCTGCCGGTAACGCCATGAAGAAGGAATGCGCCGGATACTGCACTGATGATCTCAGACAACGCTTTCTGCTGTTCTGCGGTGAGATTGATTTTCTTTGCAGGCGCAGCTTCATGATCATATGTGATCCTGCCCTTGCTGCCCTTTTTACCTTCAAATATTCCTGACGGAACGGCATTTTTCAAAGCCAGACCGGAGGTTGACATATAATACTGTCCGACCCATTGAATCAGTTTCAATAAATTGTCAGGGATGAGAGGTTCGTCGTCAAGAACTGATTCAATTGATTTAAGAGTTATTTCTTTGTCCTGTGTTATGGCTGTTGTTTTATCTAAACCAACCACTATCCCAACTTTTTTCCCACTCCTGAACGGCGCAAGCACACGTAAGCCAGGTTTGATCTTTTCTTCAAGTTCTCCTGGAACTAAATATGTAAAACCCTCTGCATTTATAGGAAATAATATGTTAACTTGCATAACTCTTAACTCTAAGAAGGGCAAGGCGCCGCCTCTCCCCTACTGTCCCTTCCTCCTCTTCCACCATTTCTCAATTTCCACTGCAAAAAACACTACAGATGACAATGCGATCGTTAATGTAAGTTCATTCAGCGTCAGCGGTTCTGTCTTAAATACAGGGTTCAATGCAGGGACATATATGGTTGCCATCTGGAGACCGAAGGTCAGGGCAAAGGCCCACAGAAGAGGCTTATTTGAAAAAAAACCCTGTTTAAATAAAGACTCCTTCTCTGATCTTATGGCGAGAACATGCCCCATCTGACTCAGGCATAATACGGTAAACACCATAGTCTGCCAATGGGCATGACCTGTCCTAATAGACCACGCCTGTGTAAAAAGGGATGCTGCGCCCATCAAGAGACCCACCCATACAATATGGGCGCCTAGTCCATGAGCGAAAATGCTCTCCTTCGGATCTCTCGGTGGTCTCTGCATAACGCCTTTTTCAGCGGACTCAGCAGCAAGCGCAAGCCCCGGGAGCCCGTCCGTAACGAGATTGATCCAGAGGATGTGTATAGGTAAAAGGGGAATAGGAAGCCCTAAAAAAGGCGCAAGGAATATGGTCCATATCTCGCCGGAATTGCTCGTCATGGTGTACTTGATGAACTTGCGGATGTTGTCGAAAATCCGCCTGCCCTCTTTTACCGCCTTTACAATAGTTGCAAAATTATCATCAAGGAGAATCATGTGGGACGCTTCTTTTGAGACATCAGTGCCTGTAATCCCCATAGCCACGCCGATGTCGGCCCTTTTTAATGCCGGCGCATCATTCACGCCGTCACCGGTCATGGCAACAAACTGTCCTCTGTCCTGAAGAGCTTTCACTATCTTTAACTTCTGTTCAGGCGCCACCCTTGCATAAACCCTGATATGATCAACCCTGTCTTCGAATTCCTCCATGGTCAGCATCTCAAGTTCCCGTCCCGTGATTATTGCCTTAGTGTCATCTTCAATAATTCCGAGTCTATTGGCTATTGTCCTTGCTGTAAGTGGATGGTCCCCTGTTATCATCACGGGCTTTATTCCAGCCGTTTTGCACATCGCCACAGCTACTTTTGCCTCTTCTCTCGGGGGGTCCATCATACCTGTCAGACCTAAAATGGTGAGGCCTTTTTCAACATTCTGATCAGACATATCATCAGGCAAGTTGTCCCATTTTCTCATGGCAATGCAAAGCACCCTCAAACCATCAGCGGCCATCCTGTCGCTTATGCTTATTATTTCTTCTCTGTCAATCTCTCTCAGCCCCTCAGATGTCAGAATATTAACCGACTTATCAATCAGGACATCCACCGCGCCTTTTGTGAAGGACAAATAAGAAGTAGGAAGTAAGAAGTGAGAAGTTGAAATCAGAAAGTCTTTTTCTTTTACTTCCGACTTCCGACTTCCCACTTCCCACTTATGTATTGTCGTCATACATTTTCTTTCCGAATCAAACGGTAGTTCGGCAACACGGGGGAAATCTTTCTCAAGTTCCTGCTTGTTAAACCCATTGTTACGGGCAATATCGAAAAGAGCAATCTCCGTAGGGTCACCTATCGCGTTTCCGTCCTTGTCAAGAACAGTGTCGTTGCTGAGAGCGAGCGCGGTGAAAAACAAGGGTCCGGGGGGCCGAGGGTTCGAGGGGTCAAGGGCAGATGAACCCTCGGCAATCTTCCCGTCAACATATATTTCTTCCACTGTCATTTTGTTGAGAGTAAGAGTGCCTGTCTTGTCCGAGCAGATATAGGTAACGGAGCCGAGGGTTTCCACGGCAGGAAGTTTCCTGATGAGGGCGTTCTGTTTTACCAGCTTGTTTGCGCCGAGGGCAAGGGATATCGTTATTACCGCAGGCAGCGCTTCAGGGATTGCGGCAACTGCGAGGGAAATAGCTGTCAGGAGCATTAACATAGCCGGCTCCCCTCTCATTACGCCGATTCCAAACACTATGGCGCATATGGCAAGTACGGCAACGGCGAGTTTTTGTCCAAAACTTGCAAGTCGTTTCTGAAGGGGCGTCTTTACCTCTTCCTCTTCCTGCAGCATGGTCGCTATCCGGCCAAGTTCCGTATCCATGCCTGTTGCCACAATAATACCCGTTCCACGTCCATAGGCCACCAACGTCCCTTTGTATGCCATATTCTTCCTGTCGCCTATCGGTAAAAATTCGTCATGCAGGGCATGCGCATGTTTTTCAACAGCGATTGATTCCCCGGTCAGAGCAGCCTCTTCTGCTTTCAACTGCGCTGATTCAATCAACCTCATATCAGCCGGCACAATATTCCCTGCCTCAAGAATGACAACATCCCCGCGAACAAGCTGAGCTGCCGACACAGTTTCAGGCAGGCCGTTCCTTATTGCTGTTGCTGAAGGAGCGGCCATTTTTTTCAGGGCAGCCATCGCCTTTTCCGCCCTGTATTCCTGTATGAAGCCGATAACAGCGTTAAGGACCACAATTACAACAATGGCTATTGTGTCAGACAGCTCGCCTATGAATCCTGAAATAACTGCGGCAGCGATGAGGACAAGGATCATGAAGTCCCTGAACTGGTCCAGGAACATCATGAGCGGTGTTTTTCTCTTTTTCCCTTTTAGTTCGTTAGGGCCGTACTCCAGCAGACGTTTGCTCGCCTCTCCGGAAGAAAGCCCCTCAGCGGACGTCCCCAGCTCATCTATTACGTCTTTTATGCCCTTCTGATGCCAGTGCATTTTCCCTCTGCTGACTTTTATTTCCTCTGTGCCTCTGTGGTTAATGAATATTAATTCAATAGCAAACTACTTCCTGAAAACACCGAATAATTTGTCAAGGCCGCCCTTCTCAAGTTTTGATACTGTTTCAAGCTCACCGGCATCAAGCCATATGCCTTCACATTCGGAGCATTTATCTATTTTTATGTTTTTATAATCGATCTCTATCAGCTCCATTCCGCACTTGGGACATTTCATAAAATGGGTTTCCCTGAGTTTTCTCTTTTCCTCTTCCCTGAGCTGTCTGTGTTTTTCCTCTTCCAGTTTCTTTTTCTTCTTAAACTCCTCTCTCGCAAAATACTCTGCCTCCATCTCTCCCGGTTTTCTCGGCATAATTTTTCCTCCTTTTTTGATTGACATTAATAAAAAAACCTTTACCACGAATACATATTGAATGCAACCATGGTAAAGGTCTCGCTTGTTAGTTTTACCTAACCAGCGGTACCGGCCCCGCGCACTTGCCCGCGCGGGACGTGCTGACGATAGCCGCTGATTCAGCTACTCCCCTTTATTTTCCGTTACCTACATTATCCGAAACAAATAAATTATTCAAGACCTGAGATGCCTTTGTATGACTTCCGCACTTACGCTCTTTCACGCTTCCGCGCTTACCGCTTTTGCACTACTTGATCACCCCGCAGGCCGCTCTTGCACCTCCGCCTCCCAATTTCTCAGGCATGTCGGAGTAGTTGTCTCCTCCGCTGTGGACCATCAATGACCTGCCTGTTAAATCCAGGACCTTCAGTCGCGGGGCAAGCACCGGAAGAGCCGCTTTTCCGTAGGAATCCACATGCAGCGCCGGGAGGTCGCCGGTATGTCCGTTGCCGTATGGGCCTTCGTGTTTTCCGCTGCCGGCGGGGTCATAATGCCCTCCGGCAGCAAGACCTGCAACCGGTTTCCCTTCTTTTATCGCAGGGCCGCAGTCAGGATTCTGATGCACATGGAAGCCATGCAGTCCCGGAATAAGTCCACTAAGCATGGGAACAAGAAGAAGGCCGTACTGTGTGTCTGTCGCGGTTACAGTCCCGGTCTCTTTTCCCGTTCCCTCCCCGGCCAGCAGAAACATCTTAACAATGACTTCACCGGCAAAGGAATAAGCAGAAACTAAAAGTAAAGCAGAAGCGATTAAAACAATTAAAACAGGTTTCTTCATAGCCAAACCTCCACTGTTTGCGATTGGTTGTCTTAACTCAAGTATATCGGATATATTTTGATTTTCAACAGTGGCAGGCAAAATAAAAAGAAACCCGGGGACCCACCCCGTCGGAGCACATTCCCAACGGGGTGGAACCCTTGTAACTCCAGCCATGTCCCCTCACGGCGAAGTTCCCGCAACGGACCATTTCCGAATAGGACCGCATACCTTTAAAAATGCTTCCCGCCTTGCGGCGACAAGACATCAATAAATTTCTTTCAGCTTATCCGTTCAGATATTAAACGAAGATTTCTTCAACCCCTTGTCCCCTTAAGCCTCATTGAGAATAAGACCCTCTTATCCGTTATTCCCCGATATTGCAGATTACAATACTGTAACAATAAATGAAAGTCAAGATTTATTTTTAACATTTCAGTTGCATTGTGAAAAATAATTCCCTATGATATTCTACAAGGGCTGTTTCAGAAACAGGAATTTAACTAATTTGAAAGAAGAAAAGGTCAAGAAAAATAAAATGAAAAACATTTACTTCATAGAAGCAAAATCTCCGGGCGCAAACATCTTCAGTAAATTCCCGATGCCGCGGCTGGGTTCGATTCTTCTGGCAACGATTTTAAAAAACAGGGGTTATAACGCAAAAGTATACATTGAGGACATTTCGACTCCGGACTGGACAATGCTCGAAGACGCAGATCTCATCTGTGTTTCCTCTATCACTTCCACTGCGCCGCGCGCGTTCCAGATTGCCGGGATGTTCAAAAAGCTCGGGATCCCTGTCGCTATCGGAGGACCGCATTCAACTTTTTTACCTGATGAAAGCCTGCAATATGCCGATTATGTCGTCAGGGGAGAAGGAGAAGAAACCATTGTCGAACTGCTTGAACATCTGATATCCGGCAAACCGCTTGATGCGATAAAAGGCTTGTCTTTCAGGAGAAACGGTCAAATCGTTCACAACCCCGGCAGGGACCTGATCCAGAATTTAAATGACGCGCCTGTCCCCGACTTCAGCCTGGTCTACAAATGGGACAATAAGGTCGTGCCTGTCGCAACATCAAGGGGATGCCCGTTTGCGTGCAGGTTCTGCTCCGTCATCCAGATGTTCGGAAGGCAATACAGGCACAAAAAAATCGACAGGATATTAGAAGAAATCCGGGCAGCGGCTTCATACAAGCCTCGTCATGTATTTTTTATTGACGACAATTTTGCCGCCAACAAGAAAAAGACCAAGGAATTGCTGCGCGCCATGATTGCTAATAACATAAAAATTCAATGGAGCGCGCAGGTGAGGACAGATATAGCTAAGGACTTGGAGCTGGTCGAATTGATGGCAAAGGCTGGATGTTTCTCGGTCTATATCGGATTTGAATCAATCAACCCAAAGACCCTGGCGCTTTATAATAAGGGGCAGGGTATCGAAGATATCGAGAATTCTATCAGGTTAATGAAGAAACACTCCATCAACATTCACGGCATGTTTGTGTTAGGCTCCGACACGGACGATATCCAGACGATCAGAAACACCCAGAAATTTGCCAAAAAGCTCGACATAGACTCGATACAGTTCATGATGCTCACCCCTCTGCCGGGGACCCCTGTCTTTGAAGAAATCAAGGCCCAGGGACGCCTCCTGCACACTGACTGGAGCAGATACGACGCCCATCACGCCGTATTTGAGCCGATCCTGATGACACCTTTTGAACTTCATGTTGAAACATTAAAAGCAATGGCGAATTTCTATTCCTGGTATTCTATAATCCGCAACCTTCTGGAGCTGGACCTTTTTTACTCATTTGTGGGAATTTACGGAAAAAAATCGGTAAGCAAGTCTCTGGCCGACAGTAAAGGTTATCTGAAAAATTTAAAAGGCATTATATCCGCAAAGTTCGACGCTCAAACCGGCAGGGTGAGACAGTATTTTGCCCAGAAGAAGAAAATAGAAGGCATCATTTTAAATACTACCGCGCTCGAAAATACTGAAACCCGGTTCTTTTCCGCGTTCCTTAAAAAACTCGATAAAAAGCTTATCGTCAATAACGAGGATTTCAGATATCATAAAAATACTCTTGCGATCACCCCGCTTGTTGAGAGCTTAAAAAGCAGGCACCAGAGCGGCATGCAGCAATTGTCGGATTTTCGCGATAGATATAAAGACTCTGTGAAAGTGATCAACCTTGAATCGATTTCCCTTTACAGGACATGCGTGAATATCGGCCTGCTGCTGAACAAGAACTCCAAAAAAGTCCGCAAGGCATACGAACATGCCCTCGAAAGCATCGGGGGAAATGAATTTCAATGCAATCAGGTGCTTGTGATGGTCGCGCAGTAGAAAATGACAATTAACAATTACTAATTATCAATGAGTAATTAAGGAATTTTTTAAATTACTCATTATTCATTCATCATTGTTGATTGTCCGGCTTCGAATAATACTCCATCTCCAGCAGCCGCTTTTTTACATTCACTCCCGAGGAATACCCGCCGATGGAGCCGTCTGATTCAATGACCCTGTGACAGGGTACGACTATAGGCACCGGATTTTTTGAAAGCGCCTGTCCGACCGCCCTGACCGCAGCGGGTTTCCCGATCCTCTCAGCCACCCATTTATAAGACCTTGTCTCGCCGAAGGGTATCTCTTGAAGCGCGGACCAGACTTTCTGTTCAAAATCCGTCCCCTTGAGGAATTTTATTTCCTGACTGAAGACTTTGTTCTCACCTTTAAAATACGCTGAAAGCTCTTTTACGAAACGCTCCGGTGCGGTCCGCTTTTTAAACGGGACGTCGGAAGGTTTGTCGAAAGAAATGCCGGTCAGGACGTTAGCGGAAAAAATGAGATAGAGCCGCCCGACAGGGGAATCGAAGGTGTCGTAAACAATGGCAGGTTGATTCATAATCTGTGGTTTTCTTTAAGTCTTGACCCTCTTCACTTCGATAACGCCGTTAATCTGGGAGAGTTTCTTGATGACCTCGTCAAGATGGCGTTTGTCCCTGATTTCGAGGATAAAATTGAAGAGGGCCTGCATCTCATGGGTCGTGGAAGCGTCAAGATGGTTGATATTGACATTGTTTGTCGACAGGACGGCGCTCAACTCGGCAAGCAGCCCCTTTTTATCCACGGTCAACGCCTGTACCTTGACAGCGTAAGCGCCTTCGTCCCCGGCAGACCATTCCACTTCAACAAGGCGGTCGGCGTCAAAAGTCTGGGTTTCAAGGGTCGGACAATCGGTTGTATGGATGGAGATGCCCCTGCCCCTGGTGACAAAACCGGTAACATTCTCCCCGGGAAGAGGATAACAGCATTTGGAGCGGTGAAACATAATATTATCGACGCCCTTGATTTTTATTCCTTTGCCTTCCTCGGTTTTTTGGACTTCCTTCTTCAGGGTGATCTTTTCCGCCTCAGCCTTTTCAGGTTCGGGCATAAGTTTTCTTACAATCTTATGCACTGAAATCCTGCCGTATCCGATGGCTACAAGGAGGTCCTCATGCGTCTGGATTTTGTAAGCCTTTGCCGCATCGAGAATTTCTTTTGACCTTGCAAGCGCGGGGCTCAGCTCATACCTCCTGAGCGCTTTTTCCAGAAGCTCCCCCCCGAGAATCAGGCCCTTCTTTCTTTCTTCCACCTTGAGCCATTGTTTTATCCGCGCTTTCGCCCTCTGTGTTTTTACAAACTTCAGCCAGTCCCTGCTCGGCCCGTGCCCCTGGGAAGTTATGATCTCCACTGTGTCGCCGTTCTGAAGCTTGTATCTCAACGGCACGATCCGGCTGTTGATCTTGGCGCCTATGCATTGATGCCCTACTTCAGTATGGATACTGTAGGCGAAATCAACCGGAGTGGCGTCCAGGGGGAGTTCGACTATATCACCTTCAGGGGTAAACACATAAACAACTCCGGGAGATATGTTGCCCTTCACTTCTTCGAGGAATTCTTTAGCGTCACGCGTCTCATTCTGCGCTTTTACAAGCTCCCTGAGCCAGGCAAAATACTTTTCATCCAGTTTCTCGGCATGCTCCACCTCCTTGTATTTCCAGTGGGCCGCGATGCCTTCTTCGGCGATCCGGTTCATTTCTTCGGTGCGTATCTGGAATTCAACCTTTTCTCCCCGGGGACCGATTACCGTGGTATGCAGGGACTGATAGAGGTTTGATTTGGGCGCGCCGATAAAGTCCTTGAACCTGCCCGGCACAGGCGTCCAGAGCGAATGGATCAGGCCGAGGATCCCGTAGCAGTCAGAAGGGGTGTCCGTGATTATCCTGATAGCTATTACGTCATATACCTGTTCAAACGGTATTCTCTGTTTCTGCATCTTCTGGAAGATGCCGTGATAATGTTTTACTCTCCCGAAAACCTTCCCGGGGATAGAAGCGGCCTTCAGGTGGGCCTCTATAATTTTTATTACTTCATTGAGATACCCTTCCTGTTCTTCTTTCTTTTTGACGACTTTCTGCACAAGCTGCCCGTACATCTCGGGCATAAGGAATTTGAAGCTCAGGTCTTCCAGCTCCGACTTCAACCAGCCCATACCAAGACGGTTCGCAAGTGGGGCGTATATTTCCAGGGTCTCACGCGCAATTTTTTCCTGCTTCTCAGGGGAGAGGTATTCCAGCGTGCGCATATTGTGAAGCCTGTCGGCGAACTTTATCAGTATCACCCTCATGTCTTCGGCCATCGCGAGGAGCATCTTCCTGAAATTTTCAGCCTGCGCGTCTTCGCTTGTCCTGAATTCCATCCTGCTCAGTTTTGTCAAACTCTCAACAAGGAAGGCGATATCATCGCCGAACAGCTCTTTAATGTCTTCAACCGTCGTATCGGTATCTTCAATGGTGTCATGCAGTAGTCCCGCCGCAAGGGTGTTTGTATCCATTCGCATGTCGCACAGGATGGCCGCGACCGCGAGGGGATGCTCAATAAACGGCTCCCCGCCTTTTCTCTTCTGTTTATAATGCGCTTCATTGGAAAAGGCGTAAGCCCTGCGTAAAAGATTAGCGTCCGACTCGGGGTTGTAAGAGAAGACCCTGTCAACAAGCGCGTCAACCGTATTAATGTCTCTGAGCACCGCCATGTTTCTATTATATAATTAAAACGTAAATCTCTGCAGCGCGAAATCCGGACCTCAATAAAAACATATTCATTTTATGTTAAAGTCTTACCATGCGCACTGGCGTTTTTTTGCTTAACCTCGGCGGCCCCGATTCCCTTCAGGCGGTTAAGCCGTTCCTTTTCAACCTGTTCTCAGACAGGGGAATCATCAGGCTCGGTCCGCCTTTTCTCCAGAAACCGCTGGCATGGCTGATCTCAACGCTCCGCTCAAAAAAAACAAGAGAGATGTACAGGCATATAGGCGGCAAATC
>QZKO01000011.1 GCA_003599505.1 Nitrospiraceae bacterium | reverse complement strand
TCTCTCCTGCTTGCAAAGCAGGCGCTCTCCCAGCTGAGCTACACCCCCGAGAAATTTGCTGAGCAAATTTTTTAGCAATTAGCTGTCAGCGATCAGCTATTAGTATAAGGACAACGAAATAAAAAATCAAAAACTGAACGCTGTAAGCCGACTGCTGATAGCTTCTAATTTGGCCGAGACAAATTAGTATGGTGGGCCTAGGTAGAGTCGAACTACCGACCTCACCCTTATCAGGGGTGCGCTCTAACCAGCTGAGCTATAGGCCCTCTACTGAGAAAAAAACGTATAATACGAGATATTAAAAATACCCTAAAAAAAGATTGATTGTCAATTGAGGCGGACCGGATATGTTGAATTTTCCGTTACATATTGTGATAATGGTATCTTAGTTTCATTATCTGACGCACAGGAGCCTGGCTTATCATGGAACAGCACAAATCGACGCTGACTGAAATATTCCGGAAATTCCTTCTGAAAATAGATATTGTTTTCCACGTGGTTGCGGCCTTGCTGCTTCTTGTCGCGTGTGGTTTTATACTGTTTTACGCCTTTCTGAATATCCTGGAGCCTTCGCCTTCCTCCATTATAACTCTTGTTAACGACGTGCTCCTCGCGCTCATAATCCTTGAGCTGCTCTGGACTGTCATCAGGTTCTTAAAGAAACAGCAGTTTTCATTGGGACCCTTCCTTGCCATCGGCATCATAGCCGCGATCAGGAGAATACTGCTTATCGAAGCCAAGACCTCTCTTATGGAACATACTCCGGTGGAAAAACTGTATGAGATTGGACTGGGCGCGGTGGTCATCATAATCCTGATGGCGGCATATTATCTTTCTGTCAAGGCACAGAAACTTGAACAATAACAGCAAACCAAAATCCGGAGGATATTATAATGGTTAATCTTTCACTGGAAAGACTGAAACCGGCCGCGGCTGGAAAAATAAAGCCTTTTCTTCAAGATATACTGAACGGTTATCAGGAGAGTATTCACTCGATCCACATAACAGGCTCTGCCGTCACAGAGGATTTCCAGGAAAAGACGTCCGATGTCAATTCCATCATCGTTTTGAAGAAAATGGACCTGAAATTCCTTGAAGCGCTGGCACACTTCGGGAAAAAATATGCGAAGCAGCGCGTTGGCGCTCCGCTCATCATGACGCCTGAATACATAAAAAACTCCCTGGACGTCTTCCCTGTCGAGTTCCTGAACTTTAAGCTCCTTCATTCTACGGTATTCGGAGAAGATATCCTCGGTCCCATAGAGATCGGCAGGCAGGACCTCAGGCATCAGTGCGAACGTGAACTGAAGGTAAAACTCATATGGCTGCGCCAGGGATACCTGTCGTCACTGGGGGACAGGAAGATGCTGACGGAAAAATTCGTAACTTCAATTACCGGCTACATCCCCCTTTTCCGGGGCATCATTTCCCTGCTTGGGGAAGAGCCGCCGGTAAGACAGGACGATGTTATTAACACGCTCGCAAAAGCGGCCGGCGTCGACACCGGGGTTTTCGCGAAAGTCCTGCGCGAAAAAAGGGAAAAGATAAGACTCTCCGTGGGCGAGTTGAATACCATATTTGAAAATTATTATGAAGCTACTGAAAAGCTCGGGAAGATAGTTGATGAAATCAAGATATAAGTTATTCATTCTGATTTTATTGATATTTTCTTTTGCGCTTGCGGTTCCTTCACATGCCGAAGTTGCGGTCCCCGACAAACCTTATAATCATGTTGTCGACCTTGCGGGAATTATCAATGACGATATTGAAGCCGGCCTCAATCAGTATCTGCTGGAGCTTGAACAGAAGACCACGGCCCAGTTTGTCGTTCTGACCGTCCAGGGCCTTGAAGGTGCGCCGCTTGAGGAATTCTCAATCAATATAGCCCACAATAAATGGAAACTCGGGCAGAAAGGCAAAGATAACGGCGTCCTCCTTCTTGTCTCGCTTCAGGACAGGGAGTACAGGTTTGAGACAGGATACGGCCTTGAAGGCATACTGCCCGACAGTCTTGCCGGCAGCATCGGCAGGCAGTATCTTGTGCCGTATTTCCGGCAGGGTGATTATTCCCAGGGGATATTTGCCGCGTCATTGGCTGTTATCAATGTAATTGCAGCCGATGCAGGAGTTGAGATTACAGGAATGCCGGAGATAAAGGCAAGGGGCGAGGGGCGAGAGGCGAGAGGGAAAAAACCGACGATCACGGGGCTTCTTTTCCCGATATTGTTTTTTATAGTTATAGCGTATCTCTTTATACGGCATCCCCGGCTGCTTCTTTTCCTTCTCGCGATGAATATGTTGGGAGGGGGCAGGAGAAGCGGCTGGGGCGGCGGCGGGGGTTTTGGCGGTGGAGGAGGCAGTTTCGGCGGCGGCGGCGGGGGCGGATTCGGAGGAGGAGGGGCTTCGGGAGGCTGGTAGCATAATAGCATTCCATAGTCGGGATCGGCCCAAACTATATAAGATTGTCAGGACAGACATGCGAGTAACCTCATGTTAAAAAGTAT
Organism: Nitrospiraceae bacterium; assembly: GCA_003599505.1. GTDB lineage: Bacteria > Nitrospirota > Thermodesulfovibrionia > UBA6902 > UBA6902 > SURF-23. Next base: position 43,176 of record QZKO01000011.1, on the reverse strand, counting down.
TATCTTCCTGATTGTTTCCATTCTGCTATTGTTGATGCCTGTCTCGCAATCAGAAGCAAATTCCCTCACACCGGTCCCTGTTTACGGATACAGGGTCGTCAATACTTACCCTCATGATCCGGAGTCGTTCACACAGGGGTTGTTCTTTGAGGACGGAGCGCTGTATGAAGGGACCGGTCTCAACGGCCGGTCTTCATTACGAAAGGTAAAACTTCAAACCGGCGCTGTTGTGAAGGTCCATAAACTGACAAGGGAATTTTTTGGTGAAGGCATTACTGTTGTTGGGAATAAAATAATCCAGTTAACGTGGAAGTCCCGCATTGGATTTGTTTATGACAAAGACAGTTTTAACTTACTCAGGACATTTAAATATCCAACCGAGGGCTGGGGCATTACTTATAATGGAAAATATTTAATCCTGAGCGACGGCACAGCGAACCTGTATTTTCTGGAGCCCGAAACATTCAGGGAAGTCAGGAGGGTCGAAGTGCGTGATATCAATGGCCCCGTGAGCAGGATTAACGAGATGGAATACATACGCGGGGAAATATATGCAAATATATGGCTGACAGACCGGATTGCAAAAATCAATCCGGGGACAGGCCGCGTCAACGGGTGGATAGACCTGAAAGGGCTTTCGCCTTTCAGCGGCAGAGATGAAAATATAAAGGTTCTTAACGGCATTGCCTATGATGAAAAGAACGACCGGCTTTTTGTAACAGGCAAATTATGGCCGTATGTGTATGAAATAAAACTTGTTCAGCCCAGGTAACCCGGGCCCCGCCCCTACTATACTTTCACCCCAAGCTCGATCTGCCGGTCCTTTATCGCCCTGATCCGGTCGCGTAATTCAGCGGCTTTTTCGAAATCGAGTTTTGCAGCGGCCTGCTTCATCTCTTCCTCAAGCTTTTTAATAACCGATTCGTCACCGTATTCAACCTTTTCTTCAGCCACAGCCGGCACGGTCCAGTAATCCGCCTCATAGATTGAGCTCAGGATATTCGTTATCTCCTTTTTAATCGATGTCGGCGTTATCTTATGCTTTTTATTGTAAGCCTCCTGGATTCTTCTTCTCCTTTGTGTTTCATCGAGGGCAATTTTCATGGAGCCTGTTACAGTATCGGCGTAGAATATGACTATTCCGTTGACGTTCCTTGCAGCCCTGCCCGAGGTCTGAATAAGAGAGCGGCTTGAACGCAAAAACCCTTCTTTGTCGGCGTCGAAGACCGCGACAAGAGACACCTCCGGCAGGTCCAGTCCCTCCCTCAACAAATTCACGCCGATAAGGACGTCAAACTTGCCGAGCCTCAGGTCCCTCAGTATCTCAACCCTCTCCAGGGTATCAATATCAGAGTGGAGATACCGCGCCCTTATCCCCAATTCCGAATAATACTCCGTGATATCCTCGGCCATCTTTTTTGTGAGTGTCGTAACCAGCACCCTTTCCCCCTTTTCAGCCCTCTCTCTGATTTCTCCAAGCAGGTCGTCAAGCTGTCCCGCGACAGGCCTCACCTCGATGGCAGGGTCTATCAACCCTGTAGGCCTGACAATCTGTTCTATAATGCGCCGGTCTGATTTGTCGACCTCATATCCGGAAGGTGTCGCGGAAACATAAATCGCCTGATTTACCCTGTGCTCGAATTCATTGAATTTAAGCGGACGGTTATCAAGCGCTGACGGCAGGCGGAAGCCGTAATCCACGAGTGTCTGCTTCCTCGACCGGTCTCCCTCATACATCCCGCCTATCTGCGGAATGGTCGCATGTGATTCATCTATGACAAGGAGAAAATCTTCCGGGAAATAGTCGATGAGGCAGAAAGGAGGCTCTCCCGGCGCCCTGCCGCTCAGATGCCTTGAATAATTTTCTATCCCATGGCAGTAACCGAATTCCTTGAGCATCTCCATATCAAACCGTGTCTTCTGCTCAAGCCTTTTTGCCTCAAGATGTTTGTCCTGCCTGAGGAAGAACGTCAGTCTTTCATCAAGCTCTTTGTTGATCGTTTTAAACGCCTTCTCAATCCGCGGCCTCGGCGTGATCCAGTGGCTGTTGGGATAAAGCGCGACTTTTGTCAGCTTCCTGAGGACCTTTCCTGAAAGAGAGTCAAACTCATAGACGCCGTCGATATCATCACCGAAGAATTCCACCCTTATCGCGTTATCGCCTGAAAAGGAAGGAAAGATTTCCACAATATCCCCCCGCACCCTGAAAGTCCCCCTCTTGAAGTCCTCGCTCCGCTCATAAAGCATATCAACGAGCCTTCTCAAAAACGCGTCCCGCTCCGTGCGCATGCCTTCTTCAATAAAGAGATGCATGCCGAGATAATCCTCAGGCGAGCCGATGCCGTAAATACATGATACGGAAGCTACGACAACGGTGTCGTTTCTTTCCAGGACAGAGCGTGTTGCCGCGTGTCTCAGCCTGTCGATGTCTTCGTTTATCATGGAGTCTTTTTCGATATAAGTATCGGTCGAAGGGAGGTACGCCTCCGGCTGATAGTAATCATAGAAGCTCACGAAATATTCCACAGCGTTTTCAGGGAAAAAGGACTTGAATTCACCATATAATTGCGCGGCAAGGGTTTTGTTGTGGGCGATGACAAGCGTCGGCTTATTCACATTCTCGATGACATTGGCGACTGTGAACGTCTTGCCTGAACCCGTGACTCCGAGGAGCACCTGGTGGTTTAACTCCCTGGCAAGACCTTCCGTAAGCGCTTCAATCGCCTTCGGCTGGTCGCCTGTGGGTTTGAAGTCCGAGGTAAGTTTAAATGTGCCGGGTTTTTTCATATTTTTCTCTCTGCAAGATTCTCAGGGTTTCTTCATATATAGTCTTTCTGGGTCCGATAGCCACAACTTCAATAATGCCCTTGACTGATACGGTCTTATAAATAATCCTGAATTTCCCTACCTTAAAACTTTGCAGCCCCTCAAGCTCATCCTTTAACGCCTTGCCCGACCGTGGGTCATTTAAGACAGCCTGAAACGCGGCCTTTACTTTTCGTTTCAGGTCCGGGTGCAGGGTGCGGACCAGGCCCGCGGTCGCATCAGACATTTTCAGTCTGCGTCTGCTCATTTATCTGAACAGCTCCTCGAGCGTATAGAGCTTTGCCTTGCCTTTTTTTAAAGCCGTCAGGCCTTTTTTAATCTCCTCCACAAAGGCGGGGTCAGAGCGTATGGCGACAGTCTCCTTCCAGCCCTCAAACTCATCAGGGCTGACCAGCACGGCAGCGGGGGAGCCGTTTTTTGTTATAACAACCTCCTCGTCGGTCTTATAGACTGAATCCACGAGGCTGCTCAGCTTCATCTTTGCCTCGGAAAGGGATAATGTTTTCATTGAATAAACCTCCTTTATGGTTGACCAGAATATAGACTATATTAGCAGAATCATGCCGCTGTATCAACCGCGCGGTTGCGGGATATCAGGTTTTTGACATTTAATAATAATAATACAATGTCCGTAAGGACATGTTTTATGAAGGTTAAAAGGGTAAAGAAGAAAATAACAGATGAAGAATATTACGATAAGAGAGGTATCCTCGGCGAGATCATTGAAGAAGACGTTGCGATCAGTTTTGACGAGGCCTTCAGACAGGGCGGTATCGGTGTCCGAAGTGAGGGGGAGAAGTTGCGGTTCCTGAATCGGAGATATGAGGTTGAAGAGTGTGACGATTGTTAGAGAGAAGGGTGTCTTAAGGAATTCTTCCTGAACCACATGACAGCGTCTTTAAAGGAGTTTTTTCCGGTAGCCATCCTGAGCGTGAATTGCTCCAGTTCTTTTTGCGGGGCTTCCGGATTGAAGAAGGCCCAGGTCCCTGACGCCGTGGGCGCCTCCTGTCTCATCAATAAGCCTGCTGTGGATAAACAGCACCTGTTCAGATGAAAGGTATATCACTTTTTTGCAAGCTCTTTAAGCGCAGGCTCGTACTTTTCTATAAATTCATTTACCTGTGAAACAAATTCCCTGTCAAGGCCTTTAGGATATTTCTTTTTTCTGACGGGCTCAACTATTATCCTTGATTTATCCTCATCAAGTTTAATATCCACCTCCGAGCCGACTGACAAGTCAAGCTTTTCCAGGACATCAACGGGTATGGAGACCCCCCGGCTGTTCCCTATTGAACATATTTTCCTGTGCATTATGACCTCCGAGAAAACGTTATAACACAATTATAACACAATCCCGCGCCTTGCATTCTGATGGATTTCGGCGTGACAGTAGTGTCCTAATTTGAAATAATTTCCAAAGTATTATTTAAGAGTTCCGCTTGGAGAGTTTTAATTTCTTATCTAAATTTTTAACTGGAACGTAATAAAATGTCTTTCCTTTTTTGAATTTGTCAACTAAACCTTTTTTCTCAAGCAGAAGCAGATCTTTCCTTGCTGTTTCATACGTTATTGAACATGTATTCTTATGAGATTCAATAGAATATATGACATCTGCATTTCTTAAGGCGTAATATATAAGTCCTGATTGACGATCATTTAGTCCTGAATAATGAATTAAAGATGATGTGGCTTCTTTTATCTCCTTTGTTTTTCTGACTAAATATTTTCTTAACTCTTCAATTGATAAATGTATGGCGCGAAGATGAAAAGATAGAAAATAAGTTAAATCTTGTTCATCATTTTCAGAATAAAGAAAAGCTTTATAATATTGAGCAGGCGCTCTTTTGATAATTCTTGATATTGAAAGATATTCGGTAAGCCAATATTTATTTTTCAGCATATACCAATAAAACAACGCTCTGGCGGTTCTTCCATTGCCATCTACATAAGGATGAACGTAAGCAAGCCAAAAATGCAAAATTATTGCTTTGACAACAGGATGAGTAAATTCATCATTATCATTCTCGTTTGCGTATTTGCAAAGCTGCTCCATTCTTTTTTGCAGTTCATCCGGCGGTGGTGGTATATGTAATGTTTCACCTTCCTGACTTACTACTTCTATAGGATCGTCTTTATTAGTCCTGAATCTTCCCGAAGTATCAGGATCATCAAGTGTGTTTTTGGTCATAGCGGCTTGAAATGAATTCAATAGTTCAATGGATAATGGTTTGTCAATGGTATCTTTAATGTGCCTTATAGTTAAGTAGTTGTTATAACACATTTGTTGAGAATGATTTTCAGGTTTTCGCCCAAATCTTAACATTTCTTTTGCAACCTTTCTTGTTGTTACTGCTCCCTCTAATTGACTTGAAGCAATAGCTTCCTCCATAATGGAACTGACCAGAAAGCGATCTTTCTCACTTGAAGGTATATCAGGATGGTCTACAAGAATCTCTCCGGAAGCATGCTGGTCTAAATAGTGAAGTTCTTTTAAAAGTGAATCTGGCAACCAATATCCAAAATAATTACCTTTTGTATCTATTAGAGGTATTTTTCTCTTTCGATAATTCCGACTGATCCTTAAAAATGCCCAAGCAATCTCCGGAGAAATTGAATCTAACTTACATACATATTTAAACTTGTCCCAATAGTAATAGTCTTTATTACATTTATTAATAACTTCTAAAAAATCCGGGTTTGATGATATCTCAACATATTTTTCTAAATTATTTTTTATAATTTCTTTCCAATCAGGAGCTGTTTCTATCATTTTCATACTGATTTACTCCAAATACTAATTTTGCATAAATTAGTATAAAATAGCATTTAATGCTTGTCAAGCAAAATACTAATTATGTATAAGATAGTATTTAGCAGTAGTTGTATATTAATTCATGATAACAATCAATAGGTTATAAAGCCAATTCGTCCTTATCAGAGTTGAAAACTATTTTCAAAAGTTCTCTAATTTTTCAAATTCACCCACTATCAATAAGATACTAAGAAGCTTTGCTCTTCAACCTCTTCATCAGCGCACTATAACTAAGCGTATTCAAAACATCCTTCTTCTCCGCCCATCCCCTTCTTGCCGTCCCGACCCCGTATGCCATGAAATCAAACTGGAACGTGACATGAGTATCCGTATTGATTGTTAGGGATACACCCATCTCCTTTGCCTTTCTGACATAGATATCAGTGAGGTCAAGCCTGAGAGGGTACGCGTTTATCTCTATCGCGGTGCCGGTCTCTCTTGCGGTCTTTAAAACTTCGTCCATATCGATTTCATAAGCGTCTCTTTCTCCGATAAGTCTTCCGGACGGATGTGCGATGATCGACACATAGGGGTTTTTCATGGCGGAAACAAGCCGTTTTGTTATCTGTTCTTTCGACTGCCTGAAGCCTGAATGTATGGAAGCCACGACGATATCGAGTTGTTTTAAAACCTCGTCGGGATAGTCCAGGGAGCCATCGCTTTTGATATCCATCTCGGTGCCTGACAGGAGTTTGAACCCTTTCAGCTTTTTGTTTAATGTCTTTATCTTTGTATTTTGTTCTAAAACCTGCTCAATGCTTAATCCCCGTGCAACGGCGAGCCCTTTTGAGTGGTCGGTTATCGCAAGGTATTCGTAGCCTCTGGCCTTTGCGGCATCAATAAGCTCTTGAATGTCATGGCTTCCGTCACTGGATTTTGTATGCACATGGAGGTCGCCCTTTATGTCTTCCATCTCTACAAGCCTCGGCAACCTGCCTTCAAGGGCCGCTTCGATCTCTCCCGTATCCTCTCTCATTTCCGGCGCTATGTACGGCATACCAAGGATTTTATAAACATCATTCTCAAGTTCTCCGCCAAGTTTCTTGTCCGTTTTCACATCGAATATACCGTATTCATTTATCTTCAAACCTTTTCTCACTGCCATTTCCCTGAGCCTTATGTTATGCTCCTTGCTGCCGGTAAAATAAGCAAGCGCGGCCCCGAAGGAACCTTCGTCCACCACCCGCAAATCCACCTGTATTCCTTCCTGGGTGATGAGGCTCGATTTTGTCGGCCCTTTCATAAGCGCTTCTTTTACCTGTGGGAGATGGACGAATACATTCATCACCTTGTGAGGGTCCTTTGAGGTTGCCAGTATGTCGATGTCCTTTATGGTGTCCTTCCAGCGCCTGAGACTTCCGGCAATGCTCAGTTTGTCGACCGGCGCTTTTTCCTTCAGCTTCCCCATAATCCCTTCTGCAACAGGCAGCACTCTGCCGATGGGGGACCGCCCGGTGCGTCTCCTGATCATCGCTATTCCCTTGAGTATATTTTCTTCTGTCTTTGCCTGAATGCCGGGAAGCCCTTTCAGCTTGCCCTCTTTTGCGAGATTCTCAAGGTCGTCAACATTTGTTATGTGAAGTTTATCGAAAAAGAGCTTTGCGGTTTTTGGTCCGAGCCCGGGCACAGACAGCAGGTCGACAAGTCCGGAGGGCACTTCCTTTTTCAGGTCCTCATAAAATTTCAGACTACCTGTCGCGACATATTCATGGACCTTGCCCGCAAGGTCAGCGCCGATGCCGGGTATCATCTGCAATTCTTCAACTGATATTTCGGTAACGTCTTTTGCAAGGCTGTCGATATTCTGCGCGGCCCTCCTGTACGCCCGTATTCGGAAAGGGTTGTCTCCCTTGATCTCGAGGATGTCTGCGATGTCGTTGAAGATTTTGGCCACTTCCTGGTTGCGCATTAATAAAGTATAGCATCAAAACTGAAGAAGTGAGTGATCGTCAATATGGTTAAAAATACAGGTTAAAAAAACTGAATAATGTATCTTACTGCAAGAAACACAATCACTGCTCCGAGCATGAGCTTTATGGATTTCTGCGGAACAAACTTCTGAAACCTCGCGCCGAGATACATGCCGGCAAAACCGCCTGCTCCGAAAAGAAGTCCCAGCAGCCAGTCCGGAGAAGTGGCGAACCCGTTTTTTGCGGGCATAATACTGTAGAAAGTCACTCCCGCAATAGATGTCAGAAAGGTCCCCATCAACGCGGCCCCGGCAACCGTATAAACAGGAAGGTGAAAGACCGCCACGCAGAAAGGCGCTATGATAGCGCCGCCGCCTATGCCATAGGTGCCCCCGATTACCCCCACGACAAGGGCGAGGACAAACATCGCCGGCGTGCTGAATGAAAACCTCTCTCCCCAGAACTCGTATTCCACTTTTGCGAGGCTGAACGAAACCGTTTTAACGACCGCTTCTTTCGGGAGTCCCGACGCTATCCTGGCGTTCTGCCGCGTCTTCAGTTCAGTTGTCCTCTGCCTGAATTTGTCCTCCAGCGCTTTCATCCTGCTTTTCCCGGCCGCGGCCCTCCCTGTGGCCTCATAAAGCAGGCGGCTCCCTATATAAAGCAAAACACAGCCGACAAAAAGTTTGAACGCCCTCTGGTCAGGCAGATAGAGCACCCTGAGGTAATACCCTATAAATACACCCGGCAAAGTCCCGATGATGACAACCCATGTCAAAGGCCATGCCATGCGGCCTTCTTTTATGTAGCGGTATACGCCGCTTGGAATGGCAACTATATTGAACACGAAATTTGTTGCGCTTACCGAAGGGCTTGTGTATTTGAGGAAGCTCATCTGAAAAGGCAGCAGAAGGAAGGCGCCGGACACGCCGCCCATTGATGTGAAAAAAGATATCACGAGGGCCACGAGAGGAGGAAGCAAGATTGAGGTTTTCACGCCTGATACGGGGAAAAAGATCTCAAAAATATCCAGGTCCATTAGTATCTGAGCGTCGCCTTAAGCCGTTTTGGGTTCAGGAGCAGGTCCAGCCCGTCGAGTATGCTTGTCACATGCACGTCGCCGGCCATAAGGATATCAACGGCGCAGCCTTCGCCTCCCGCGACCGCGACCCCGATGCGGGCCACCCTCAGCATTTTTCTGTCATTGTTGCCGTTGCCGAACGCGATCACGGAGCCGGTCCCGAGCTTTTCCACATATTCTTCTTTCTGCAAATCATGATAATCTCCTTCAAGGACATACGCTATGCAGTGGATGTCCTTTAATTCAGATGTGGCAGTCCCGAATGTATCTGATGTCAATACATGGATGTTCAGGAATTCCGCTATCCTGAGCAGCCGCTCCCTGACGCCGGGAACGAGTTTTCCGTCAAAGGACAAAGTCCCGGTGAAATCGGTGACGAGATGCTGCAGCCTGACAGAACCGAAACCCGGTATGTCTATTTCGAACATAGCCCCTCTTTCTCGCGATGCTTGCATTATTATAAGGATATGTCGCGGATATGCAAAAGAAAAAAATTGAAATATCGCTATTTAAGAAACTGATATTGAAAAGGGTCAATCAGTTTCTCCCGGATAACTAAAGGAGCGCCCTGTCTTTTTTAATGACTGCAGCCGCTTTTCTGCGAGCATCTTTTCCTTTGCCCGCTTTGAGCGTTTACGTTTTTGCCGCCTGATCTTTTCAATACGCTGCCTCGCTTCGCTTTCTCTGCCCTTTATGAGGCGTTCTATTTTCTCAAAAAGGAGAACTCTCGCGTAATACCTGTTTAATCCCTGCGTGCGGGCCTTCTGGCATTTGACCTCAACGCCTGTCGGCATATGCCGGAGATAGACGCAGGTTGAAGTCTTGTTGACGTTCTGTCCGCCTTTTCCCTGTGACCGGACAAAAGATTCCTCAAGGTCTTTTTCATAAATGCCGAGACCTTCGAGTTTGGCGTGCAGGGCCTTTTCTTTTTCAGGACTCACGGGGAACATGTATAATTATAATTAATTTAAAGCCGTTATTACTCTTTATTTCATCAGCGCTTATCCGCGGTCATCCGTGGCCGGGCCTTTTAGGGTGTGATTGCAATTTAAACCATCCTGAGTTTAAAGTAACAAAAGAGACTCTGTCGCTGGCAGCGGGAGGCTATACATCCGTCAAAAATGCCGAAGAAAAAAACCAATAACTCACGACCTTCAAACGCCGGAAGGCTTTCTTTCCCTGACGATGAAAGATTACATCCATGGCTCTCTCTGCTTCTTGAAGGTTATTATATAGTGGACAAGGGGATTGCCGCCGCAATTGAAAAAGAACAAAAAAACGGCAGGAAGCCTGCCTGCGGCAGGGGTTGTTCAAGCTGCTGCAAGACCCATAAAGACATTCCTGTTTATCCGCTGGAGCTGACCGGTATCTCCTGGTACGCCGCGGAAAAGATATCGGGTCCGCAGCGTGAAGTTCTCAGGGAGAACCTCAGACAGAGCGGCAAGGATGACCCGTGTCCTTTTCTTATTGAAAAGGCGTGTTCCATACACCCTGTGAGGCCGATGGCGTGCAGGCAATTTAATGTCTTCGGAAACCCCTGCGAAGAGGGTGAAGACCCATATTACACGAGACGCGGCGACGTGCTTTCCCCCGTGAAAAAGCATGTGGACCAGGCGTTCTTCATTATGCTCCCTTTTTACGGAGTGGAAAAAGAGTCCGAGCGCGTCAGGGTTATAGAGACCGGGGCCTTTCACAGGATGGTCAGGGAGCTTCACTCGTGCAACTGGAAGAGCCTCGCGGAGAAGATGCGGGATTCCGATTAAAGTTTTTTTGCTTGACCTCCCGGCGCCTGATTCATATAATATTCCCAGCCATTTGGGACATGGTTGAGAAGCATTCCTGAAAGAAAAAACAAATACTACACCTTATTCCAGTCCCCCGGAAAATATGTTTCACATGTTACAAGGGGTCAGGGGGACGGCCCCGGGTGGAAAGGAGGATGAAATAGCGGCATCTGTCCAGCGTCCATACTTAAAAATAAAACCTATATAAATTGAAAGGAGATTTGTTCATGAGGGGACATTTCATTTTATCAATTGCAGCAGCCTGTCTGCTTCTTTATCCTGTAACAGGCGCGGCGTCACATTCAGACATAAAACAGGCTGTCTGGAAGGATGTAAGCAGCGGCATCAGGGATTTTAAACTGCAGAGGGTGGCGGTCAGGCCTGACAACCCGGATACGGTGTATGTGAGCTCCCCGGACTCTGTTTACAGAACAGATGACGGAGGGGACACGTGGAAGGAGGTTTTATCATTAGGCGGCACCGGGAATACAATAAACGCTCTCGATACAGCGGCGGAAGAGACTGTTTTCGCCGGAACGCGGGAAGGGCTCTACAGAAGCGATGACAGGGGTACGCACTGGGGAATAATTTTCAGGGAAACCGGCAGCCTGGAGACCTCTGTGCTTTCTATAGCTGTTCACCCGATGAATCCGGAATTGATATTTGTAGGCACAGCTTCCGGTGTATACCGGACAGAAAATAACGGAAGGGACTGGGACAGGGGAAGGAACATGCCCGCCGGTTCACCTGTAACATCTATCGCGGTAGACAACTCTGAACCGGACACACTATATGCCGCGGCAGGGAATGGACTGTACAAAAGCATAAACCGTGGGAATGACTGGCAGAGGACCTTCGGGATACCTGATGCCGGTGAAGAAAGCGATATTCCGGTTGAAGATACAGAAACAGACTCTGACGAAATAAAAACCGGGTCCGGGATAACAGCCGTTATTATAGACGCATCCGATAACAGGAAGATATATCTTGGCACTTCATCGGGCCTCCTGATTACGGAAGACAGCGGTCTGAGCTGGACCAGGGCAGGCGGATCAGGCCTTATCAGCCGTAACATAAGGCATCTCGCGATGAGCTCCGGTGATACGGACAGCATATACGCAGCTACAAAAAAAGGGGTTTTCCAATATTCCAGGGCTTCTGACAACTGGCATGAACTTTATAACGGCATGGTCTCACCGGATGTCAGGTTTCTTGCGTTTTCTCATGAGCTCCAGCGTAGCTCTATCCTGTGGGCCGCCACAGGCAGGGGTATATTCAGGACTGTCCCGCGAACACATCCGAATTACGATGGGATAAATATCGGAGCGCAGCACGTGCTGTCGGGGTTCGATTATGAACCGACCATAGAGGAAATCAGGAAGGCCGCCATAGAATACGCGGAGGTGCAGCCCGATAAGATAGAAAAATGGAGAAAGGCCGCTGCGAAGAAGGCTTTGCTGCCGGATCTTCGTTTTGAGTACCAAAAAAACAGGAACTGGCAAAAAAGCACTTATTTTTATAGCACTTCATCTGAGAAATATAAGGATGATGATATTACTTCGGACAGGGACAGGGAATGGTCCATATCCCTTAACTGGGAGCTTGGAGAGCTTATCTGGAACAACGACCAGACGTCGATTGACTCAAGGTCAAAGCTCATGGTGGAGCTGAGAGATAATGTGCTGAATGAGGTCACACGGCTTTATTTTGAGAGAAGAAAGACGCAGGTGGAGATGCTTTTTTCGCCCCCTGGAGATATAAAAGGCAAGGTCGACAGGGAAATCCGGCTGCAGGAGCTTACCGCCGACATTGACGCGCTCACAGGCTCTTATCTTTCAGGGAAACTGGCGCAGCAGAAATAAAACCGGAGTAAACATTGAATTTTTTCCTGTTAATGTGCTATAAAAATACTCTCTTTGCTCTTGCCGTATATGGCAAGGGCTTGTCTTTACGCGTGCGACATCGGCGCGTAAAGAACTAAACCACAAGGAGGTTACATGAATTATTACGAAAAGGTCATGATCATTGACCCGAATGTCGACGACAGCGCGGCAGAGGACACTGTCGGAAAAATCAGAGAAGTTATCACAAAGCAGGGCGGCGAGGTACTGAAGACCGAAAACTGGGGCCGTCGCAAGCTGGCTTACGAGCTTAACAAACACCAGAAAGGCAATTACATTTTCCTCCTTTTCAAGGCCCCCCCGGCAGCCATTTCAGAGCTTGAAAGATTGTGCAAGGTGACTGATCAGGTCATAAAATTCATGGTCGTAAAGCTTACGAAAAAGAAACAGATAGAAGCCGCGCTCTCGGCTTCCAGGAGCGGGGCAAAAGAGGCCGTAAAACAAAGCCGCGAGAAGACGGAAGAGGCCGGGCAGCCTGAACCCGCGGCAGAGGAGAAGAAGGATGTTTAATAAAGTAATACTTATCGGCAATCTGACGAGAGACCCCGAGCTGAGGTATACTCCACAAGGCACATCAGTGTGCAATTTCGGGATCGCGGTCAACCGGAGGTATAAACAGGGCGAAGAAACAAAAGAAGAGGTCACTTTTATAAATGTGGTTTCTTTCGGCAAACAGGCCGATACCTGCGGGCAATATTTAAACAAGGGCAGCTCGGTGCTTGTTGAAGGCAGACTGCAGGAAAGACGCTGGGAGACGGAAGACGGGCAGAAGAGGAGCCGGCACGAGGTCGTCGCGCAGAGCGTCCGTTTCCTTTCCAGGAAACAGGGCGCCGCGGACCTCGAGACAGAAACGCCCCCTCCTGATGAGACAACCGAGCTGGAGCCGTTTTAAAGAGGCATTCAGTCAGGTATGAGTATAAATAGTGTCTATAATTAAACAAAGAAGGAGATGAACATTGCAATTCAGAAAATATCAGAGAAGAAGGTTCTGCAGGTTTTGCGCGGACAAAGCGTTGCTCATTGACTATAAAGACATCAAAACCCTCAGGAGTTATCTTACCGAGCGGGGCAAGATGCTGGCTGGAAGGATGAACGGCAACTGCGCTAAACATCAGAGGGAGCTTACACGGGCGATCAAAAGGGCGCGCAACATAGCTCTCCTGCCGTATGTAGAGAAATAATGAGGATACCGAAGGGCTGGGCGTCTGTGATAGCAAAAGAGGTCCTGGACGAGCTGCTGAAAAGGGAGCTGATCGAGCTGCTGGCGCCTAAAGAGAAGGTTGCTGAATTACTGCATGAGCTCATGCTCGGGGAGCTGATGGTCGAGGACCGGCTCAACGAGGAAGTCAGGGAAATGCTGAAAAAGTTCGAGCCGGAAATAGAAAAGGGACGCCTTGACTATCGCAGGCTCTTTGACCTGACGAAACAGAAGCTTGTCAAGGAGAGGAACCTGGTCCTATGAGGCTGTCTGATGATAAAGTAAGCCATCTCACGCATGTCGCGCTGAAGGGGCTCCTTGACAAAAAAGCGGTGCTTCTTCTCGCTGAAGACAGCGCTGTAAGACGAGAGATTAAAAGGGTCATTGTCAAGGAGTTAAAATTAGTCGAAGGAATCGACGAAGCCGTCAGAAAGAAAATCCAGTCCTATGCAAAGAAAATCCCCGAAGGCTCCCCTGAATGGGACCTCCTCTACCACAGGTTTTTCCAGGAAGAGTCAGCGAAAAAGGGCCGGGGGTAGTCTGCATTATAAAGTTCTTTTAGCTGAAAAAAGCCTGCCTGTAAACAGCAATACCGAGCACCCTATGCAGAACCAGGCGAACAGGTCGCCGTATTTCGTGTAGAAACTCTTTTCATTCCCGACCGATATCTCCTCAGTCAACGCCGCTTCTACGAAAATATCGCTCTTATTTATTATCCTTCCCCGACTGTCAATGAAGCCTGATATTCCGGTATTGGCGGCCCTGACAACCGGGACCCTGTTCTCCACGGCCCTGAACACGGCCATTGAGAAATGCTGATACGGCGCTGAAGTGCGGCCGAACCAGGCGTCGTTTGTAATCGTTACCAGCACATTTGCTCCTCTGTCGACGAACTCTCTGACAAGTCCGGGGAAGATGATTTCGTAGCAGATGAGGTTCCCGATTTTCGCGAACGGGGTCTGCATGACGATATATTCTTTCCCGGCGGAAAAATCGCCGATGCCGACTGTTATTTTTTCAATAAACGGGAAGAACCGCCTCAACGGCACATATTCGCCGTACGGCACGAGGTGTATTTTGTCATAGGCCGATAATATCCCTCCGTCAGGCGACAACAGCACCGCGCTGTTGGACAGACGCTCCCGGTCCTTTGGGGTCATTCCTCCCAGAAGCAGATAGGCGCCGAGCTGTTTCTGAAATGCGATAATATCCTGTGTGAGGGCATTGTCATAACCGAATATAAAAGGCACCGCTGTTTCAGGCCAGACAACCAGTTCAGGGGAGTTTGCCGAAACTGCAAGGGAAAGCCTTTTGTATGTGTCGATCACTTCCCTCTGGAATTTCGCGTCCCATTTTTTATCCTGGGGGATGTTCCCCTGCGCCACACTGACCTTTATTGTCTGTCCCCCGGCTGTTTTCTGGAGACTCCCGTAACCGTATAACAGCGCGCTGATAATGATGACGGCATAAAGCAGCAAACCCAATGTGAGCGGCCAGCGGGCATAGAGCGGCTCTTTCCGCAGTCTCCGGGGCCAGGAAACCAGGACGTCAAAGACCGCGCTGTTTGTCGCGGCTACGAGGAAAGATATTCCGTAGACCCCTGTCACATCAGCGGCCTGGACCAGAAAAAGAAACCTGTACTGGGAATATCCGAGCGAAGACCACGGGAAACCCGTGAGCGCGTAAGTGCGCAGGTATTCAAGGGAGACCCATAAAACCGGGGCGATGAAAAGAGCGGGAAGTCCGGAGGATCGGGAAATATAATTAAACAGGACGGAGAATATGCCGGTATAAAGAGCCAGATAGAGACAGAGCAGGATAACCATCAGGATACTGAAAGGCATCGGGATGTACCCGTAATAATACATTGAATGGAACACCCAGTACAATGTTCCGAGAAAGTACGCGAATCCGGCGAGCGCGCCGAGAAGGAAAGACGCCTTTGTGTTTTTTTCCCATATGGCGGTGAGCAGGGGGACAAGCGCTGTCCACGCGAGCATGTAATAATCGAAAGGAGGAAACGAAAGGACCAGCAGGAGGCCTGAGAAGAGGGACAGCATAATGTCTGTTTTTTTTACCATAGCCTGATCCGCCCGACTCTTTGGGGAACACTCAATCCTATACAAATCCAATGTATAATTTCAAATGAAAAAGGGCGTAAGGCCGACAGAATCCCGGCGACTGGCTAAAGGAAATGTCCGGGGATATTGACAATTAAAAAAACTATCGGTTATATTTCTACTTCGGGCAGTTAGCTCAGTCGGTAGAGCAAGGGACTGAAAATCCCTGTGTCCGCAGTTCGATTCTGCGACTGCCCACCATCCATTTTTTTATTCCTGTTTGTCCTCTCCGTTGCCTTCGGGAAAGATAGGGATGTGGAAGACCTTGCTCATAAACTCTCTGGTCCGGGAGTGCCGGGGGTTTACGAATATGTCGGGAGGGCTGCCGATTTCAAGGATTTCGCCGTTGTCCATGAACACCACCCTGTCGGCAACCTTTTGTGCAAAGCCTATTTCATGAGTAATGACGACCATAGTCATGCCCTCTCTGGCTAACGATATCATGACGTCAAGGACATCGTTTATGAGCTCGGGGTCCAGCGCCGATGTGGGCTCGTCAAAGAGCATCACCTTGGGCTCCATTGCGAGGCTTCGCGCTATGGCGACACGCTGCTGCTCCCCGCCTGAAAGTTGTGACGGGAAAGCGTCGCACCTGTGCGCGAGGCCTACTCTTTCAAGGAGCTTTAAGGCCCGTTCTCTTGACTGCCGCTTGTTTAAGCCCTTTACCTTTTGGGGGGCGAGAGTGATGTTTTTCATGGTACTTTTATGGGGATAGAGGTTGAAATGCTGAAAGACCATGCCGACTTCCGCACGCAGGGCGGTAAGGTTTGTTTTAGGGTCTGAAAGGTATTTGCCGTCTACAATAATTTCACCGTCGTCTATCGGCTCGAGCTTGTTAATGGTCCTGAGGAGGGTGCTTTTACCGGCCCCGCTCGGTCCGCATATTACCACTACTTCGCCTTTTGCAATCTCGAGGGTGATATTTTTCAGGATATGACGGCTATGAAACCATTTGTTGGCGTTAATAAATTTAATCAAGCTGTTAAACCGCTCCTGTACAGCTTACCAGAGGGATTTATTTGCGTTACAAGGCAAATACTATTATTTCAAAAGATGTGGTTTTTGTCAATTTTCAGAGTGAAATTTATTAATAAAATATCTGTTTATTGACAAAACATGGGCGATTGCGTACATTGTTTAAAATCACTTATGCAAAAACACGGAGACACTGAGACACAGAGGAGGTCGATTATGCCAAAGGCAAGAGTAACCCTTGTTGAAGACATGCAGTTTTTAGGCACCGCGGATTCCGGTCACGCGGTAGTCATGGACGCCCCTTCTTCAGCAGGCGGAAAAAATACAGGGTCGAAACCGTCTGAGATGCTTCTTATGGCATTCGGCGGATGCTCGGGTATGGATGTAATTTCCATCCTGAGAAAGAAAAAACAGAATGTCGGCAAATTAGAGATTAATGTAAGCGGGGAAATGGCTGATAAACATCCTCACATGTATACATCAATGCATATCGAATATGTCATCACAGGGAAAGATATCTCCGAGGATGCCGTGAAGCGCTCAATTGAGCTTTCATTAGAAACATATTGCTCGGTCGGCGCGACATTGGGCAAGGCGGCAAAGATTACGCATTCGTATAAGATTGTGCAGGAATGAAAAAAAATAGCGGCCTCTGGCCTCTTTTGTTCAAATATATCGCCACCCTCGGCTTCATCGGCTACCTGCCTTACGCGCCGGGGTCTTTCGGGTCCGCAGCGGGCTTTCTGGTTATATTATTCCTAAAGCCTGAAGACAGCGGCCTTCTTATAACGTCATTATTTGTATTTGCCCTCGGCTGGTATGCTTCACACAAGGCGGAAAAATCTCTCGGCAAAGACAGCGGGCATATCGTAATTGATGAATTATGCGGATATTTCATATCTGTCTTATTTGTCCCAAAAAGTACCGGCTATCTTCTTGCAGCGTTTCTCCTGTTCAGGCTTTTCGATATCCTGAAACCGCCTCCGGTGAGAAACGTGGAAAGGGCCGTCTCAGGAGGCGCGGGTGTTATGCTGGACGATGTAATGGCAGGGATTTACGCGAATATTTGCCTGCAGGGGTGGAGATATCTTGTTTAAAAAAATAATTGCTTAAACCGGATAAGATATTTATAATCTTAGTATCAAACCCGGTCAAATTTTCCATGAAACAGAACCTGAATAAAGCTATCAACGCTTACTTAAAATTACTCAAGAAGCATTATGGCGCAAAGATATTAAAGGTTATTCTGTTTGGCTCTGTCGCAAGAGGGGAATTCGATAAAGAATCCGATGCGGATATCTTAATAGTAATTGCGGACAGCAATCAAAAAATAAAAGACGAGATAAGTATGTCTGCTTATGAAATAATGCTTAAAAATAATATAGTGCTTTCACCGATCGTTATGGATGAGGGCACGTTTGACTGGTACAGAAAAAACCGGGACCCTTTTTACAATAATATCCGCAGGGATGGAATTGACATTTGGACGAAAAAACAAGAGAGCTTATTAAAGTCCGCTTAGAACGGGCTGAAGAGGATGTTAAAACCGCCAAAGAACTGTTATCACTTAAGAGATACAGAGCAGCGGTAAATCGTGCATATTACTCACTGTTCAGCATTACCACTGCTGTCTTGCTAACGAAGAAACTTGACAGATCAAAACACTCTGGAGTCGAAGCGGCATTCAATCAGTATTTCATAAAGAACAAAATTATTGAGGTTGAATACGGAAAGATATTTGATTATATCAGAAGGAAGAGAGAAGAGTGTGATTATAACGCTAAAATTGTCATTGAAAAAGAAACGGCTGAAAAGATTGTTAAGAATTCAAAAAGATTTATAAGACGGATGAAGGAATACCTTAAAAGCATTCCCGGCGGGTAGGAAAATAGGGTATTAGACAATTACTGTGATACTTAATTGTAAAAAGGAACATAAAATATTATGGTCGTAAGTATCGCTCGGAGATTTAAATGAACATTACTCCAAACCTTCGGTGACGGCGCAGAAAGGGTGTTTGATATGTCGCCATATTGAGCATGGGGAAGTTCTCGGAGTTGAGGGACGTTTCCATGTTCAACTCCATCACAGTCAGATTCGACACCATTGAGTGGGCGAATCATATAGATATGGACCCGGAATTTTTGTATGAAAAAAGTGTAGGGATAGAACAGGTGAAAGTGTAAGAAATGCTCTGGCAATTTAGATGGCTGAGAAAAACTTAGATTATTATATCGAGAAGTTTGCACATCTACGGATAGACAGAAGCCATGGCAGACCTGCCCCGCACAAGCCCATATTACTTCTTTCAATAATTGACCTGATCGAACAAGGCATTATTTCCACAAATGAAATTGTTTTGACTCCAGAGATAGTGTCAACTTTTCTGAGTTATTGGAACGCTCTCTATCCCGATCAAAAGGGGATAGTCGCATTACCCTTTTTCCATTTAAAGAGCGATCTTTTTTGGCACTTGGTCCCAAACGCTGGATTTGAGAAATCGTTTAGCTTGATCCGGCACATTAAATCGAGCTATCAAATCAGAGATATGATCAAATATGCTTATCTTAATGAAGAGTTATTCGCCATTCTTTTATCAGATAAAAACAGAACTGCTTTTAGACAGGCAATAATTAATACCTATTTTGATTCTGACAAAAAGAAAAATTTAGTTGACATCATCAATTTAAATCGTAAGGCGATGAAATATGAAAAGTTTCTTTTAAGCGATACTAACCTGCCCTTCTTGGCAGAAAAAAGTAAAAGCAAAAAAATATTGAGACAAGCTGTCCGGGAGATTGGCTTCAGACACGCAATCATGTCCCTTTATAATTACACATGCTCCATATGTAAAACCAGAATATTAACCCTTGAAGGAGCATCAGTTGTTGATGCTGCACATATAATTCCTTTCAGCGTTTCGTATAATGATGACGTACGGAATGGTTTCGCCTTGTGTAAATTACATCATTGGACATTTGATGAGGGTTTGATTAGTGTTGATGAAAACTATTCCATTTTAGTTAGCCCTCTTATGAGTTCCAAAAGACCGACCGAATGGATACTCACAGAGTTGGTAGGAAAATCAATCTTGCTTCCCAATAAGGACTCGTCTTATCCTGCTGTAGAAGCATTCGCTTGGCACAGAAAAAACAAACTCCTAAAATAACCTCTTTCCCCTTTATGGACTTTGTCAAAAGCGTCCGGCAGAGAATTCCCTATTGTTATTGATACCCCTGTGGGGAGGCTTGATAAAAAGAATCGCTGGGCGCTGTTTGAGAAATATCTTCCACATGCAGGACATCAAGTTAGGTGGCAATATTGAACCGCAATTAATGTCACAGCTTTCAGCCGGCATAGCAAAAACACGTCTGCCGAATTCAATAAGACCAGTTGATGTTCGTACATGGTCGCCGTAACAGTAACAGCCCTGCACATTTTTTTGCTTCTGTGGTATCCTATTCTGGAAAGTCAGCTTACGATTAAATAATATTGAGAAGTTTTATTGCAATAGAATTGCCTGAAGCGGTAATATCCGCCCTGTCGGGGTTTCAGCAGGAGCTTAAGAAGGGCGGGGCGGATGTGAGATGGACGAGACCTCAGGGCATCCACCTGACGCTGAAATTCCTGGGCAATATTGCCGATGAAAATACAGCCGGAATTATAGAGGCAACAGAGGGGACCTGCAGGAAATATCCGTGTTTTGATCTTCAAATCAAAGGCGCGGGTGTTTTTCCGAACATGAAGGCCCCGCGCGTATTATGGGTCGGTGTTTCAGAAAACACAATTCTCGAAGGGCTCCGGAAGGAAGTTGAGGACCGGATGGCGTCGCTCGGATTTGAAAAAGAAGACCGCAAATTCTCCCCCCATCTTACCCTTGGAAGGTTCAGGTCTTCATACGGAAAGGGACCGCTTCTGGAGGAGATCGAGCTGAACAAAGACAGAGAGTTCGGATTTATAAATGTCAGAACAATATCTTTCATGAAAAGCGAGTTAAGTCCCGCTGGAGCGAAGTACACGAGGATAGCGGAGATAGCGATGGGGAAATAAAATTAAGGGAGGATAATCAATGTCCGACAAAGACCGTTTAAAGGCACTTGATGTTGCAATATCGCAGATAGAAAAGCAGTTCGGCAAGGGCGCTATCATGCGCCTCGGCTCTGAAGGCGTGACGGAGATATCCGTTATACCGTCAGGGTCTATCGGGCTTGACGTCGCGTTAGGGGTCGGCGGTTTTCCGAGAGGAAGGGTAATAGAGATTTACGGTCCCGAATCTTCGGGAAAAACCACCCTCGCGCTCAATGCAGTGGCGCAGGCGCAAAAGGCCGGGGGCAACGCGGCCTTTATTGATGCCGAACATGCGCTTGATGTATCGTATGCGGCGAAACTCGGGGTAAACATAAGCGACCTTCTCATCAGTCAGCCCGATACCGGGGAGCAGGCGCTGGAAGTGGCTGAGACGCTGGTACGCAGCGGGGCCCTCGACATCATTGTCATTGATTCGGTTGCGGCCCTTGTCCCGCGGGCGGAGATCGAGGGCGAGATGGGAGACAGTCTTCCCGGGCTCCAGGCCCGTCTCATGAGCCAGGCGCTGAGAAAACTCACCGGGGCGATCGCAAAAGGGCAAACAACCGTCGTATTCATTAACCAGATACGCATGAAGATCGGCGTCATGTTCGGAAATCCCGAAACTACCACAGGCGGCAACGCGCTCAAGTTCTATGCCTCGGTACGGCTTGATATCAGGAAGATTGAAAACCTCAAGGACGCGCAGGAATCGGTGGGCAGCAGGGTGAGGGTAAAGGTAGTCAAAAACAAGGTCGCCCCGCCCTTCAAACAGGCGGAATTCGATATTTACTTCAATGAAGGCATTTCGAGGACCGGCGAAATCATCGACCTCGGGGTTGAAAAAAATATAATAGAGAAAGCCGGTGCGTGGTATTCTTACAGCGGGAACCGTATTGGCCAGGGGAGAGAAAACTCCAGGCAGTATCTTCTGGCGCATCCCGAAGTGGCCCTGGAGATCGAATCGAAGATACTTGAGGCGTTCAATTTCAAGAAATAGGGCAGGAAAGCCGAAAAGGACATAAACAGGTCAACAGGAGATAACCTATGGCAATTGATATTAACGCGCTCCTCAGGCGGGCTGTCGAGATGAAGGCGTCCGACCTCCATATAAAGACCGGGAACCAGCCTATTGTCCGGGTTGACGGGAAGATCCTGCCCCTGCAGGACGAGAAAAGGCTGGCAGCGGAAGATACATTGGAGCTTGCGCGTTCGATCATGTCGGATTACCAGAGAGAACAGTTTGAAAAGACCCACGATATCGATATAGGCTACGGCGTGCCCGGGCTTGCCAGGTTCAGGTGCAATTGCTATCTGCAGAGGGGGACGGCAGGCATTGTTTTCAGGATTGTCTCCATGGAAATCATGGACATAGAGGAGCTGCTGCTGCCGCCGGTACTGAAGAAGATCGCCCTGGAACCGAGGGGTCTTATCCTTGTTACGGGGACCACAGGGAGCGGGAAAACAACATCACTGGCGTCCATGATCGAATATATAAATCTGCACAAGACTGAAAACATCATTACCATTGAAGACCCGATCGAATTTCTGTTCAGGGACAAGAAGAGCATCATAAGCCAGCGTGAAGTCGGCCATGATACAGAGTCCTTCAGCAAGGCCCTGAGGGCCGCTTTAAGACAGGACCCTGATGTTATCCTCGTCGGTGAGATGCGCGATTTTGAGACCATCCAGACGGCCCTGGTCGCCGCTGAAACAGGTCATCTGGTCCTCAGCACCCTCCATACATCCGACGCAGTAGAGACGATAAACAGGATCGTCTCCGTTTTTCCTCCTTATCAGCACAAGCAGGTAAGGATGCAGCTTGCCTCTGTTCTCAGGGCGATCATATCGATGAGGCTGGTCCCGAGGGCTGATGAAAAAGGACGCGTGCCGGCCGTTGAGGTGCTTGTGGCGACAGCCACGATCAGGGGCTGCATTGAAGACCCTGACAAGACGAAACAGATCCCGGACTTTATAGCGGACGGCTTCAGCCAGTACGGCATGCAGACCTTCGATCAGTCCCTGCTGAGCCTTTACAACCGTGGGATCATCACTTATGATGACGCGATGAGCAGGGCGACCAATCCCGATGACTTCGCCCTCAAGGTAAAAGGGATAATGTCCACAAAGGATACATTTGATGCGGGGGTATTCGCGTCAAAAGATAAGAATAAAAAGGGTCCCGATATTGAAAGGTTCACGCGCTGACGCGAAGACCTGCGCGCTCAATTTACTCAGTTACCGTTCCAGAAGCAGAAAAGAACTCCTTGACAGGCTTAAAAGGAAAGGCTTCAGCGACGGGCAGATCAGCGATGCCGTCAAGTCTCTCGAGCGCGCCGGTTTAATCAATGACGAAGGCCTCGCAGAGGAGCTTTTCAGATATTCCCTGGAAAGGAAACCCCTGGGGAAGAGGGGACTCGGTGCGCTGCTCGCAAGACGGGGGATTGACAAGGAACTTATCGATAATACGCTTTCAGCCCGCACAGGGGAGATGGAGGAGAAAGCAGCATTGATGCTTGTGGAAAAGAAAATCAGGACCCTGAAAAATCACCCTGAAGACATTGTAAAACGCAGACTGTGGGGAATGCTCCGGCGCAGGGGTTTTTCCAGCGGGGTGATCCATAAGGTAATCGGGCTTATCGGGAAATAGTTACCTGGGGCGCGTAATTAACTCTTCAACGCCCAGGTCCGGGGCGAACCCTAAAATAAGATGCACTGAGTCAGTCAGCAGCACGATACCGAAGGAAATAAGCAGCAGGCCGCTAAGTATCATTATCAGCCTCATGTATTTCTGGATGACGCTGAAGTGACTGAGGAATGTGTTGATGATAAGGGACGTGGTGATAAAGGGTATGGCGAGCCCCAGAGAATATACGAGCAGGAGTTTGAACCCGTACATGGCTGAGCCGGACGTGCCCGCGATAACCAGAATGGAACCAAGTATCGGTCCTATGCAAGGGGTCCATCCGGCGCCGAACGTAAGTCCCACAACCAGTGAACCTAAAACTCCCCTGGGTTTTGACTTGAGATGGACCCTCCTGTCAGACGCCAGAAAGTTCAGTTTCAGCGCCCCCATTACATAAAGCCCGAAGATGATGATAATTATCCCGCCTATTATCCTGAGCTGATCATAATAATATGAAAAGAAAGAGCCTATAAACGATGAAGATATGCCTAACAGAATAAAGATCGTGGAAAAACCGGCAACGAATGCTGAAGAATTGACGATAGTCAGCCTTCTTATCAACGCCCTGTCGCCTGACTTGAAATCTTCGAAGGAAATCCCGGTAATATAGGAAACATATGACGGGATAAGAGGCAGCACGCACGGAGAAAGGAATGAGAGCACGCCGCCGAGAAAGGCCCCTATGTATCCGACGCTTGTCATTGCATGTCTACCTGTGCCTTGCGCATTCCTTTTGACAACCCTGTATCTTCTCTATCGCGTGAGGCAGGCATTCAAGGATGACCGCAAGGTTTTCTCTGACAGCGGCCGGACTGCCGGGGAGGTTGATGATCAGAGTCTTGCCCCTTATTCCCGCAACAGCCCGTGAAAGCATGGAAAAAGGGGTTTTTTTCAACCCGTTATAGCGCATGACTTCCGCGATCCCGGGTATCTCCTTTTCAATTACCTCAAGTGTCGCGTCAGGCGTCACGTCTCTCGGAGACATTCCGGTGCCGCCGGTAGTCAATATAAGATCGGCCTTGTTGCACAACGAAAGGAGCTTTTTCCTGATCAGGGCCTTCTCATCAGGGATGATATCATAACTTACCACCGCCGCGCCGATCTTTTTGACCATTCTTTCAATCGTGGGGCCGCTCGTATCCTTCCGCTCGCCTTTTGAGCCCTTGTCGCTTAATGTCAGAATTGCAACCTTGATCATTACAGCTCCCTACCCCCTATCCCTAATCCCTGATTAACCTTACCTCGTCTCCTGTTTTTATTGTCCCGCCTTTCAGTACTTTCACAAAAATACCCTCTCTCGGCATAACACAATCACCTGCCTGCTCATAAATGGCGCAGCGCGCATGGCACAGCTTGCCGATCTGGGTTACCTCGACTTCCACATCTTTACCGATGGTCATCTTTGTGCCGACAGGAAGGGTAGGCAGGGTAATGCCCTGCGTAGTGATATTCTCCGCGAAATCGCCGGGACCTACTTTCAACCCCTTTGCGCGCATCTTGTCTATACTCTCAAGCGCCAGCAGGCTCACCTGTCTGTGCCATGTCTCCGACGCGTGGGCATCGCTTTCAATCCCGTAGTTTTCCCTCAATACCGCTTCCGCCACGGCCTTCTTTCTTTCACCCTTTTTGGCGCTTATGTTGATCGAAATTATTGAAGCGTTCATATCATGTGTCCTCTTTTCTTTATTGAATAAATTTACCGGCATTTCTGCTATTGATTATCCGGTATTGTCTTATTACTTAATAACAGCCCCCGCTTTTACCTCTTTTTCAGGCGCCACGATTGATAATATACCATTACTGTCCGTAGCTGCAAGGAGCATGCCCTGCGACTCAACCCCCATCAGTTTCGCGGGTTTCAAGTTTGTTACAACAACAATGCTTTTACCGACCAGATCTTCAGGAGCATAAACCTGTCCGATTCCCGCTACTACCTGCCTCATTTCTCCTGTGTCGACCTGCAGTTTGATAAGTTTGGCGGATTTGGGCACACGCTCCGCCTGCAGCACCGCGCCTATTTTTAATTGAACTTTTGCAAAATCCTCAATAGTAATTAAATTTATTTCTTCTGGTTTCCGTTCGGCAGAAACTTGTTCTGATTCAGTCATCGGCCCTTTGCCTTCCTTTTCTTTTCCCGTCTCTTTCTTTACCTCTATCCTCGGGAATAGTTGTTCACCTTTAGAAACCTTTATTTCATAACCCGGCTTCCAGTCCCATTCATAAATCTTCGGATACTTATTCGCTTCCGGCGGTAATGTTCCCGGCAGGCTTTGTTTTGTCTCATCTGCTAAAGATTTTAATCCAAGTTGCTTCCACATCTTCTCTGCCGTATCAGGCATGAACGGATAAAGAGCAACTGCCGAGAGCCTAAGCGCATTCCAGATATTGAACATTACACTTTTCAGTTCTTGAACATCTGTTTTTGCAAGCTTCCAGGGTTCTTTTTGAGCGACATGATTATTCCCGGCCCTGATGATGCTCCATATATGATCAAGGATTATATTGAATCTAAGATTTGACCAGTCAGCAGAATGCGTATCATCCACCGCTGGAATCATTGCATACATACATTCCCCTGCAAACGGATTGAGTTCTGTTGAGCTTCCGGCGGGAATTTCGATTATACTGCTGAAATACTTCTCCGCCATCGTCAAAAACCTGCTCAAGAGGTTTCCGAGGTCGTTGGCAAGGTCGGTATTGGTGCGGCTTATCAGGGCCTCTTCCGAGAAATTCCCGTCGAGTCCGAACGGCACTTCCCTGAAGAGAAAATATCTGAAGGCATCCGCTCCGTACTTTTCAGCCATAACGTTAGGGTCCACTACGTTGCCGAATGACTTTGACATCTTCTTCCCGTCCACTGTCCACCAGCCGTGGGCAAATATATTTTTGGGCAGCGGGAGGTTAAGCGCCATGAGCATTGTCGACCAGTAAACGGCGTGAGTCGTCAGGATGTCCTTTCCCACAAGGTGATGGTCCGCGGGCCACCAGAAATCACCCAGTCTTGCCATCTCAGCATGCGGGGCAAGATACCGCGTTGCGGAAAAATAATTTACCAGCGCGTCAAACCAGACATAAGTCACAAAAGTTTCGTCAAAGGAGAAAGGGATTCCCCACGCAAGCCTTGCTTTCGGTCTTGAGATGCAAAGGTCCCCGAGGGTATTGTTCTTTAAGAATCCAAGCACCTCGTTCCTGCGTGTCTCCGGCGAAATGTAAGAGGGGTTGTCTTCAATATATTTTATGAGCCTGTCCTGATATTTTGACATCAGGAAAAAATAGTTCTCTTCCCGGATCTGTTCGACAGCGCGTCCGCAGTCGGGACAGTTTCCGTCAACAAGGTCTTTCTCCGTCCAGAACCTTTCATCAGGCGTGCAGTACCATCCCGAATACTGTCTCTTCTCTATCTCACCATTGTCCCAGAGAAGCTGGATAAGCCCCTGCACTGTTTTAATATGCTCCATGTCGGTGGTGCGAATGAAGGCATCATTAGTAATATTCAATTTCTTCCAGAGCGCCCTGAAATTCTCTACCATAATATCGGCATGCTCTTTTGGAGAAAGCCCCTTCCCCTGCGCGGCTTTTTCGACTTTCTGTCCATGCTCGTCCGTTCCGGTAAGGAAGAAGACCTTTTTGCCCTTCAACCTGTTGTATCGCGCAAGGATATCGGCTGCAATGGTCGTATAGGCATGCCCTATGTGCGGGACATCGTTGACATAATAGATAGGAGTTGTGATGTAAAATTTTTCTGCCATCAATGCTTTTTCTTTTTCCAGAACTTCCTGCGCCTGCTGAAGGCCTTGCTTTTATCATCGCCTTCGGGTTTTTGCGCCGCGCCTTCCTGTGAAGGCTTCTCATGAACAGGCTGGTCCGGCGCGTGTTTTTCTGATAACTGCTTTTTATGTCTGCCGCGGTCGCGTCTTGAATGCCTCCTTCTTTGCGAGTCCCTGTCCTGCGGAGAAGCTGAGGTTTTATCTCCAGGCGGGATTTCCCGGCCTGCGGCCGGCTTCTCTTTTTCAGCGGGTGAAGGTTCAACGCGGGCCGGGGGCTCTTCTTTTAATACAGCGTCAGAATCCGCCTGCTGAAACCGTGTCTCCGGCGGTTTGACGGAAGCCGTTGCTTCTGCAGCCTCTTTTTCACCCGCCGCGTCCCTGCATTCATATCCAAGGCAGCACATAAGCCTGCCGCATATACCCGAGAGCTTGCTCTGGTTGATGGAAAGCTCCTGCTGTTTGGCCATTTTTATGGTCACCGGCTCGAAATTCGTCAGGAACAGGCTGCAGCAGGCTTGCCTGCCGCAAACCCCGATGCCGCCGAGCAGTTTCACTTCGTCCCGCACCCCTATCTGCCTCATTTCAATGCGTGTCTTGAATTTTGCCGCCAGGTCCCTCACGAGCTCTCTGAAATCGATCCTGCCGTCGGCCGTAAAATAGAAGATCAGTCGTTTCCTGTCGAGCGTTGTATCCGCCTTGACAATCTTCATGGGAAGGTCCAGTTCTTTTACCCGGTTAACGCAGAAGGCCCTTGCTTCATCCTGAAAGGCGCGGTTGCCCTGGATGGTTTCAAAATCTTTTTCAGAGGCGGCCCTGATGACCTTTTTCAACGGTCCTCCGGTTTTCCCGATATTATATTTCCGGGTTGCCGTGACGCCGACGCTTAATCCCATTTCAGACTCTACGATGACCTTTGTTCCAGGGAGCAGCTCCATATCTTCATCAGTCTCGAATGTGTAGATTTTTCCGCAAGGCCTGAACCGTATCCCGACCACGGTGTGTTTATCAGTCGTCTCCTCAGAGGCGTGAGACTCTAAAGAATTATTGTTTTCCTGCATCTGTCCTTCCCAGTCTCTTCCGTATTAAAAGACCTATGTAATTACGTGTAAGTTTTTCGTTCAGGTTGAAACGCATGTTCCCTCTTATATTATAAAGTTCCCGCGCCAATTTGAGTATACCCTCCAGCGCGGTCCCCCTGATAAGCGCTTTTATCTCGCCTTCCCTGTCTCTGTTTATGAGCAAATCCGCGCGTCCTGTTGTCTTGAAAACGGCCAGGTCCCTCAGCCATACCTGCGCCCAGTCCAGCAGTTCCTCCATATCTCCACCTTCCTCTTCATCAAGGCCTCCGGACATGTGTTTCAAAGCGCTGAAAGACCTGTCCCTTTGCGCGATCAGGTCTTCGCGCAGGGCGTATCCTGGCCTTCCTCCGGAGAGCGCGCCTGAAAGCAGCGGCTGCCCGGTATCATGCTTGTTGAATTTTTCCCGGAGCAGGTCTCCCATGACGTTAAGCGGCAAGGGAGTAAAATTTATCCTCCGGCATCTTGAGCGTATCGTCGGCAGAAGCATGTCGGGCCTCGATGAAACCAGGATTAAAACGCTTTGGTCCGGCGGCGCCTCAAGAGTATCTAAAAAAGCGTTGGACGCGGCCGGGTTCATCCTCTCGGCATTGTCTATAATTGCTATCTTGTAATTGCCTTCGAACGGCTTGTACGCCAGTGATTTTTCAAGCCCTCTTATTGCCGAGACCGTTATCTGGTCGCCGTCTCCTTCCGATTCAATGAAAAAGACGTCCGGGTGGCCTGATTTATCTGTTTTCAGGCACGATGGACAACTGTCGCAGGAGTCAGGGAGGGTTTGGAGTTCAGAGTTCGGAGTTCGGAGTTCGGTATCTTCAAACAGGCCGTTATTCACAACTCCCGGTTCCTGACTTCCGGTCCTCTGACAGTTGATTGCCTTTGCGAAGTTTACAGCCGTAAGCCTCTTGCCGATGCCCTCATCACCCGCAAAAAGCATGGCGTGGGGTATACGGTCTCTCACGATACAACCCTGAAGAATATTTATGGCCCGGTCCTGTCCAGTGATATCTTTCAGCGCCATGATTCTTCCAGTACCTTTATTATATGTTTGCTTACTTCATCAGCGTTGCGGGAGGCGTCTATTACCTTTACCCGTTCAGGCTCTTCCGCTGAAATCTGAAGAAAGCCCTGCCGCACGCGGTTATGGAAATCGATAGTCTCCAGCTCGAACCGGTCTTCTTTCCGGGCATGCCTGTTCCTCCTTAGTCCCTCCTCAACATCCAGATCAAGCAAAAAAGTCAGAAACGGCTTCAGGTCCGGCACAACGATCTCATTCAGGGCGTCAATAATCGAAAGGTCCAGTCCCCGGGCATATCCCTGATATGCTGTTGTTGAGTCGGTAAAACGGTCGGTGATGACAACCGTATTTTTAAGGAGCGCCGGATAAATGACCTCTCTCGCGTGCTGCGCCCTCGACGCGTAATAGAGGAGCAGCTCGGTGAGGGGGTCCATATGGTTCCCGGGCTCCAGGAGCAGCGCCCTGATCTGTTGCCCTATGCCTGTCCCGCCCGGTTCAACCGTTGTAATCACAGTATGCCCCCTTGGGCGAAGATACTCTGCAAGGAGTTTTGACTGGGTGCTTTTGCCGGCCCCCTCAATGCCTTCAAATGAAATAAACCCCTTAACCCCCGGCATACCTGCTCCTCAAGTCCTTCAGGAGGGAAAAAACTTTCCCCGCGTCTTCGGTCCGCAGGGACCCTGTTCCGCATGAGGGGGTCAAAAGCGACTGCCGCAGTAATTTGTCGCGCGGGACGCCGATCTTTTCCAGGGAAGTCAAACCGCGCTCGAGCTGCTCGCTTAACCCTTCGACGGTTACCTCCCTTACGATATCGGTAGTAGGCACCACGCCCCATGCGATAAAACCTCCGTTGTCGATAAACGCCTTTATTTCTTCCGGGTATATCCCGAGGGTGTCCCAGTAGAAATAGGAGTCGAAATTAAAGACATCGATTCCGGAAGAAAGGATAAGCGGCCAGTCAGCCTTGCCGCAGCAGTGAATACCCGCTATGCCGCCGCAGCTCTTGATATGTCTGACGATCTCCTGGAGCATCCGTGAAGCCTCGTCCGCGTTCACGCCTATGTAGGCGGAAGTTCCCAGAGCAGAGAGGATCGGTTCATCAATAAAGATCAGGACTTTTTCAGCATACGGCCGGAGCATCCCGATCTGCCAGCCGGCCTTTCCCTTGAGCAATTCAAGCGCGAGCTCCCGCAGCTCCTCGTCGAAATATAGAGGCCTCTTCTGGTTGTCGGTGAGCGACAGGGTGAATGTCAGAGGGCCGGTGATGTGCCCTTTTACCGCGCTGAATCTTTTTCCCCCCTTTTTCAGAATATCAATAAACGCGTACAGACCGGCGGCATATTCTGTTGAAATAGGGAATCCGCGTTTGTCCGCCACTGCCTCGTAAAAAGCTGAAACAGCCTGCTCTTCCGCTTTGACAATGTTTACATGCTCTCCCTCGATTTTTACAAAAGGGAAGCCTTCTGAATACTGGGGGACCATGAGCTCAAGGAAGCTCCTGTGAGGCAACTGCGGCCAGAACGGGATATCGACCGACCTCAGGATGATGTCGCAGGCTTCTTCAGGATCAGTGTGCGGCAGACTGCCGATGCCGGTTGTGCTCAGACTCTGAAACATAACAGTTAATCATACTGCATGATTGCGGGAAGTTGCAAACAGAAAGGCGACCCGGACAAGGGACCATTTCAGCTTTTCAGAAAAGATCTCAATTGCGCGTGGGGACAAAATCGTGCAGGGTAAGAATATTGTAGACCGGATATCCCAGGGCCTCTATATTCTGTCTGCCGTTTTGCTCGCAGCGGTCCAGAAGGATTATCACCGCGTCTATGATTAAACCGTTTTCCTTTGCGACATTTATCGCTTTTATGGTGGAACCGCCTGTTGTGACTACGTCGTCTACAATAACCACATGGTCCCCGGTCCTGACATTTCCTTCTATGGGGAGTTTAAGGCCGTGCCCTTTCGGCTCTTTCCTTATTACAAAGGCCTGGACAGGCTCTTTGACGGTATATGAATACATGGCGACAGCGTACGCGATAGGGTCGGCTCCAAGGGTAAGACCGCCTATCGCGTCCGGGCTCAGACCGATTTCTTTGACCTTTTCAAAGACAAGCCTGCCCACAAGATACATGCCGTCAGGAGACTGGGTGGTTTTCTTCATGTTGAAATAAAAATTACTGGCCGCTCCTGACGTCAGCCTGAATACCGGCTCGCTGCTGTACTGAAAAGACCGCTCCCGGATTATCTGGATAAGACTGCCTTTTAAATCTTCCATTGCCATGAACTATACCAGATAAAAAAATAATTTTTCAATTAAGGAATTGGGGATTGTTCAGCTTGCCGGTGCGTTTGGTTTTACTACAGGGGTTTTGTCCCGCTTCTCCTGCTTTTTGCGCGGCGTACCGGCTTCTTGCGTTTTATATTCAGGCTGTCTCCCTTTGCGTCAATAATGACGGTGCCTTTCTCAAAGTCCTTTGCAAGAAGCTTTTCAGCGTCATTCCACAGCGTATTCCTTGAGGAATCGCCGAGCAGGGCGACAATGATAATGCCCTCCTCCTTTTCAGAGGCGCCGACAAAGCAGTGCCGCGCCGCCCGCGTATATCCGGTTTTGCCCCCGAGGTGGTCTTCGTCGGCCCAGAGAAGGTTATTGGTGTTTGTAAGAAAGAGGGTCTTCCCGTCAAACTCCAGGGTCTTGACCCTCGTATCGATAATATCTGAAATGACAGGATACGAGAGGGCTTCTTTCATGATTTTTGCGAGGTCACGGGCCGTGGTGTGCTGTCCTTTCCCGGGAAGTCCCGATGCGTTTATGAATTTGGTGTTTACCGCTCCCGCGGATTTTGCTTTCTTGTTCATGAAGGGGACAAAAGAATTTTCAGAGCCGGCTGCGGCTTCGGCAAGCGCAACAGCGGCCCCGTTTATGGACCTCATAAGGGCGAGGTCAAGGAGGTCCCTCACATTGAGTTTTTCGCCCGCGTGAAGTTTCGGATTAACAGAGGGCGTGTCTGCCGCCTTCCGGCTTATTCTAACTACGGCATCCGGGTCCAGTTTGTCGAGAGCGACCATCGCGGTGATAAGTTTTGTTGTGCTTGCGGGAGGCAATCTGAGGTCCGGGTTCTTGGCGAAGAGGACCTCTTCATTTGAGCTGTCTATAACAATCGCGGCCCTGGCGGATATTCCGGATGCATGGGAATCAGATAAAGGAAAAACAAGGGCGAGGACCAGGGCAAACAGGCAGGTGAACAGGAAATTACCGGCATTACGACTGACACAATCCTGTCTCTTTTCCGTCCTGCTTTTTAAATTCAAATTTCTCCCTTTCTCCCTGCAATTATAAATGATAAGAAAAATAAAATGCAATGAAAAATCATATTTATTATAACGGCATTTTTTACAACTGTCTTTACATTTTCTGTTTTCACTTTATAAAATACATACCTTATTAAAACTTAATTTTCAAAGGAGGAAAGTAATGTTAAAGAAATCGGTTGTATGGTATCTCGTGCTCGCAATGTTTGCCATCGCGACAGCGCCCCGCGCGGAGGGGGCTTTCATCCCTTCAGGCGCGATAGAGCTCAGTAAAGACCAGCGCGCCTCCGACCTCGGCAAGATACAGAACCTCCTCGAGACTAAACTCGTCAGGCAGAGACTCCTTGACCTCGGCTTTAATGCCGATGAGGCGAAAGAACGTCTTTCTCTTCTTAGCGACACTCAGCTTCACAGTTACGCGCAGCAGCTTGATACTATTAGAGCGGGGGGCGACAGCATCGGGGCTGTCATAGGCGTCCTGATAATAATAATCCTCGTCCTGGTAATTCTGCATCTCACCGGGCACCAGG
This sequence comes from Nitrospiraceae bacterium, assembly GCA_003599505.1. Lineage (GTDB taxonomy): Bacteria > Nitrospirota > Thermodesulfovibrionia > UBA6902 > UBA6902 > SURF-23. The sequence goes on along the minus strand of QZKO01000011.1, from coordinate 10,118 downwards.
TTATTGTGAGATAACTATCGCCCCGGTGGTTTATAAAATATGAAAAGGGCTTCCTGTGTTTTATTGTTTGCTGCTTTTCTCGTTTCCTGTTCAGGAATAACATTAAACAGCGCAAACCCTCCCGCAGATGTCCGGACCATCCAGGACGTCCCTTTTTACGACGACACAGGGCGCCAGTGCGGGCCTGCCTCTCTTGCGGCGGTCATGAATTACTGGCGCTCAAGGACCGGCTCGTCAAGTCTTTTATCCCCGGAAAAAATAAGCGCTGAGATTTACAGCAGCGGCGCCCGGGGGACCCTCGGGACGGACCTTGAATCTTACGCGAAGAAAAACGGCTTTCATACGATGCAGTACTCAGGAAGCGTAAATGACCTCAAAGATAACGTCCTCAAAGGGATCCCTGTTATTATCCTCGTGGATTATGGAATTTTATTTTATCAGAGGAATCACTTCCTTGTGGTCACCGGCTACAGCGGTGACGGGATAATGGTCCATTCAGGCCGCGAGAATAAAAATATATCATTTGCAGCACTCGAAAAAATATGGCGAAAAACCGGAAACTGGACACTTATCGTAAAAACACAGGACTGATTCTCCTGGTCTTTTTTATGTATTCATGCGGCATGCCGGGGATCATTGTGCTTAAAGACCCTCTTGCGCCGGAAGAGCACATCGCCCTTGGACGGAGTTACGAAAACAGCGGCGAATCCGGCCCGGCCCTTGAACAATATGAAACTGCCGCGAAGAAGCTCCCTGTAGCGTACATTTTTATCGGGAACCTCCATTTCCAGAAAGGGGAATACGGGCTCGCAGAAGCAGCGTATAACAAGGCCATTAAAAAGACCGGGGACGCGAGGGCGTACAACAACCTCGCCTGGCTTTACTACGTCACGGACCGGCAAATGGAAAAGGCCGGGGAGCTGGCTGAAAAGGCTGTCTCCCTTTCACCTGATTCAAAAGACTTTCAGGATACGCTCGATAAAATCCGTCTGAAAAGGGCCGGGGGGCTATCTCAGGGTATCCAGTAGTTCTTTATATAACAGCGGCGGGTCGATAATTTCCATTCCCAGGCTATTGGTAAAACCATGAGGGGGGGTTTGATAAGACCATTTTAGCCTGCAGTTGAGGTCATATTTCTCCCCGGACGGGGACTGAAATCTCAGCGCGATTATTGTGTCGGGAGTCGCCAAGGCCCTCTGCGGGGCGGTGATTACATAGGCCCCGTTTTCTGAAAGATTTTCAATCGTGCCGGCATAGTGTTTATCATTACAGATCAGCTCCGCGGGGAAGCTGACGATTATTCTTTTATGCCGCCTTTCTCCCATTCCGTATTTTACAATATTAGCTTTTGATTTTTTAAAATATTTTTATCTTATTGAATATGCATTATTAATGCCCGATGCAGCTTCGCCAAAAAGGGCGATTCATCGAATCGCCCCTGCCAATCTTTAAAATCGGTGCAAGATGGTTTACAATGAAGATTATTTTAAAAAGGGACGGAATGCTTGATTCAGTTAATCCTGCTTGTTGAAGACGACAGGAAAATCGCCAGGGTCGTGAAGGCTTACCTCGAGGGGGCCGGATACCGGGTTGTTCATGCTGAGAAAGGCGGGGACGCGGTAGCCGCGGCATTAAAAGAGGTCCCCTCGGCCGTAATACTGGATTTAATGCTGCCGGATATGAGCGGTGAAGAGGTGTGTCAGGAGTTGAAGGAGATAGGCGATTTCCCGGTCATCATGCTTACCTCAAAATCCTCGGAGGAAGAACGGGTCGCGGGGTTTGCGCTCGGCGCGGATGATTACGTTGTCAAACCGTTCAGTCCCAGGGAACTGGTATACAGGGTCAGGGCTGTATTGAAGAGGGCGGGCAAGGGGGACATGGATTCAGCGGCCGCGATGAGTTTCAACAACGGCGCCCTGCTTATTGACGGCCGGTCCTATGAAGTGAAGAAGAATGGCCTTTTATTAAATATGACCCCCACTGAATTCAGGCTGCTGAACACCCTTGCGTCATACCCGGGCAGGGTTTTCACGAGAGAAGAGCTGATTGAAAAGTCACTGGGATATCAGTTCGAGGGATATGAGAGGAGTATAGACGCCCATATCAAAAACCTCAGGCAAAAGATAGAAGACGATCCTAAGAACCCCTTATTTATTCTCACTATATACGGTGTCGGGTACAGATTCTCGGGCAAAAAAGATGGCTAAGAACCTCTGGATAAAGTTTTTTCTCCTCCTTATCGCTGTTTCTCTCATCGCGCTCTCATCAGCATTTCTTTTAAGGGACCTGATGCTCGCGGATTTCAGGGAATACCGGGAGGGGGAAATGGAAGACAGGGTCTATTGGGTGACCGCGTCGCTGGAGAACACCTATGAGAAATATTCAGGATGGAAGAAAGAAGGGGTCGCTGAAGACATCGTATGGGCGCTTATGCTCGGCTTTCATGTAAGACTGTACAATGCCGACGGCGCCTTTGTGACCGACACGGAAGAGGCCGTCAGGACGCTTTCGCCGCTGATGAAGAAAAGGGTGACGGCGATTTCCGAGCTCCTGGGGCCCGGGCGCGATAACGAGTTTGTCCCCTATACCCTTTTTCTCGGCGGCAAGGAAATAGGCCGGATCGGGGTCAGCTTCCTTCGTCCCAAAAAAGAAGATGTCTTCATACAGCGCTCCAACAAAATGCTCTTCCTTTCTCTCCTGTTTCTGGGCGGAGGCGCGGTATTTCTGAGCCTTGTATTTTCACGGAAGCTCACGAAACCGTTGAGAAGCCTTACGGACGGAGTTGCGGCGATAAGCGGCGGCAACCTTAAAAAGAGGGTGACGATTTCCGGCAAAGACGAAATCGCCGCCCTTTCCGATGCCTTCAACAGAATGGCGCAGACCCTTGAAGCACAGGAATCCCTGAGGAAAAAGCTGACATCAAATATAGCGCATGAGCTCAGGACGCCGTTAAGCATCATCCGGGGAGAGCTCGAAGGCATGATGGACGGGTTTATCCCGATAGATAAAGAGCACCTTGAATCCCTTTACGCGGAGATCGGGAGATTAAGGAACATCATAGAGAGAATTGAAGACCTCGCCCAGGCAGAGGCCGGCAGCCTTACGCTAAGGAAGCAGCGCTTTGAGCTGAAGCCTTTTCTGAACAACATCGCGGGAAGGTTCGGGAAGACGTTTCAGGACAAAGGGGCCGTTCTCGAAATGCGCTGTGAAGACAGGCTTACGGCCAATGCCGATCCTGAAAGGCTCAGCCAGATCATAATAAATCTCCTGAGCAACGCGTTAAACGCCATAGAACCGGGAGGGCGCGTAATAATTACCGCGGTCCGGAAAAATAAGGAGCTTGCCATAGAAGTCCTTGACTACGGTCGCGGGATAAAAAAAGAAGACCTGCCGTTCATTTTTGAACGGTTTTATAAAGGCAAAGACGGCGGCCTCGGGCTGGGGCTTACCATTGTGAAAGAGCTCATCGAATCCCACGGCGGGAGGATAGAGGTCAGCAGTGAATACGGCAAAGGCTCTTCATTCACGACATATCTTCCTCTTTAATCCCTTCACAATTCTTCATAATCCCTTCGCTGTCAGTTCATACTTTGTTTGTATGATTTAATCATGAAGAGCGCGGAGAAAACTCCCTTGAGCATTGGAAAGGAGGTGGTGCGTGGATTACTCCGCAGCAACGTATGAACACTATCAAAAGACAAAGGAGGCAACAGATGAAGAAACTTATCTCAATAATGGTGATTGCCCTGCTGGCCGCCGGCTTTCTTGTCGCCGGAAACAACAGGGCGGAGGCGATGAACAATGAGTCAGCCGCGATGCTGACAGCGGGTATTGTGCTTTTCGGGAAACCTGTCATGAACGCGATAGCGCGGGAGATTGTTTATCCCGGGCAGCATGAAGCCTACGCGTACCCGGCGCATTACAGATATGGTCCCCCTTCCCGCGGGTATGTCGAGAGTACGAAAATAATCTATGTCGAACCGAGGCACAAGATACACAGGCATAGAGGATGGGCCTACAGGAAAGGGTATCGCGATGGGTGGTGCCGTCATGAATACCTTCAGGGACGGGATGACTCGAGGAGAGACCACCGCCATTACCGAGGCGACGGGAATGACTGACGGCAGAAGGCTCATTGACCGGGAGGCCTTCAAATTTTATAATGTCCTGAGAATGAAGTAACCGCGGCATCGAAGGGAATGGAGGCTTGCATCAGTGATTAACAGAGCAGTAACAGGCTTACTCACAACCGGAATAATCCTGCTTCTTTGTTCCGGCGCGTATGCTGATCACAGGCGCAAGCCCCCCGCTCCCTTTGATGCCTATGTATTCTCTGACTCAAGGGCCTATGCTGATGACGGCAGATATCCTTACGGCGGCTACGGCAAAGGCAGATACGGAGCGAGGAGGATGGTAAATACCGAGGATGAAGCCCAGGTGATAATGCGGGAGTATTTTCCGGACAACAATTTAAAAATAGGGAAAATAAAAAAGAAAAAGATGTATTTTGAGGCGGATATCACAGACAGGCACGGCAAAGTGGTCGACAGGGTCATAATTGATAAAAGGACCGGCAGGATAAGGTCGGTATACTGAAAGTGATGTCCGCCTTCAGGTCCTCCAGAATTCTTTTCCGATTTCATTAAGGTCCCGTATGTATTTGAGAAGGTCATCATAGGCGGGCGGCGTAACAAAGAAGAGCTCGAAATCATCAGGCAATTCAAGGCGTTCACGGTCTTCATCGCGCATGATGAGCAGCCCGCTTTCGCCGTTCGCGATGTTTTCCCCAAGGACTGACCTTATGTGCTCAAACCTCTCTTTAACGGCGTCATCCAGAAATTTGTGGACTCTTTCATGCACCCTGGACGTCCTGGTAATCATAAGACAATTGCTCCAGTCGATATAGGCCCCGAAGGTATCTTCGTCTTCAAGGGGAAGAAATTCCGCTCCGGCCGCGGTCTTTTTTTTCACAAGCTGCTCCAGCCGCGCGTTCATGGCGCTTAACACATCCAGTGATTCCTCTCCGCGCATGTATATGCTTTCGCAAAAAACTTTTGATACCTTTCCCGCGGCTTCAATTTTTTCCAGATGCTCTTCCACTTCATGCCAGTACCTGTAAAAAATTTCCCTGTATTTCTCGGAAGCATTTTTCGGGAGATAAAGGTTTCTCACGAAATATATCTTTTTTTTGTTTTTATACTCTTCGATGCCGGGTCTTTCGATCTTTGCAAGCTCAGTCATAAAATATCTCCTGTCAGTTAACAGCTATTATACTTATGCAGTCGCCTTTTTCGGAAGACGTATTCCTGCCGGAGGCTTCATAGCGCCCCAAGCTCCCGAAGCAGGGTCCTTGAAAGGTAATAATTTGTCAGGCCGGGTTGTTTGAGTTATAATAATAGTAGAAGAAGAGCTTGCGATACCCTGGAGTGGATTAAGCTCAAGACCGGGCAAAACGGCTTGTGAGCGGAGGGAAGGTAAGCGGACTTCCTCTGAAATGCAGAAGAAGCCAGGACCCCTGTTCACCATGAAAAGCTTAAGGGTAAACCTGCCGGGGCATCGCAAATTTATTTACGTCCTCCATAATTGAGGAGCGCGGCATGATGCCTTTTCGGGTATCAAGGCAGTTGGACGAACTGATTTTCGTAGAACTCCCGGGTAACTGCCTGTTTCCCGGCGACGTATGAAAATATCTCGTCGTAATTTTCAAACAGGACATCGATTATCCTTCTGTCCAGAAGCTGTCCGTCGGAGAACTGCTTCAGGACCTGGACAATCCCTTCTCTGGACATCCCTTTTCTGTAGGGCCGGTCTTCCGCCAGCGCAGTGAAAATATCAGCTACACCTAAAATCCTCGCGCCCGTGCTGAGGTCGTCTGCCGTACAATGAAACGGATAGCCCGAGCCGTCAAGCCTTTCATGATGATAAGCCGCCCATTCGGCGATCTGTTTGATCCCCCCGATTGTATTGATTATTGAATAGGTGTAATACGTATGCGATTTCATGACCGCCATTTCTTCTTTTGTGAGCTTTCCGGGTTTGTCAAGGATGCTGTTGGGTATGGCAAGCTTTCCTATATCATGCAGGTTGCCCGCGACCTCCATCAGCCTTGTCTCCATCTCCGTAAGGCCGAATATTTTAGATAATATTGACGCGGCGGCGGCAACACCGGAAGAATGGGTCGCGGTAAAACGGGAACGGAAATCAATTATATTCCTGAACAGCTCGGATATGAAAAATATATTGGAGAGCTCGATTTCCGTTTTCCTGAAAGGACCGTCGTTGAGTAAAAGAGAATACAGTCTTGGGGAGACCATATCCAGCCAGAACTCTTCACGTTTAGATGCGATTGAGAACAACTCAACGACCTGAGGGTGCAATGAAGAACCTGAAAGCGATACTATCCTTGAAATAATATCTTCGTGCTGATGAAGGATGTATTGATTGCGGTTAATGGAACGCTCGATATGGTCTCCAAGGGAAAGCAGTTGAGAATCCAGGACAAGGGGTATGTCGATGGATTCATTCCAGTCCCGCCATTTCCTGTGATGAAAACGGATAATCTTTGAGGAGCCGCCCAGCCAGGGCGCCTTGTCAAGTAAACGCTCACCGCCAATGCAATGGCTGTCGGTATTTTCAAGTTCCGCATTGCGTATCGCAATTTTCTCTTCCAGTGAAAGAGCCCCGACGTCATGAAGAAGAGCGGCTATGAAATTTTTCTCCTGCCTTTCAGCGGACAATTTCGCGATCTTTCCCAGTTCCCATACGATAAATGCCGTCCTCTGCTGGTGCTGTGATAACAGCGGACTTGCCAGGTCCATGGCGTCAGAGAGCGAAAGGACCAGATTCCCCAGATTGACGGAAACTACGCGCTTCATATTAACCCTTTCAGGAGAAGCCGTCGGTTTTTCCGGCCTCTCCGTGTAACCATACTGATTTATTCATTTATACGGCCGTCAGGAAGAATTACTTAATGTTTCTGCCACAAGCTAACAAAAATGTTGCTACAATATTGTCTTCAAACAACATAATTGTACCTTGTGTTGGCTAAGAATTCTTGAAATACAAGGAGTTTTGAGCTGGCATAATTCTGGCTAAATACAGAAACCGAAGGATGCGAACATGAGCTCATTGAAGGAACAGATCAGGGATATTGAGAAGGAAGAAATAATCAGGGCGCTCAGGGAATGCGACTGGGTGATGGCAAGGGCGGCGAGGAAGCTCGGCATTACCGAAAGGATGATCGGATACAAGATTAAAAAATACGGGATAAGGAGGGAGGGCGAAAGTAGGGGCGGGTTTAGGACCCGCCCGTCCATGTAGGGGCACACCCCTGTGTCTGCCCGCCGGCGGGACGTGGTCCTGCTGAATAAAAATCTGGAGGTGCGTGGTGAAAGTTTTAAAGATTATGATCTTGATAATGGCGTTGATGTTGTCCGGTTTTGTAAGTAGTTTAAAAGCCGAGGAGACCAAAACAGGAAGCATGACTCTTGATGAAGTCAAAAAAGCGCTCGGCATGAGCGTTTATCTGCAGGGCGGCTATACCTATAACTTCAGGAACCCTGATTCGCAGGAAAATGAACTCCGGGTATTTGACCACAAGGCAAACAGTTTCAGTCTGGACCTCGCGCAGTTGGTTTTTGTCAAGGATGCGCCTATGAACGGCATAGGTTTTAAACTGAAATTGTCGGCCGGCGAAACAGCGAAGTTCATTCATTCAAGGGGCCTTGGCGAGAGTGACGATTCATTTGACCTTACCGAGGCGTACGTGGGGTATATTGCTCCTGTGGGAAAAGGCCTGAAGTTTGATTTCGGTAAATTTGTCACGTATCACGGGGCAGAGGTGATCGAGGCCAGGGATAATCCGAATTATTCACGTTCGCTTCTTTTTAACTTTGTGATACCTTTTACCCACACCGGATTAAAAGTCAGCTACCCGTTTACAGATACTTTAACCGCAGGTATTCACGTAGTCAACGGCTGGGACAATACGGATGACAACAATAAAGGTAAGACAGTCGGTCTGAGCGCAGGCTTTGCGCCAATGGAGCAGCTATCTATGTTACTGAACCTCATGTACGGGCCCGAAAAGGATGATAACAATTCAGATAACAGATTCCTCTTTGACTGGGTCGGCATTGTAAAACCTGTAAAGAATTTATCCTTCATTCTCAATGCAGATTACGCAACAGAGGAAGAATCAGCCGCTGACGGTGATACCGCAAAGTGGTATGGATTCGCAGGTATTGTGAAATATGATTTTAATGACTTACACAGTCTGTCTCTCAGGGCGGAATATTTTAAGGATAAAGACGGCGTGCGGACAGGGACAGAGCAGGCCTTGAAGGAGATAACCGTAACTCCCGAAATAAGGCTTGCAAACGGGCTTATCATAAGGCCCGAGTACAGGCATGACTGGTCCGATGAAGAGGCGTTTGATTCCGGCAGTAAAAAGAAACAGGATACAATCGCTCTCGGCGTGATGTACGCCTGGTAGATTGAGAGTAAAATTTATAAAGAGGAGGAAACATGAAACGAATACTTGGCATATTGATGATCCTGGGTTTACTGGGTCTTGTAAACCCCGTTTTCGCGGAAGAGGCGCTGGAGCCTTCCGCTGCCGCTGAACAGACGGCGCCGGAGGCAAGTCCGCCCCCGGCGGTCGATACCGGGGACACTTCCTGGGTATTGATCTCTACCGCCCTTGTCATGCTGATGACCCCCGGGCTTGCGCTCTTTTACGGCGGGATGGTCAGGCGTAAAAACGTGCTGGGCACCATAATGCAGAGCTTTGTAGCGCTGGGCGTCATTACCATTGTGTGGGTGCTTTATGGATACAGCCTGGCCTTTGGACCCGATGTAGGGCATTTCATAGGGAATCTTGACTGGGTGGGTTTAAAGGGAGTCGGGCTGGAGCCGAATCCTGATTATTCAGCCACTATCCCGCATCAGGCGTTCATGATATTTCAGATGATGTTTGCCGTGATTACCCCGGCGCTTATAACAGGCGCGTTTGCTGAACGGTTTAAGTTTAAGACATATCTTGTGTTTCTTGTGCTCTGGGCTACAGTCGTGTATGCCCCGCTTGCGCACTGGGTATGGGGTGTAGGAGGATGGATAAGAGAACTCGGCGCCCTTGATTTTGCCGGCGGTCTGGTCGTTCATATCAGCTCCGGCGTGTCGGCCCTTGCCGCTGCGTTTATCGTCGGGAAAAGAAAAGGTTACGGCATGGAACCGATGCCCCCTCACAATCTTACCATGACCTTTCTGGGCGCGGCGCTGTTGTGGTTTGGGTGGTTCGGGTTTAACGGCGGAAGCGCTGTGGCGTCAGGCTCGCTCGCAACATCAGCCTTTGTTGTCACTCACATAGCGACAGCGGCTGCTGCGTTGTCCTGGATGTTCGCTGAGTGGTTGCACAGAGGGAAACCTACGGCCCTCGGCGCGGTATCAGGCGCGGTTGCAGGGCTTGTGGCGATTACCCCCGCGTCCGGTTTTGTAGGGCCGATGTCGTCGATTGTTATCGGACTTGCGGCCGGAGTTATATGTTATACGGCGGTCAACCTTAAGACAAAATTTGGTTACGACGACTCACTTGATGCCGTAGGCGTCCACGGCGTCGGAGGGACGTGGGGCGCAATTGCTACGGGTTTGTTCGCGTCAAAGGCAATTAACCCGGCAGGCAATGACGGTTTATTTTTCGGAAACCCGTCTCTTTTAACGAACCAGTTGATAAGCATAGGCGCCGCATGGGTCTACTCCTTTGTGGTTACTCTTATATTATTGAAGGTCCTCGATGCGACAATGGGATTGAGGGTTGACGAGGAATCGGAGTTTATGGGACTGGACCACTCACTGCATGGTGAAAGCGGGTATACGTCTTAAAGACAGGGTGTAGTAAAAACAGCGTGTAGCGTATAGCGTGTAGGGTGTAGTAGGGGCACGGCGGTGCCGTGCCCGATAAAACAGACAAAGGAGGAACGATGAAAAAGATAGAGGCAATCATAAAGCCGTTCAAGCTTGACGAGGTGAAGCACGGGCTGAACGAGATCGGCGTGCAGGGCATGACTGTAACAGAGGTAAAGGGGTTCGGGAGGCAGAAGGGACATACTGAATTCTACCGT
>QZKO01000017.1 GCA_003599505.1 Nitrospiraceae bacterium | reverse complement strand
TTATTTCCTCCAATAATTTTTTCGGTGGTATCGCTCTAATTCCAAATTTATCCACTCCCTTAAAATCTTTGATATTGTGGGTTACTATCGTTTTTGTTTCCGATGCAACTGCCACCTCTAATATATGATCGTCTTCGGGATCGACCAAGTAAGGTCTCCACAAAAAATATATTTTCTGATGTTCGCTTAATCTGCAAAAGTTATCTAATACCTTCTCAATATCCCGATCTGATAGTCTCAATTCTGTTTTATATCGCTGCAAGATATATTCATACTCAAATAATAGTGCAGTTGATAGAACTGTCTTTATTCTCCCTCGCTCAATTGCTCTAAGAATCTGATGGGAGGCTCCACTTGAGGAATACAATCCAGCATATAATACATTAGTATCGAGAACTACCCTAGTTTTTATCATATCAATATGATACTACATATGGTATTAAATTAATCAAATATTCTCTGAATCGTTAATGCCCAACAATTAATAGACGAAGTTCGTATTTTACGGTCTTTTCTGCATCTGTTAAAAAGCCGGCAAGATACAACTGTCTAATTTCTAAAGTAACTTGAAAAATGAATGTACGTAATTTATAGTATTACACGGCTTTTACGAAGTTCGTAAAAGCCGTGTAATTCTTACAATTTGAGGGGACAAGATGAACGGGAACGTTTTACCTGAATTCCAGGAATTTCTGCTTGCCCACGACCTTGTTAACAAAAAGTATATAGCTTTTTATGCGTATTGGTCAAGCAAATTCTTGGCTTTTTCAAACGGCAGGGAAGGCCTCACGCATGAGCTGCGTGTCGCGGAGTTTCTTGACCATTTAGGCTCTCAAAATAATATTGCCGATTGGCAGGTCAGGCAGGCGGGGGATGCGGTCCGGTTGTATTTCGATCACTTTCTTGGCGGCAAGGTTCCGGCATCCTGCACCGGACAGCCAAAAGAGTCTGCGGATGTTCCTCAAATCCTGCGGGAAATGCGTGAAGCTATACGTATCAGGCATTATTCCTACAGGACAGAGAAATCATACCTTGATTGGGTAAAAAGGTTCTTCGGTTACGTTATGTCTGCAAGAAAGACATCCGTACCGCTTCTTTAGGGTCGGGGGATGTGCGGGACTATCTCAGTTATTTAGCGCTGAAAAAGAGTGTATCCTCCGCCACGCAAAATCAGGCGTTGTTAAAAGCAATCGGCTATCAGCGGTCAGCATTCAGCTACAAAAGGATAGACCATGAAAAACTTTAAGGAACTTAATGTGTGGAAAAAGTCCCATCAGTTGACTTTAAAGATTTATCAGACGGCTTCAACCTTTCCACGTGAAGAGATGTATGGTCTGACAAGCCAGATCAGACGCGCATGTGCTTCTGTCCCTACAAACATAGCGGAAGGGTGTGGAAGGAATAGTGACGCTGAGCTTGCGCGTTTCCTTGAAATATCGATGGGTTCAGCCAGTGAATTGGAATATTTGCTGCTACTTACTCGGGAACTGAATTTGATAAATGAGCCGGATTATTCTAAGCTTGCAGATGAAGTCATAGAGGTCAAGCGAATGCTCGCATCATTTATCAAAAAGCTGAGAGCTGACCGCTGATAGCTGAATACTTTCGCAACGCATCTTCTTGAAAACGGTTATGACATCCGCACAGTGCAGGAACTGCTTGGGCATTCCGATGTTTCCACGACAATGATCTACACGCATGTCATGAGAGAGATGACGGATATTTCCAAAAGCCCGCTCGATAATCTTTACGGCAAGAAGTAATTTCCTGTTATAAAGGTCGTAAAAAAGTAAGCTGCCACACCCTCCGCCATTCATTCGCCACGACGGCTTAAAGCTTACAGCTTATAGCTGTCTTTATTAAAGTTCTGCGGGCAACTACCGAAAAGAAGTGTGAAAACTTGTTTTCACATTATGAATACAGACTTCATCAATCCATTCCTTGAAAGCATAATCAATGTGCTGACTACAATGGCCGGCACTGAAGCGAAACCCGGGAGGCCTTTTTTAAAAACTGAAAAGAGCGCAAAAGGGGATGTTACAGGCATCATCGGTTTAATGGGGGAGAAGGCGAAAGGGAGCCTGGCGATCACCTTTACGGAGCCGGCGATATTGCATATAGCCTCTAAGATGCTCGGCGAAGAAATACAACAGGTCGACGGTTCAGTGGCCGACTGCGTCGGCGAGATTACCAATATGGTGACCGGCGGCGCCAAGAAGATACTCTCTGAAAAAGGATATAAATTCGACATGGCGATCCCCGCGGCCATAATCGGGAAACACCATATCATATCCCACAAAACAGACGGCCGGATAATCTGCATACCGTTTGAGACCCCGGCAGGCAGCTTTTTCGTTGAGGTTTGCTTCAGCGAGTAAATAACCTGCCGGTATGTTGCCCCGTTATTTCTTCTTCTTTTTTACCGTCTTCTTTACCGCTTTTCCGGCCTTCTTTCCGGAAACCTTCCCGGCTGTTTTTTTAGCAGCCTTGCGGGCGGTCTTTTTAACGGGTTTCTTTTCCGCCCTGCTTTTCAGCACAGCCTGGGCCGCAGCGAATCTCGCGATCGGGACCCTGAACGGTGAACAACTGACGTAATCAAGACCGATCTGATGGCAGAATTCCACTGACCGGGGCTCGCCGCCGTGCTCGCCGCAGATGCCCATCTTCAGGCCGTTTTTGACCGCCCTTCCTTTTTCAACAGCCATCTTCATCAGGGCTCCGACGCCCTCGATGTCAATGGTGATGAAGGGGTCGTCATTCAGTATCTTGTTCTCAACATAGAAAGGCAGGAACCTCCCGGCGTCGTCCCTTGAAAGGCCGTAGGTGGTCTGGGTGAGGTCGTTTGTGCCGAATGAATAGAAGTCCGCGACCCCGGCAATCTGGTCTGAGGTTACGCAGGCCCTCGGCAGCTCGATCATCGTCCCTATTGTGTAGGGGACTTTCATGCCGTATTCCTTCTGCACATTTGTTGCGACAGACAAGACCACGTTTCTCATTGCCTCAAGCTCTTTTATATGTCCCACAAGCGGGATCATGATTTCGGGAATGACTTTGATTTTTTCTTTTGCAAGCTCGCAGGCGGCTTCCATTATCGCCTGTGTCTGCATACCGTAGATTTCCGGATATGTTACCCCGAGACGGCAGCCCCTGTGGCCGAGCATCGGGTTGAATTCATGGAGCGACTGGTTTTTCGCGTTCAGCCTGTCAAACGGGACCCCCATCTCGTTCGCGAGGTCCTGAAGCTCACTGTCGGTGTGAGGGAGGAATTCATGCAGCGGCGGGTCCAGCAGCCTGACTGTAACCGGCAAACCTTTCATGGCCCTGAAGATGCCCAGGAAATCACCTTTCTGGAAGGGAAGGAGCTTTGCGAGGGCCTTCTGTCTGCCTTCGAGCGTGTCGGACAATATCATCTCTCTAACGGCCTTTATCCTGTCAGGCCCGAAGAACATGTGCTCTGTCCTGCAAAGCCCTATGCCTTCCGCCCCATAATTTCTGGCTGTCTCGGAATCCTGGGGCGTGTCGGCGTTGGTCCTTACTTTCAGGGTCCTGATTTTGTCCGCCCATTTCATCAATTCCTTGTACCACAGATTATGCTCAGGGTCGGCGGGGAGGAGACCCAGCTTGCCTTCGTACACGCGGCCCTTTGTCCCGTTCAGGGTGACCCAGTCGCCTTCCCTGACGAGCTTGCCGTTTACGTGGATCTCTTTCCTGGAGGCGTCAATGTGCAGCTCGGAGCACCCTACAATGCAGCACTTGCCCCAGCCTCTCGCAACCAGGGCCGCGTGGCTTGTCATGCCGCCTTTTGCAGTGAGGATGGCTTCCGCAGCGTGCATGCCGTGGACGTCTTCAGGGGAAGTTTCGCTCCTGACGAGGATTACTTTCTCTCCGTTCTTTGCCCAGGCCTCCGCGTCGTCCGCGGTGAATACGACCTTTCCGACCGCGCCCCCGGGCCCGGCGGGAAGTCCTTTCGCGAGAAAGACAGCGTCTTTCTCGGCAATCGGGTCAACGCTCGGGTGAAGGAGCTCGTCGATCTGGTCCGGCTTGACGCGCAAGGCGGCGGTCTCTTTTGTGATTAATTTTGATTTCGCCATTTCAACGGCCATGCGGATCGCGGCCTGACCATTGCGTTTTCCGACCCTTGTCTGGAGCATCCAGAGTTTTCCGTCTTCAATGGTAAACTCTATGTCCTGCATATCGGTGTAGTGTTTTTCGAGCCTCTTCTGGTATGTGAACAGTTCTTTGTATAAGTGCGGCATTGCCTCTTCAAGCGAATGCAGGTGCATGGTGTCTTCGGTCTTGCCTGCTGTATTTACCGGATTGGGGGTCCTTATTCCGGCTACGACGTCTTCGCCCTGCGCGTTGGGAAGCCATTCCCCGAAAAACATGTTTTCGCCTGTTGCAGGGTTGCGGGTAAAGGCGACCCCTGTTGCAGAAGTATCGCCGGTGTTGCCGAAGACCATCGACTGGACATTGACCGCGGTCCCCCAATCACCGGGGATGCCTTCGATCTTGCGGTATGAGATGGCGCGCTTGCCCATCCAGGACTGGAATACCGCGCCGATGCCGCCCCATAACTGTTCCATAGGATTATCGGGAAACTCTTTAAGTAATGAGTTCCTGATTATTTCCCTGAATTGTTCGCAAAGCTGTTTCAGGTCATCTACGGTCAAATCGGTATCACTCTTGCAGCCTTTTGATTTCTTCAGGTTGTCCATCGCGTGTTCGAGCTTATGGCGGATCCCGTGCCCGTCTTCAGGCTCGATACCGGCGGCCTTTTCCATAACAACGTCCGAGTACATCATCATCAGGCGGCGGTACGCGTCATAAACAAAGCGTTCATTGCCGGTCTTGCTGATGAGTCCGGGGATTGTCTTTGACGTAAGGCCGACGTTCAGCACCGTTTCCATCATGCCGGGCATGGAGCTCCGCGCCCCGGAGCGGACTGAAACGAGCAGAGGGTCATTAGAATCGCCGAATTTCTTGCCGATGATCTTTTCGACCTTCGCGAGGGCCGCTTCGACCTGGGGTTTTAATTCCCTGGGATATCTGCGGTTGTTCGCGTAATAAAGCGTGCAGACCTCGGTGGTGATGGTAAATCCGGGCGGGACAGGAAGTCTCAGTTGAGGGTGTCCGGCCATCTCGGCAAGGTTCGCGCCTTTTCCGCCGAGAAGGTTCTTCATGCCCGCGTTGCCGTCGGCCTTGCCCGCGCCGAAAAAGTATACGTATTTTTTCGCCATCTTAATCCTCCCAAAATGTATGGTTTATAATTAAAAATTAAATAAACTTACAGAGTTAGTTATTCTACACAAAATTAAACCTTAAATTCAAACATAAAATATCATGGAAAATATCCGGTTGCAAGGGCGCTTAACCTCAAGTTTTTCCGCAGAAATCCCGATATAAAAGGAAACGGTATAACAGTATAAAAAATGCTGATATGAGACGAGCGTACAATTTTATCCTGTTTTTAATTCTTATCTCATTATATTCAGGCGAATTGCACGCGGAAGACATTACCATAGGCCTTATACCGGAGCAGAATGTTTTTAAACAGTTTAAGAGATATGAGCCTCTTGGAAAGTACATTGAAAAGAAGACAGGCGTAAAAATCAGGTTTTCCGTCCTTTCAAGGTATGGGAATATTATCGAGAAGTTTAATCAGGACAAGATGGACGCGGCCTTCTGGGGGAGTTTCACGGGGGCGCTGGCTGTTAAAAAACTCGGAGTCGAGCCTGTAGCAAGACCCGTCAACCTCGACGGGATTTCAACATACAGCGGTTATATTTTTGTCCGCAAAGACAGCGGGATAACCGGAGTGGAAGATATGAAAGACAGGGTCTTCGCCTTTGTAGACAAGGCGACGTCGGCGGGATATATTTTTCCTGTAGCCTATTTAAAAGAGCGGGGCGTAAGTGATATCGACGGATATTTCAGGGAACACTTTTTTACAGGCAGCCATGACGCGGCGATATACGCGGTACTTGACAGGAAAGCCCGGATCGGCTGCGCGAAAAATACTATCTTTGATTCTCTCTCCGGGAAGGACGCGCGCTTAGCTGCCGAGTTGACCATACTTGCAAAATCACCTGATTTTCCGTCCAATTCGCTCGGCGTCAGAAAAGACCTTCCGCCTTCCATAAAAGAGAAGTTAAGACGAACGCTTGTAAATATGGACCAAGACCCCGAAGGGCGGGAAGTGCTCAAAAATTTCGGGGCCATAAGGTTTATAGAAACTGCGGCCGCCGATTACAGCCCTGTATTCAGACTCTCTGAAAAAGCCGGCATTGACCTCTTGAATTACAGGTATGAAAACAGGTAAAGGGACATAAATGAACAGAAAAGTATTCCTTTCGCTTCTTGCGATCCTGATATTTTATACTGCGGGCGCGTTGGTGTCGGTCCGGTATTTGACTGATACGACAAGAGAACTGAACCGTATTATCAAAATGCACGAGGTTGAGGAATTAAGGAAATCGCTGGTCATAAACGTCCAGGCTGTTCAGAACGATCTTTATACAGTCAATACCCCCCTTACCAGTAACATTGATTTTATCGTGGACAACATGATAAAGCTTGAGAAATCAGCCGGTGTATGCACTACCTGTCATCACGCGCCGGGGATGAAAGAGCGTTTAATCGACATTCAAAACCGCATAGATGAATACGGGGACGCTCTAAGCTATTATCTGACGGGGTCGGCAAATTCAGAACGGATAATCATGCTCAGAAAGTCCGCGGCGGAAATCGGCGACCGCGTCCTGCTGCTCACATCGGATATGTCGCACAAGGCGAGCGCAAAGATCGATACTATAACGAACAGCGCGTCGCGAAGATTAAAGGAAATCAGGATGATTATTTTAATTACGCTTGTTACGACTTTTTCCATCAGCGTTGTTATCGCCTTCAGGCTGAAAGGCTTTATTGTCCGTCCCGTGAAGGAGCTTGTAAATGCGACCAGGAGGATAACTTCAGGAGATTATGACGTTAACGTCTCCTGTAAAGACAGGACCGAGTTCGGGGAGCTCGCAAAACATTTCAACACGATGAGCGCGTCTATAAAGGAAGGATACGAGAAAATCAACAGGGAAATGGCGTTCCGCAAACAAACGGAAGAGGCGCTTGTAAAGTCCGAGAGGTTTTTAAATAGCATGTTTGACAGCATCCATGACCCGTTCTGCATTATTGACAGCGAATACAGATTAATAAGGGCCAATGAAGCATATGTCGCGACCAGAAGGCTCACCGGGACGGATTTTATGGGCAGGCACTGTTATGAGGCGCTGCACGGAAGAAATTCAGTCTGTGGCGGCTGCGTGGTTGAAAAAAGCTTCAGGTCCAAGGACCCGTGCGCGAAAGAGAAGCTCTTGACTGTAGACGGCGGGACAAAGATATGGCTGGAAATCTATACGTATCCTGTTTTTAATAAGGACGGCGGCGTTTCGCATGTTATCGAATACAGCAGGGACATTTCGGACCGCAAACATACAGAGGAGGCAAGGAAGGCCGCGGAAGAACAGATCATCTTCAACTCGCTCCACGATTCCCTGACGGGACTGCCTAACCGCGTCCTGTTTTTTGATCATCTCAGGCATGCCATGGACCGTGGAAAGCGTCAGGAGGATTATCTTTTTGCAGTACTGTTTCTGGACATAGACCGTTTCAAGGTGTTCAACGACAGCCTGGGACACTCCATGGGAGATGTAGCGCTTACGGAAATCTCCCGGAGACTGAAAGAGAGCGTCCGTTCTCATGACGTTATCGCCCGTTTCGGAGGAGATGAGTTTGTCATCCTCCTCGATAACCTCAAAAGCAGAGAAGAGGCCGTCCCGGTTACGGAGCATTTACAGGGAAATATTGCGCGGCCCTTTGAAATCAGCGGCCGCGAGATATTCACCTCCGCAAGCGTCGGGATAGCTTTCTGCGCGCGTGACTGCGAAAAACCGGAGCATTACCTGCGCGACGCAGACATAGCAATGTATTATGCCAAGGGCAGAGGACATGGCCACTACGAGATATTCAACAAAAAAATGTATGCCAGCGCTCTGGCCAGGGTCCAGCTTGAAACGGACCTCAGACAGGCGATAAAACTGAATGAGTTCCGGCTCCACTACCAGCCCATTATATCGATGGAAACCGGCGCCGTTTGCGGATTTGAGGCCCTTGTAAGGTGGCAGCATCCGGAGAGGGGGCTGATCTCGCCCGCGGAGTTTATCGGCCTGGCCGAGGAAACCGGGCTGATCATACACATAGGCGAGTGGGTGCTTAACGAGGCCTGCCGTCAAATGAGGATATGGCGGGAAAAATTCGCCGGCCGGCCTCCCTTGACGATGAGCGTCAACATCTCCAGCAGGCAGTTGTTCCCTAATCTTGTTACGCTTGTCGGGCGGGTCACTGAACAGTATGCGCCCGCGCCCGGAAGCCTGGTGCTGGAGATCACGGAAAGCATGCTGATGGAGAATGCCGTGACCGTTTTGCCGCTGCTGTCGAAACTTAAAGAGATGCAGGTCCAGATACACATCGATGATTTCGGCACGGGTTATTCATCGTTGAGCTATCTGCACCAGCTCCCGATTGACGCACTGAAGATCGACCGCTCTTTCATCAGGATGACGGGCAAGAAAGATAACCATGTGATAGCCAGGGCGGTCGCGACCCTGGCCCACGGCCTCAACATGGAAGTCGTCGCGGAGGGAGTGGAGACAGAGGAGCAGCTTGCCCTGGTCAAATCTTTAAAGTGCGAATACGTGCAGGGGTTCCTGATTTCAAAACCGCTGGAGGCCGGGGCAGCGGAGGCCTTGTTGCGGGAGGACCGGAGAGTTCCGGCCTGACAGGCTCATGTTTCCACTATCTTTGAAAAATCCCCGAGACTGTCGAAGACACTTTTTACAGAGAAGAGCAGGGCGAGTCTGTTGTTTTTTATCTTCTCGTCTTTGTCCATGACAAGCACGCTGTCGAAGAATGTGTTGATGGGTTTTTCGAGCTCAAGGAGGGCCCTGAAATTTCTGTTTGCCGCGCCGTCTCCGGCTTTTACAGCGGCGCTGAAGAGGTCCTTCTCCTCCGGTCCGGCAAACAAGTGTTCATTCACCGTTTCAGGCCGGACTTTCGAGAGGATGTTGTAAACCCTCTTTGCCGCTGTCAGGAGCGCCGGGAATGCCGGGTCTTTTTTTAATTCCGAGAGGGCCTCGATCCCGGACTTCAGATCTTTCATATTCAGGCCCTTTACCGCGAGCGCGGCGTTGACAAGGTCGTAACCATACCCCTGCGACAGCAACATGCCTTCGAGGCGCTGATTGAAAAACTGCGATATCTGTTCAGACAGGGTTTCTTTATTCTCCGCAGACGCCGGCAGCCCTTCAAAGGCTTTATCTGTCAGCATGTCAATTGTGAGAGGCCAATCTTTATTCTGCAGAATATTTATTATCCCTGCTGCCTGCCGCCTCAGGGCATAAGGGTCTTCGGAACCTGACGGGATCAGGCCGAGATGGAAAAATGAGACGATGTTATCCACCTTGTCCGCAAGGGATATTATAGTACCCATTTCACCGGCGGGCAGAGCGTCACCCGCGAATTTAGGCTGATAATGTTCATGGATTGCGGTCGCGGTTTCCGGATCTTCACCGGCGTCAAGGGCATAAATCATTCCCATGTAACCCTGGAGTTCGGGGAACTCCCTCACGATCCCGGTCACAAGGTCCGCCTTTGAAAGCGCCGCGGCCCGCAGCAGTTTTTCTTTCTGCCGGAAATCCAGTTTGTCCGAAATGAAAGAGCATAAGGCTTTGGTCCTCTCCACCTTGTCGTAAAGAGTCCCGAGTTTTTCCTGGAAGGTGACTTTTTTCAGTTTCTCTATGCAGTCCGACAAAGGTTTTTTTCTGTCTTCGATAAAGTAGAACCGGGCGTCCTCGAGCCTTGCGCGAAGCACGCGTTCGGCGCCTTTCCTGACGACGGCATTGTTTTCAGGTTTTGTGTTGCTTACAACGATGTAGTGAGGAAGGATGCGCCCCTGCGCGTCTTCCGTTGAAAAATATTTCTGGTGCGTCCTCATGACCGTTATGAGGAGCTCTTTGGGCAGTTCAAGATATTTGTCTTCAAAACTTCCCAGGACAGGCGTCGGATGTTCCACGAGGAAGGTGACATGCTCCATCAGCTCCTCATCCTCATGCACCCTGATATTTTTCTCGGATTCAATCTTTTTTATGCCTTCGGAAATGACCGTTTTCCTCCCGGCATGGTCCGCTATTACGCCGGCTTTTGAAAGGAGGGACAGGTATTCAGAAGGGTCTTTTATCCTGACGGCCCCGGGAGACAGGAACCTGTGGCCGTATGTGATGTCCCCGCTTTTGGTCCCGTCAAGGTCAAACGGGACCACTTCGTCTCCTAACATCGCAACTATCCAGCGGACCGGCCTGAAAAATCTCAGGGAGCCGTCGCCCCACCTCATTGTTTTGGGAAGTTGAAGGGAGGAGATTATTTTCGGCAACCCTTCACTCAGGACTTCCTTTGTTGTCCTGCCCTTTTCTTCGACAGTGGCCGCGATATATTCCCCGCGCTCCGTCCGGACAATCCTGAGTTTTTCAACGCCGATGTTCAGAGACTTTGCGAAACCGGCGGCCGCCTTTGTCGGATTGCCCCTGTCGTCAAACGCGACTTTTTTGGGAGGACCGAGGGTCTCGGTTTTTCTGTCTTTCTGCATTTCCGCAACATTCTCAATGTACAGCGTCAGCCTTCTCGGAGTGGAGTATCCGGAAATTGACCCGTATTCGATTGAAGTGTTATTCAGAAACTGAACAAGGGCGTCTTTCAGGATGGCCAGCCCCCTGGGAACAAACCGGGCCGGTATCTCTTCAGAGCCTATTTCAAGCAAAAATGTTTTCATGATTTTTTTAACAGCGGAAACCCCATCTCCTCCCGCAGTTTCAGATAACCTTCAGCGCATCTCCTCGCAAGGTTTCTCACCCTTGCTATGTACGCGGTCCTCTCTGTTACGCTTATGGCCCCCCGCGCGTCCAGCATGTTGAAACTGTGCGAGCATTTCAGGCAGAAATCATAAGCGGGCAGCACGAGTCTTTTTTTCAGCAGGGCGAGTGATTCTTTCTCGAACTTTTCAAACAGCAGAAAATGCAGGTCCGCGTCTGATTCGTCAAAGTTGTATTTTGAGAACTCAACCTCCGACTCATGGTGGACGTCGCCGTACGTGATGTCTTTGTTCCATTTCAGATTATAAACATTGTCTGCTTCCTGCAAATACATCGCGATACGCTCAACACCGTAAGTAAGCTCCACGGACACAGGTTTTAATTCAATGCCGCCTACCTGCTGGAAATATGTAAATTGCGTTATCTCCATCCCGTCGAGCCAGACCTCCCAGCCGAGCCCCCACGCCCCGAGCGTGGGCGATTCCCAGTCGTCTTCGACAAAACGTATGTCGTGCTTCAGGGCGTCAATGCCGAGGGCCGCGAGACTCTTCAAATAAAGCTCCTGCGTGTCGGGAGGAGAAGGTTTTAATATCACCTGATACTGGTAGTAATGCTGGAGCCTGTTGGGGTTTTCTCCGTACCTTCCGTCGGTAGGTCTTCTTGAAGGCTCAACGTACGCGGCCTTCCAGGGCTCCGGTCCGAGCACCCTGAAAAATGTCGCGGGGTTGAAGGTGCCCGCGCCGACTTCAATATCGTAAGGCTGGTGGATCACGCACCCTTCTTTTGCCCAGAATTCGTGTAGTCTTAAAATCAGGTCCTGCAAGTACATAGCGTAAAATCTTAAAAGGAAGGGCGGGGGTTTGTCAAACAGGAGCGCGCGGGTTTATGATAATTGTCATAGATAAAATTTTTTTATGCTGTATAATAAAATCAAAACAGATTCCAGGGAGGAGAAAATGCTGAAAGAAAAAGTTGAAGCGGTGCTGTTAAAGGTCCGGCCTTTGCTCCAGAGAGACGGCGGCGACGTCGAGCTCGTGGAGGTGCAGGAGGACGGCGTGGTAAAGGTAAAACTTACGGGGGCCTGCTCCGGATGTCCCATGTCTACGTTGACGCTCAAAAACGCGATTGAGGAAACCATAAAAAAGGAAGTCCCTGAAATTAAATCCGTGGTGCAGGTCTGATAAACCAATGAATAATGAGCAGTGAATAATGAGTAATGAAAGTAATTGTTGACGGGGTTATAACATGGAAAAAATAGTTGTCTGGTATCTGAGGATGAGTATTGTTTATTTTGTGGCCGGGGCCGTTATCGGTTTTATTATGATACTGGACCCGGAGACGTCGGGCCGCTATGTAACAGCGCATGCCCACCTTAACCTGCTCGGTTTTATGTCGATGATGATTTATGGAGTAGGGTATCATATATTGCCGAAATTCAGCGGAAGGAACATATACAGTCCGGGGATCATGCACGCGCAGTTCTGGCTGGCGAACGCCGGATTAATCGGAATGGCCGCGGGCTGGACGCTTCAGACCGGCAGGGCGGAATCTTTATTGATTATATCGGCTCTGCTTTCATTCGCGGCGGTGGTCTTGTTCGCAGTCAATATATTGAAAACAATAAAGGCTGTTTAAAAGGCCAAAGGCAAAGGGCGTAAGGCTAAAGGGAATAGTTGCCCGCTCGTTGTCTATAACCTTTTGCCCTTGGCCCTTAGCCTTTTGCCGATATATGATAAACATCATGGCGCGTATTTGTTTTCCGGTTTAATGTAAATTCATGGAGGGTATAAAAATGACAACACAGGTAGAAGTCACGAAAGATTCAATAATAGGAGACGTGATTAAAACAGTGCCCGGAGCAAGGCAGGTGATAGAGAAATATTTCGGTTCAGGCTGTTTTACATGTCCGGGAATCAACATGGAAACAATAGCGTTCGGCTCGGCCATGCATAACATGGACCCCGAAACTATTGTAAATGAGATTAAAAAACTTTTATAGAGAGCCGGTGATGGATTATAAGTGCCTGAATTGCGGCATTACGAGTAAAGATGTCGTCCTGCTTTTATGTCAATATAAAGGCAAGTCGATGTATGTATGCGTAAAATGCCTTCCTGTCCTTATTCATGCCTCGCACTGAATTTTTCTCCGGCCCTGCCTGCGCTTCCCGACCCGCAACCCATCAATGCCTTGCCATTGATAGTTAATCCTGAAAACAGCAATTAGCCGCTGATCTACGCAGATTGACACGGATTTTTAATGAGTTGAAAGCAGTTCATGGTTTACCTTTTGGGTGCTGCATTAAATAAATATGTTTTTTATTTTATCTGTGCTTATCTGTGTTCATCTGTGGCTAACTGCTTTTTAGAGTTCAATAAAAAGACGTTATAAACGTATGTGTAAAAAATATTGACAAGGACATATTTATATGTTATTGTGATGTATCTTTTTAACATAAAAACAGTCAGTTGAATATCTTTTGTAAGAGGGGGAGCACATGTCAAGACTGGATGTCAGGTGTAAGGTTGATTTGCCGGTTAATGTGGTTGTTGATGGGGCCGAAGACAGAAAATTTACGGAGACAACGACGAAGTTTACATCCCTGAGTCTTGGAGGGGGATACATGGAATTCACACCCCCACGCGCCGCGAACAGAATCGTAGGGCTTCGTTACGATCTCCCGCGGTACGGTGAATTCGAAATCCTTGGAGAAATCCTGCGTATTGAAGATAATGGGGTCGCGGCAAGGTTTTATAACCTGAACAGGGACGCGAAGTTAAAACTCTGGGACTATCTCAGGGAAAATATCACGGACGAGCCTGCCTGTCCTTACTGCGGTAAAACAAACACGCAGAAGCTGAGGAAATGCGGCAACTGCGGGTGGAACCTGAACTTTCAGGCCCAGGACTATATCATTGAACATGAGAAGGAATCTTTTTTTAAAAGATTTGCCATGAAGAGCGAATCCTTCAGCATTGAGGACATTTATAAAGTCCTTAATTTCGTGGACGTAGAAGTATTAAAAATTGGAAAGAACCTCGACATAAATGAAGAGTTTGTAGGGTCGAGCCAGGCCATGCTGAACGTCTTTTCGATGATAAGAAAAATAGCGCCGACGGATATACCGGTCCTGATCAGCGGCGAAAGCGGCACGGGCAAGGAATTGACCGCTATGGCTATCCACGAGAGGAGCCCGAGAAGAAATAAGCCGTTTGTTCCGATAAATTGCGCTGCGATACCCGAGCACCTTCTTGAAGCGGAGCTTTTCGGGTATGAGAAAGGCGCGTTTACGGGAGCGTATAAACAGAAGGCGGGGAAATTTGAAGTTGCGGACGGCGGCACTCTATTCCTTGATGAGATAGGAGAGCTTTCTCCCGGCCTGCAGTCAAAAATTCTGAGGTTCCTTGAAGACAGGATCATAGAAAGGATAGGGGCCGGCGGAGGCAGAAAGGTCGATGTAAGGTTTATCGCCGCGACAAACAATGATCTCAGGGCCGCTATCAACCGTGGAACATTCAGAAAAGACCTGTTTTACAGGCTGGACGTTTTTAATATGCATCTTCCTCCTGTAAGGGACCGGGGAGAAGACAAGGCGATACTTGCCAGATATTTCCTGAACAGGTTTTCGAAGGAAATGAACCTCGGAAAAACATTTTCTCCTGAAGCGATCGACGCGGTGAAGAGTTATGACTGGTCGGGCAACGTGAGAGAGATTATAAACAAGGTGAGGAGGGCGGTGGTCTTGTCCAGGGAATCCGTTATAACGCCGGCCGACCTTGACCTGGCAGCGTCCGCATTGAAAATTGAAGAGGTTACCTCCCTGAAAGAAGTCAGATACACTATTGAAAAACAGAAGCTCCTGGAGGCATTGAAACACTGCAACAATAATATTTCCAGGGTCGCGAGGGTCCTCGGAATAAGCAGGCCCTCTGTTTACACTCTCAGGAAAAAATATAATATTTAAGCAATAAATTATTGTTGCTGCAGGCTTTCCTGTGAAAAGCAAACTTGCCGTCATTCCCGCAGTCCTTTAAGCGGGAATCCAGTATCCTCACAGATACTACTATTCTGCCAACCAATCAGCAAAGTGTAAAATAAAACCCGTGAATGTAAATTAAATTTACACTCAGTCTAAGTTTTCCATGAAATACAAATCTGTAATACGTTGATAATTTGAGATAATTATATAGGCATGCTGCTTGCTAGAAAATTGAAAGGAGGTAATAATGAGATTTGCGAAACGGGATTTTCTTTCATCTGTTCTTGATGAATCTCCTTTTTTTACCGAGCTTTCAATCAAAGAGAAAAACAGGCTCATGGAAGAACTGATCGAGGGGTATCCCCAACTGTTTCAGAGTTTTCACAGTAACTATGAAGTAGGGTATGAGGCGGGCTGGCTGCCGGGACAGGGCCCGCAATAATTGCGTCCAGCCATGCCGCATCCTCACCTGCCGGGGTATCCTTATTGACTTATCGGGTTGAATAAAATAAAATCAAACCCGCTTAAATGTAAACATATAAAAGCGGTCGCCGCATTTATGAACTCTGATACGTCATTAATAACGTTATGGGATGAGGTGTAATAAAGCTTGCCTGTTGACATTTCAGGTATATTTAATTTAAAAAATATAACATGAAAAAGGCTTTATTACTGCCTTTCATATTTCTTCTTTTTACGGGTTACATCCACGCAGTAAAGCATACGTCGGTCAAAGGGTTCCGCGCCAAATCCTATAACAGTCACACAAGGGTCGTCGTCGATATGGACGGCGCGGTGGAAATCACGCAAAACAGACTCGCCAATCCCGACCGTATCTATTTCGACCTGAAAAACTGTGTTCTCTCCGGACGGCCGTCATCGTCAATTTCAATGGAAGACGGCGTTCTGAAAAAGGTGCGGGCTTCCCAGTTCAACAAAGACACCGTGCGGATTGTCCTCGATGTCGGCAGGTCCGGAAATTATTATGCCTTTATGCTGGAAAACCCTCACAGGCTCGTTATTGACGTCCACGCCTCCGGCAGTGATGTTTCTCCTCCAATGAAAGAGGACAGGGCCGTTAAGCGGGACATCGACAGGAAAACGAGGATCGTGATAGACCCCGGGCACGGCGGGGAAGACCCCGGAGCAATAGGTCCGGGCGGCCTCATGGAAAAAGACGTTGTTCTCTCCGTCGGGAAAAGACTCGGCAGCATCCTGGCGGAGAAGCCGGGCGTGGAAATCATATATACGCGCGATAAGGATGTGTTTATTCCCCTTAATGAAAGGACGGAGATAGCCAATTCAAAAAAGGCGGACCTTTTTATCTCGGTCCACGCCAACGCGAGCCCCAGGAAAAATACAAGGGGCATAGAAACCTATTTCCTGAACTGGACCAATGATAAGGATGCCCTGAGGGTCGCGGCGCGGGAGAATAAGATATCTTTCAGGAAAATGGAACAGATGCAGGGCGACCTGCAGATGATACTTGAAGACCTTGCCAGGAAGAACAAGAACGAAGAGTCGATGAAACTTGCTTCAACTGTACAGAATGCCATGGTCAGCGCGCTGAAAGAGTCTTACAGCGGGGTTGAAGACCTCGGCGTAAAATATGCCATGTTTTATGTGCTCGTGGGGGCGGAGATGCCCTCGGTCCTCGTTGAAATAGCCTTTATCAGCAACCGGGAAGAGGAGAAAAGACTCGCAAGCGAAAAATACAGGAATAAAATAGCCGGGGCGATTGCCTCGGGGATCGATTCCTACATGACCCGGTCGACGCTTGTTGCCGGGAGAACGGGCGAGGCCCCTTAACGCGCGGCATAGCTTGACTATCGACTATTTAATCAAAAACGGTTTTATCATAAACGGCGCCGGAAAGGACACCGCGCCCGTTGAAGCCGATATAGCGGTCGCTGGAGACCGCATCGTCGGGATAGGGGACTTTTCTGATAGACAGGCAGGGAAAATTATCGACGCGAGAGGGCTGTGCGTATGTCCCGGCTTCATCGACGCGCACTCTCATTCTGAATTCACGCTGCTTGCCGACGGCAGGGCGGAGGGCAAGATATGCCAGGGGATAACGACGGAGATAAACGGCAATTGCGGCTTGTCGGCTGCGCCGCTTTACGGGGCCGCCCTCGAACAGCGGGAAAAAGACCTTGACGAACTCGATATAAAAGAGAGGTGGGAGACCTTTCCTGAATATTTTGCCCTGCTGGGGAAAAAAGGGTCCGCGGTCAACTTTATCACACTTGCCGGGCATGGAAATATCAGGGCGTCAGCCGCGGGATACACGGACAAGCCCCTTTCAGAATCTGAAAAAGAGAAAATGCGGGAGCTCCTCGCCGGCGCGATGGACGCGGGCGCGAAAGGTCTTTCGACGGGACTTATATATCCGCCGGGGATCTATTCCGGGACTTCAGAGCTTATCGACCTCGCGCGTGAAGCAAAAAAATATAACGGCATTTACACGACGCACATGAGAAGCGAAAGCGACATGCTCCTTGAGGCGGTCGATGAAGTGATAACCATAGCGGAGCGGACCGGCGCGCGCGCGCATATATCACACCTGAAAACAGGCGGGGAAAGGAACTGGAAAAAGCTGGACGCTGTTTTTGAAAAGATCGGGACAGCGCATGGGAAAGGCATTTCATTGACATGCGACAGGTATCCCTATACGGCCGCGGGCACGGACCTCGACGCGGTCCTTCCTTCATGGGCCTTTGAAGGGGGCCGCAAGAAGGAGCTTGAACGCCTTGTGAACGAAAGGCAGAGGCTTGCGGAGGATATTCTCAACGAACACGGGGACCCGTCTTACTGGGAAAGGATCATGATTTCATCGGTAAATTCAGACAGGAACAAATGGATGGAGGGAATGAGCCTTTCATTGGTCGGAGACTCTGCCGGTAAACCCGTCCTGGAGGCCCTTTTCGATGTCCTTGTTGAAGAGGAATTGCAGGTGGCGGCGATATTTTTCTCAATGAGCGAGGACAATCTCAGGGCCATATTAAAACAGCCGTATACCGTTATAGGGAGCGACAGCAGCGCGAGGAGTTTTGACGGCGTTACGGCAAAAGGGAGACCCCACCCGAGGGGGTTCGGCAGTTTCCCGAGGGTGCTGGGGAAATATGTGAGAGAATCCGGGACCCTGGCGCTCAGCGAGGCGATTTACAAAATGACCGCTTTGCCTGCCGGAATATTCCGTATTCAGGACCGCGGGATTATAGCGAAGGGGTTCTTTGCCGATCTTGTGGTTTTTGATCCTGAAAAAATAAATGACAGGGCGGAATTCAACGACCCGTTTCATAAACCCGGCGGCATTCATCACGTGTTCATAAACGGCGTCCCTGTGGTTTACGAAGGCGAGGTCACAGGCGCCCTGCCGGGCCGGGTCCTGAAATAAGAGTTTATTTGTTATATGAAAATTGTATAATGGCATATTCCCATGATCAGAAAAGGGGCGGAATCCATGCAAACTGAGCGTCTTTCAGCAACAATTTATCTCGCGATCGTCTTGCTCTTCTTTTACCTTTTCTACAAAGTCATGAGCCCGTTCCTTGTGACCATTGCGTGGGCCATGGTGATGAG
This sequence comes from Nitrospiraceae bacterium, assembly GCA_003599505.1. Lineage (GTDB taxonomy): Bacteria > Nitrospirota > Thermodesulfovibrionia > UBA6902 > UBA6902 > SURF-23. The sequence continues at coordinate 28,732 of QZKO01000017.1, read as the reverse complement.
CATTACTTTTTATCCGGTGTACAGGTTATTTCTCAGATTTATCAGACGGTCATGGATAGCCTCCCTCTCTACCCTCCTGATAATCCTGATTGTCATCTTCGGACCGTTCTCTTTTATTATAAGCTCTCTCGCAGGAGAGATTACCGACATATACAGCGCGATTGAAAAAGAGGGCATCGAGACCCTTACGAATATTCAGTCTCATCCTTTTCTTCAAAAGCTGGTCGGGCAGTTGTCTTCATACAGGGTCCTGCAGGATTTCAACCTCCAGGAGGGCATAGTCAGCACGCTGAAGGGAGCAGGAGAATATATTGTCAAACATGTATCGGATTTTTTTAAAAACGCGGTTATCCTGGCGTTTAATTTTATTATTATGTGTCTGACGATCTATTATTTCCTCAAAGACGGGGAGACCCTGACTGAATATCTTAAAAAGCTTCTCCCTTTTTCCGAAGAACAGAAGGCAAGGCTGACGGAGCGCGTCAAGGAGACCGTAATAGCGGCAGTATACGGACAGCTTTCAGTGGGCGTGGCCCAGGGGGCCCTTGGCGGGGCCGCTTTCTGGGCGCTGGGGATTTCATCGCCGGTATTCTGGGGGACGGTCATGGCAATTTTATCATTTCTCCCCCTGGTCGGCACATTCCTTATATGGGGCCCCGCGTCCGTCATTTTAGTCCTTACCGGAAGCTACGGCAAGGGGACCGGCCTCTTCCTTTTCGGCGCGTTGATTATAAGCAGCGTGGACAATATCCTGAAGCCGCTGATTATAGGGGGCAAGACAAAGATCCATACACTCCTCGTTTTTTTCAGCGTCCTCGGCGGCATAAAGTTTCTGGGGTTCCTCGGGTTTATTCTCGGGCCCCTGATTGCCGCGCTCTGCCTTTCCCTTTTTGACATGTACACGGAAGAAGCGTGAAGATAAATCAGTCCGAAGAAATCACTTTGTCCCCGCTGAAAATTCAGAAGACATAAGCTTCCTGCTGAGCAGGTAGGTGATATGTTTATCAAGCAGAAGGGACAATTCGGCGAGTATTTCCCTGCCCGGTTTGAGGCGGTCCGAGATATGGACCGGCCATTCGATGCTGTGAGTATAAAAGCGTATGGTATTGTCGTGAATCCGCATGTGAGGTTTTGCCGCGCCGGTTTTCGGGCCCGCGCACCTGCCGCAGAGCGTGGTCCCCGAGTCGGGATAAAAAACCAGGCTCCGCTCCCCGCACTTCCCGCATCCTTCAAGCCCGGGGGCATAGCCTACCGCGGCAAGAAGACGGACCAGGGTTATGAGGTGCAGCGTATCTTTCGACTCCTGCTCCGAAGACCTGACGGCATGCAGTATGTTGAGGAAGAAGGAGAACAGCCGCTTATTCGGAATTCCCTCCGGGACGAGGGAGATCAGTATCTCTACGAGCCTTGACGCGCTGATGAAGTCCTGGAAGCTTTCTCTTATCCGGTGAAAGGAATTGATGATGTCGGACTGGGTGATTTTAGGCAGCGACGCCTGTTCTTTCCCCCAGAGGGATATTCTTGCGTGGGTCAGCGGTTCGAGGCTGCTGCCGAACCTGCTGCCGGTTTTTCTCGGGCTTTTCGCGAAGGCCTTTATTATTCCCCTGTCGGAAGTCAGATAGGTCGCTATGAGGTCGGCTTCGCCGTATTTCTGCGTCCTGAGGACTATGCCTTCCGTTCTCGTCAGCACATCACATGATATTGCCGAAGTCTTCCGGTTTCAGTTTCTCCAGCCAGTCTTCGAGCTCGTCGTTGTTCCTGTGCTCGATAACATGTTCGTCCACGAATATCGGGGCGTTTATCCTGATCGCTACGGCTATCGCGTCGCTGGGTCTTGAGTCGATCGAGATTTCCGAGCCGTCGCCTTTGTCGACATAAATCCCGGCATAATACGTGTTGTCGACGATCTCCGTGATGACTATCTTTGTCACCTTCATTTTCATGCCGTGAATGACGTTCTTGATAAGGTCGTGCGTAAGGGGGCGGGGCGTGACTATCTTCCCGAGCGCGAGGGCTATTGAGTCCGCCTCGGGCTTGCCTATCCAGATCGGCAAAGTATTATTGCCGTCTATTTCTTTAAGAAGCAGTATATACATATTGCTTCTCGGATCAAACAGCAGTCCTTCGATTTTCATCTGACGTACCACGGGATACCTCTCAGGGTTTAAAAAGTTATAAATATGATACCTTATCATAGGAAATTTTTCTATCATCTGTGAAAGCTGCCAATCCGGAGTATTGATCCCGGTTCGATCAATTTGCCCGAGTAACACGCGGCTTCTTCAATTCCGCCGGGCGGATTTGTAATATCCTCAAAATGTGTCCGGTGAATAAGGGTGCGGTCGAGCATGATGAGCGGCAGGTAAAATCGCCCGACTGCGGTCAGGCGCGCCTTCTGCCTATAGTTTCAGAGAGGTGATTACTGACGCTGCCGAGAATAGCAAAGCCACCAGCAAACGCACAAAAAGATATGAGAAACCCGCCGCGACATCCCAAATATGCGGCGTTACTCTCACAGTCCGAGTCCGATACCCCTTTTCGTATTCTCCTGAATGAGTTTAGCAAGTGCATCTGCTTCCCTGCGGGTAATGGGTGAATACGCAACGATTCTGTGAGACTCTTTGCCGGGATAAGTTCTTTGTATCCGCCCCCCAGGAAATGTGCTGACCACGAGATATGCATTTGATGATGGATGTCGTCTTAGATCATAGGTTATATTGAAGCATCGCCGACCAATACTGAGGGCTAATCTGATATATTGATCAGAGGGACGTAATTATTTCCCCATCCATCTCCGTTACGAAGTAGAAAATCAACTTTAACGCCGCTCTTTAAATTAGCTGCCACAATCCTTTCCAGGTCCTGTATCTGCTCCATTACAGATTTGCGCATGTTTGGCCCGTCATATATTGGCTGGTTGTTGCGGTATATTTTCACATATGAATTAAATTTAGGGCTGATAGTTTCTCCGGATTTTTGTATTACCTCAATAGACTTCCATGTTCTATTATCACCTTGTACACCAGAGTCGTTCGACACCGATACGACAGTGCCGGATATTCTGACCCCGTCGCCGTTCATCAAAGCGTCTGTAACTATGCTTTTATGTTCGTGCACTTTTTCACCGAAGTCTTTCCCGGTTAAATTCCTCAGCGCCTTGGCCGCTTCCCAACAAACCTCCCATTTCATGTCATTCAAAGCTGCGATAAGCGGCTCCACTGCACGGGCATCACCCATTTTCCCAAGCGCTTCGGCCGAATTTTTCCTGACATTTGAGCTGTAATCCTTTAGAGCGCCTATTAAAAGCTCAACCGCACGGTCATCCCTTGTTTCGCCCAATACATAAACTGCATACTGTCTCACATCGGAATCATCATTGTATAAGGCAATAGTCAAAGACTGAAGAGATCTGTCCCCAAAAAGCGTCAATGCCTTTATTATTTCTGTCTCCGGAGCTTTATTAATAAGGCTGGGAATTTTTAAATAATAAGTGAAATCGTTCCGTGCATCACTTATTGTATAGACCGGCAGCTCCTGAATAGTCCTATGAAAAACTCCCCCCAGAACCGTTGCCAGATTGTCGGCGGCCGCCTGATTCAATGTGTCAGTCACATAACCATACTGACGCGGCGGTGGCCCGTCAGAACCTTTATAACGCTGTTCTTTTTCGCTGTAATTTATGGTTAACAAAATGTCTGCACCCTGAAGATCGTCCATACTTTTCAGGAGTAAAGGTTTTATGCCGCTCTCTTCAAGGGTTTTCTTTAATTCATTGAAGATTTTCTGACGGACTTCTTCTTCATTAATCTTACCCCCCGCCAGCAATCCCCTCCAGCTTATAAAGTTATCAATTATTATTACAACTCCTACCTTTCCATTCAATTCTTTAAGCCACAGGACAGGGAAAGAAGCTTTCGCTTCATGTACAAAGGGGCTGTGAGGATATTGTGATATAAACTGTTGATATGAATTTATCGTTCCAGCTTCTGTGGCCTTTAAAAATTCGATACGGGCTTTGATTAAGTCAAAATATTTGCTGCCGGGATAACTCTCAGTAAAACCTTGAAAGGCCTGCAGAGTCCCAATATTGAAAGTCCTGCCCAGCGCTTCTTCATCAGACTCACCGGATATTTTTTTCGCTTCCTCTATATGCACGCTGTCGGGGTATGCCCGTATGAATTCTCTATAGGCGGAAATAGAATTCCTTTGCTCGGCCTCCTTAAAAGCCTTATCGGCTCTCAAGGACTTAAGTTTTTCTCTGGCCTCCATGCTGTAAGGGCTACCTTGGTGCCTTGCAATAAACTCCTCGTAGGATTCGATTGTATTTCTACTCGCAGCCGATCTGTAACTGTCAGCTACTGTTGCACATCCTGCCAATACCAATAGAGTAAATGAGCAGACTGCATAAAGAAACATAATATATTTTTTCTTTTCCATGATTTTTGATGCGGCGCACCCGTTCCGACATTCACCTTGGGATGAGATGCTGGGTTGCCATTATGGCGCTCGACTGAAACCGAGTCGAAAATGCCTCTTTTTCTTATCACATCCGGTGTGAATTTAAAACTGTTTTTTACCGATTCAATCAGCCATTCAAGCTGTTTGTTGTTAATCCTGGAGGCAGCATTCCCAAATTTGATGGGCTGCTTCACTTAAGCTTCGCCAGCGCCTCCTCTATCCTGTCAAGGCCTTTTTTGATGTTCTCCATGGAGGTCGCGTAAGAGAGCCTTATATATCTGTCGTCGCCGAATGCCATTCCCGGAACAAGGGCGGTCTTTGCCTGTTCAAGGAGATAAGCGGAAAGGTCCAGGGAAGAATTAATTGCCGCGCCGTTGAAGCTTTTGCCGTAACAGGATGAGACATCCGGGAACGCATAGAACGCTCCGACCGGCGTTACGCACGAAACGCCTTTTATATTATTCAGCCGTTCAACCATGTATTTCCTCCTTCTGTCGAATTCGGAGACCATCTTCGGGATAAAATCCTGCGGTCCTGTCAGCGCCTCTACAGCGGCTTTCTGGGATATGGACGCCGGATTTGACGTGGACTGGCTCTGAATGTTTGTCATGGCCCCTATGATTTCTTTTGGCCCCGCGGCAAACCCGATCCTCCACCCCGTCATCGCGTGGGACTTGGAAAGCCCGTTGACAACGATGGTCCTCTTCTTTATTTCCCCGCCGAGAGAGGCGATGCTGATATGGCTGAAACCGTCGTAGGTAAGTTTTTCGTATATCTCATCAGAGATGATGTAAAAGTCATGCTTCACCGCCATCCCGGCTATGGCCTCAAGGCTTTTTCCGTCATACGCGAGTCCGGTGGGGTTCGAGGGGCTGTTGAGTATAAGCGCCCTTGTTCTGTCCGAAAGTTTTTCCTCGAGGAGCTTGAGATCTATCCTGAATGAATTTTTTTCGTCTGTTTTCGCGATAACGGGCACGGCGTCATTAAGGATAACCTGGTCCGGATATGTGACCCAGTAGGGAGACGGAATAATTACTTCGTCACCCGGCCCGAAAAGCGCTTCAGCGATATTGTACAGGCTGTGTTTGGCGCCGCACGAGACTATGATTTCATGTTTTTCGTAATTGAGGTTATTGTCTTTTCTGAACTTTTCAATAATAGCGGTCTTGAGCTCATCTATGCCGCCCACAGGGGTATATTTTGTGAAACCGTCCCTGACGGCCTTTATGGCCGCTTCTTTTATATTTTCAGGCGTGTCGAAGTCGGGCTCACCGACGCCGAAATTGACAATGTCTTCTCCGGCGGCCTTTAGCGCCTTTGCCTTCGCGTCCATCGCAAGCGTCGGCGACGGCTTGATCGCTTTCGCCCTGTCCGATAGTCTCATCATTTTACCTCTCTTTTCTCTATACGGGGTTTGCACGCGCATGCCTTCATGCTTTCCAGTATCTCCTCCGGGGCGGCGACAGCGGTCCCGACCTTGCCGACTACGACCCCGGCGGCGTAATTGGCAATTATCACGGCGTCCTTTAAAGGCGCGCCTGCTGAATGCGCGAGCGTAAGCGCCGCTATTACTGTGTCTCCCGCGCCGCTGACGTCATAAACTTCCCTGGCGCAGGTCGGGATATGGGTAATCCTGCCGCCCCGTTCGAAAAGCGTCATACCTTCATCACCCCTTGTTATCACAAGCGACTTGCAATGTATCTTTTTAAGAAGCGCTTCTCCCGCGGCGACCAGGGTTTCCTTATCTGTTATATCGATTCCCGAGCCGGAAGAAGCTTCATTAATGTTCGGTGTGATGAGGCTGACCCCCCGGTAATACTCGAAATGACCGATCTTGGGGTCGACGGCAACGAATACGCCGGGGCCCGCGAGATGAAGGATTTTCGCGACAAGTGTTTTTGTTATCATCCCCTTGGAATAGTCTGAAATAATGATGCCTTTGATTTTGGGAATGCATTCCTTTACATAATCGAGGACCAGGGACTGCGTTGCATGGCTTATGTCCGATTTTATCTCTTTATCAAACCGGACCACCTGCTGGCTGTGCGCGATAACTCTTGTTTTTACGGTCGTCGGCCTGTCCTTGTCTATAACGATACCGTCGGTGTTGATCCCGCTCTCCCTGAATTTATTGACCAGTATCTTGCCGACGTCGTCGCTGCCCACGGTCCCGGCGACGTGGACTTTTCCCCCGAGAGACAGGATATTATGCGCTACGTTGGCGGCGCCGCCGAGGAGCAGGTTTTCATCCGTTACTTCCACGACAGGGACAGGGGCCTCAGGCGATATCCTTTTTACCTTGCCCCAGACGTACTGGTCCACCATAAGGTCGCCGATGACGAGTATGCCGGTATTTTTAAATTTTTTAAAAAGATCTTTCATGCCTGCTTCAGAATTCGCTGACAATAAATTTAGCATTTGAGCTTTGTGTTTGGCAACTGGCGGTTTCTTCCAGGATTGTCAAGAGTTTCTCTTTATGACATAATAAAGTTTGTGCATATGAACATGAAAATGAAACTCTTTGCAGTGTCGGCCCTGGCTCTTCTCCTCGCGTCATGCGCCGCTTTGCAGAAAACGGCGGGACCTGAGCCTTCAAAAGAAGCGGACTTTCATTATATCCTTTATGTCGAGGCCCAGCTCGCTGAAGACTGGGAAGAGGCATTGAGTCAGCTTGACCTGGCCCTTCTGGCAAGCCCCGGTTCGGCATATCTGAAGACCGAAAAAGGTCAGGTGTATCTGAAAATGAGAAGGATCGAAGAGGCTGTCGTGACAGTCGAAGAAGTCGTGGGACAGGCGCCTGATTACGAACCGGCGCTGTCGCTGCTGGCCCAGATTTATTCAGTCCAGAAAAAAACCGGCAAAGCGATTTCCATATATGAAAAATTGACAAGGATTAACCCGGACAGGACGCAGAACTACATACATCTTTCATATCTTTATACCCTGGAGAACCAGTTTGCAAAGGCGATAGAGGCGTTAAAAAAGTTGCTTGCCGCGGACCCTTACAGCATTATGGGGAGATACGCGCTCGGAAGGATCTATTTAGAGACGAAAGAATATGGCAAGGCGGTTGAAGAGCTGCAGAAGACGGTCGAGGACGACCCTTACCTGTGGGACGCGTATAACCTGCTGGGTCTTGCATATGAATCGCTCGATAATGTGGATAAGGCTATTCATAACTATCAGGAATCCATAAAACTGAACGCGCACAACATCGAGGCAAGAAAAAGGCTGGCCCTCCTTTTTTATCTGAGAAAAGAAGACACCGGGGAGGCGGTTGAACAGCTCAGGAAAATACTGGCGCTGGAGCCGGACAGCCTCGACGCGCACGCGATACTGGCAAAAATATATTTTAATGAAAAGAAATATGATGAAGCGGAAAAAGAGCTGCGCGTTATTGTTTCAGCAGTGCCCGGGAACGCCAACGCGATTTTGATGCTCGGAAAGACTCTCGGGATCCGGCAGAAATACGACGAGGCCGTAGAACAATTCGAGAAACTGGAGCAGCTCCTTCCGGATAACCCTGAAGTGCTGATAACATTCGGACAATTATACTTGCAGAAAAAGGACTATGCCCCGGCAGAGGGGAAGTTCAGGGAAGTCCTTGCCGTTGAACCGGACAACGCTGAAGCGCTGTTTAATATCGCAGTGGTGTACGAAAAGACGGAACGGCCCGAAGAGATGTTTTTATTCCTCAGAAAGGCCCTTGAGAAAAACCCGGAACATGTCCAGGCGCTTAATTATCTTGGTTATACCTATGCCGAAAAGGGCATTAACCTTGAAGAGGCCCTGGCCCTGATTCGGAAGGCGATAGACCTGGAGCCCGGGAGCGGTTATATACGGGACAGCCTCGGCTGGGTATATTACAAGATGGGCCGGTATCAGGAAGCGCTCAACGAGATAACAAAGGCTTCCGAGATGGAAACAGGGGACCCCGTTATCTTTGAACACCTCGGCGACATTTACCTGCGAATGGACAATAAGGCCGCCGCCGGGGAGGCCTGGAGGAAGTCCCTCGAATTTCATGAAAAAGACGAGGGGTCCAGGGAGAGGGTAGAAAAAAAGCTGAACGACCTGGAAAACAGCGGCAAGTAGCTTACTGCTATAACTGATGATGCTTACCATAAAGGCGCCCGCGAAGATTAACTGGTTTTTGCATGTCCTTGGATTGCGTGATGACGGTTTTCACGAGATCCAGAGCCTGATGCAGAAGATCGCCCTGTATGATGTGCTCACATTTACTCCATCGAAGGATTTAATACTGGAAACAGACGCGTCGATTCCGCCGGAGCAGAACCTTGTATATAAAGCAGCCGTACTCCTGAGAGACACATACGGCGTCGGAAAAGGCGCCTGTGTGCGGCTGGACAAGAATATTCCTGTCGGCGCCGGCCTGGGCGGAGGCAGCAGCGACGCGGCAGCGGCCCTGGCGGGTTTGAGTGAATTATGGTCGCTTGATATTACCCGCGAGGAGCTTTGCGGCATCGCGGGACAGCTCGGGTCGGACGCGCCCTTTTTTCTGTGCGGCCCCCTTTCCTTTGCGCAGGGAAGGGGAGAGAGGCTTACTCCCTGTATGGCGCGGAAGCCGGCGCATCTACTGCTCGTTAAGCCCCCTTTCCCCGTTTCAACAGCATGGGTATACAAGGAATTCAGAAATTCAAAGTTAAAGATCCAGGGGCATCTTCCGGAGTTGACAAACAAATCCGGTAAAGTTGATAATATTGAGTTTTTGATCAGCTCGGTTGAAAGAGCAGGCTTCAGAGACGCGGCGGAAATTATCTCAAATGATCTCGAGTCTGTGACGGTCAGGAGCTTCCCTGTAATAGCTGAGATTAAAAAGAAACTCGTCAGGGAGGGGGCCGTGTTTTCACTGATGAGCGGAAGCGGTTCAACCGTGTTCGGGGTATTTAATTCTCCGGAGGAAGCTGAAGACGCATCCAGGTCCTTTAAAGGTTTCTGGACGGCGGCAGTGAGTACGATTATAGATTAATCTGCGGGGGCTGGTTTAAAACCGCCCCTGTTATGGGAGATTGGGGCGTCGACAAGCGGCAAGTCAGGAGATTTTGGATCTCCCATCCGGAGGTTCGAATCCTCCCGCCCCAGTTAGACCGAGAGGAGGAGGGTAAATGCCCGCAGGCATAAAACTGTTCACCGGAAATTCAAACAGGGCGCTGGCAACGGAGATCGCCGACGTCCTGCGTATCCCCGTCGGAGAAGCAGCGGTTTCGAACTTCAGCGACGGTGAAATAATGGTCCAGATAAATGAGAACGTAAGGGGAGCGGATGTCTTTGTCGTGCAGTCCACATGCACGCCGGTCAATAACAATATTATGGAGCTGCTTCTGATGATAGACGCGTTGAGACGCGCAAGCGCCGGCAGGATTACGGCTGTCATCCCTTACTACGGATACGCCAGGCAGGACAGGAAGTCCCAGCCGAGGGTGCCGATTTCTGCGAGGCTGGTGGCGGATTTATTGACCGCGACAGGGGTAAGCAGGGTGCTTACGATAGACCTGCACGCGGGACAGATTCAGGGTTTTTTTAATATCCCGGTCGATCATCTTTATTCATCTCCCGTGCTCGCTGAATATGCAAGGAAGGAATATTTAAACGACGTTGTCATTGTTTCCCCTGACGCGGGCGGAGTCGAGAGGGCCAGGGCCTTCGCGAAGCGGCTGAACGCCTCGCTGGCTATTATCGACAAGCGCCGGGAAAAGGCAAACGTGTCCCAGGTCATGCATGTTATCGGTGATGTGAAGGGCAAGGACGCCATCCTTTTCGACGACATGATAGATACCGCCGGGACCATTACCCAGGCTGCGTCGGCTATTAAAGAAAGCGGCGCAAAACGTGTTGTCGCCGCCTGCGCTCACGCCGTGCTTTCGGGCCCCGCGCTGGACCGGATAAATAAATCCGACCTTGAAGAAGTAATTGTGACCAATTCGATCCCGATGGACAGTAAAACGGAGAGATGCGGGAAGCTGAAGGTGCTTTCGGTGGCGCCGCTGCTGGGCGAAGCTATTAAAAGAATACACGAGGAATCATCGATCAGCTCGCTGTTTATGTAGAAGGGTTTTTAAATAGAAATAAATACGGAGACACGGAGGTTATAAAAATGGAAAAAATACTGCTCAAAGCGGAAACGAGGACCGAGACCGGCAAGGGAAGCGCAAGAAGCATGAGGAGGAAGGAAGCGCTGCCCGCCGTGATGTACGGCGAAGGGAAGTCCATGCTGCTTAAGCTGGACAGGAATGAAATTCAGAAGCTTATATATACCGGCGTGGGGGAGCATGCACTGATTACCCTTGAGCTTAATGAGGGAGCTTCAGGGACATCCGAGCATCCGGTGCTTATAAAGGATTATCAGAGGGAGCCGCTTACGGACGAGCTGCTGCATGTGGATTTCCTCGAAGTTTCGCTCAAGAAGAAAATAAAGGTCATGGTCCTTCTCGTGATAAGCAAAGAGCCCGCGGGCGTTAAAATGGGCGGAATAATGCAGCACCGCGTGAGGGAAATCGAGGTGGAATGTCTTCCCACGCAGATCCCGGACAAGATAGAGATCGACGCGGGCGCGGTTGAAATCGGGGGGGCCATGCATGTAAGCGATATTCCCCTGATGGAAGGCGTGAAGATAATTACCGACCCTTCGGAGGTCATACTTTCCGTGACCGCGCCGAAAGAAGAGGCGGTTGCGGCGCCGGTTGCCGAGGCGGAAGCAGCCGAACCCGAAGTGATAAAGGCCAAAGGCAAGGCTGAAGAAGAAGCTTCACAGAAAGAACAGAAGGAAAAGAAAGAAAAGTAACTTGAACTTATGTGGCTTGTAGTCGGCCTTGGCAACCCGGGAGACATGTATGCAGGCACGAGGCATAACATCGGGTTTATGGTCATTGACGCCCTGGCCGCGGAAAATTCCCTGCCTTTAAAAGGCAGGGCAAAAAATTACATATACGGAAGAGGCTTTATCAGGGAGAAGAGTATACTCCTTATAAAGCCTCTTACTTTTATGAACAGGAGCGGTATCGCGGTTGCCGAAGCGCTGAAGAGGCATGAGGATATAGATAATGTCCTCGTCGTGTGCGACGACATCGACCTCGACACCGGCGTCATAAGGATAAAGAAGACCGGGTCTTCGGGCGGTCACAAGGGAGTTGAATCGATCATCGGGGCGCTGGGCGCCAATGATTTTATCAGGCTGAAAATCGGGGTCGGACGCTCAGGCACCCTTCCTGTCGAGCAATATGTGCTGAAAAATTTTACCAGACGTGAAAAGCCGGTTATCGGGGAATCCATCGGGAAGGCGGCCGAGGCGATAACCGTTATAGTGAACAAGGGCGTGTCCCACGCGCAGAACATATTTCACAGGGCCAAAAGACCCAAACTCGAATAGGATGATTGCCATCGTCTGAAAATAGATTATAATATGATAAGGTGATTTGCTATGGGACACGAAACAGGACAGAGCGGCGGCCCGTTATTTAAAAACTTCATCCATTCCCTTTTCCGGTCCAGTATCGTGAGGAAGATATTCTTCGGCTATTTTTCCCTTGCCGCGCTGATTGTTATTATTTCGGTTTCCGCCCTCTCAAGCCTCGAGAGACTGAATAAAATCAATGAGAGCATTATCCGGAGAGACGACCAGGCGGTTGAAATCACCGAGAAGATGGTCGACAATCTCCTGGCGCAGGAGCTTTATTTCCGCCGTTATTTTATCCTGAACAGCCCGGACATGCTCGTGTTATTCAGGGAAAGGAGCCGGGAATTCGACAGGATGGTGGACAGGGTCCGTATGCTTTCAGGGGAATACGCCGCGTTTGCCGGCCGCCTTGCGTCAATGCACACGGAGTACAATAACCTGTTTGCGGAAACCTCCTCCATGCCCCCCTCTGAAGAACATAACGCGAGGATCAAGCAGAAACAGGACGAGCTTATTTCGCTCATCAGGGAGGTGTCCTCAGGCGCGAAAGACACCCGGCATAATAAAATGATCATGACCGAACGGATCGGGAACAGGGCCTTCAGGGTCACCGGAATTTTATGCGGCGCCGGGATTATCCTTAGTATCAGCGCTTCGCTCCTGATCACCCGGAACATTTCGCGTTCAATAAGGCGGCTCAAACACGCTACAGAGGAGATATCCGAGGGGAGGTTTGAGTATAAGTCCGATACAGGGAAACAGGATGAACTGGGGGACCTTTCCCGCGCGTTCACCGAGATGGCGAAAAGGCTGAAACTGCTGGAGGAGATGTATCTCGATACGAACCCGCTGACGCGTCTTCCCGGAGGCTCCGCGATTGAAAGGGAGATAAAAAAGAGGACCGTCTCGGGCGCGCCCTCGGCCTTCTGTTTCATCGACCTCGACAATTTCAAGGCCTTTAACGACCATTACAGTTACGCCCTGGGCAGCGAGGTGATTAAAGCGACGGCGCGTATAATAGAAGGGGCCGCCACCGGCGCCGGGACCCATGAAGATTTTATCGGGCATATAGGCGGCGACGATTTTGTCGTCATTACTTCGCCGGAGCGTTATTCCCTTATCTGCGGGGCCGTTATCGAGCGGTTTGATAAGACCGTCATTGAGTTCTATGTACAGGAAGACCGGATAAACGGCTTCATAACCGGCAGGAACCGCCAGGGGCAGGAAATGCAATTCCCGGTTATGACGGTCTCCATAGCGGTGGTTACCAGCCGGGAGGGCGTTATCATGGACCCTATTCGCATAGGCGAGATAGCCGCGGAGCTCAAGGAGTACGCGAAGTCCATGCCGGGGAGCGTCTGCGTTGTCGACAGAAGGCAGGAAACCGGACAGATGCCTCCGGCAGGGAACATAGTACAATTTCCGGGAAAGCCGGGTCAGTCGTATGAGACCGGCATTGTCCGGAATTATCCGGCTTGACGAAAAGGAGAACAGTGCAAAGATTTGCCCGGTTTATAAAGATAGTCTCGGTGATTTCCCTCGTCCTGTTTACAGTCCGGTGCGCGGGGAAAGTCATAAAGGACGACCATCTTTTTAATGTTACATACTATGAATTCGAAAGCCTGCAGCCGTCTGAATTTCAGAATAAGATTGAAACACTGCAGGGGATAATACAAAAGAAGCCCGCGGCCCCTGACGCGGCCAGGGCGCATATTCAACTCGCCTTCCTTTACTCTCATTACAGAAATCCCTCTCCTGATTATCCCAGGGCGCTCGGGCAGCTTGAGAAGTATGCGTCCCTTGATCCTGAAGGGGGAAAGCAGGCTTATGTGCAGGACCGCCTGAGGATGTTGAAAGAGATAGCGGCATACACAGTCGCCAATGAAGATCTGAAGGGAAAAACCGAGCAGATGAAGAAAGAGATCGCGCGGCTTGATAAGGAAAATACAGAGATGAAGGAAAAGCTTGAACGGCTGAAATATCTCGATATCGAGCTGGAAGAGAAGAGAAAGCTGGTTAAATAACGGTAGTCAGAGCAAGGCGGTTTCAAATATCAATAAGCAGTTTGGATATCGAAAAAAAACTCTTGACGAACTGTGTTGCGGCATGCTATATTGATTACAGAATTTTGGAAGTTTTTGAAGTTGATGAGGCCACAAAGACTTTTGACTTTGTGGCTTTTTTGTTATCCGTACCTTCTGAAATTCCAGTTTACAGAAAAGGAGGAAGAAGAAATGGCACAAGGAACCGTGAAATGGTTTAACGACAGCAAAGGGTTTGGATTCATCGCAAATGACGACGGAACAGAAGCATTTGTCCACCATACGTCCATCCAGGGCAGCGGCTTTAAAAGCCTTGCCGAGGGTGATAAAGTAAGCTTTGATACTGAAAACGGCCCGAAAGGTCCCAAGGCGATCAATGTTGTAAAACTGTAATGAAATGACAAAAGCTCCCTCCGCAAGGGGGGAGCTTTTTTTTTGGCTCGAGCAGTTTAAAATCATTCACGCGATTTTGACGCGCAGATAGTAGCCGAGTTTGCGGAAGGCTTCCACCCATTTCTGCTGCCCGCTTTCTCCCTTCGAGGCCCTGTCCCTGAGGGTTTTATAAAACTTTTGCCCTATTGAGAAGTATATGTTCTGCGCCTTCCACAGGTCCAGTTCAAGGGGAAGCATACTCATGAGCTTCAGGATAATTTCTATTCCGGCGACAAGCGGCGTATCTTCAGGCTGACGGGACAGCTTTTCCATTAGAGAGGTTATCCTTGAGCTTGCAACAAAGCCTATGGACGCCCTGTCGATATCGAGGGACCATTTCACGACCTCCGCGATCAGTTGTTCAAGTTTTTCCGCGTCGATTTCCTCCGCCTCGAATATCTTCTTCAAATCCCTGTTTAAAATATGCTCTGAAGATACCTTGAACGGCTTCGGGATCTGGATATTGAACGACTGAAAGAAGGTCATCGTCTCCCGGTAATTGTCGTAGATGTCCCTGCACGAAGCGTCGATCCCTTCATAGGCCAGTTGCAGCAGCAGGCGGATTATCTTTCTCTGCTCATCGCGGAAGAGATGTGAAAGAGAAAATATGTTTTCCCCGAAATGAGCGCGTATAAGGTCTTTGACAAGGGGGATATTTCCTTTCTCGAAGGCCTGAAGGGTCTCCGGTTTCATACGCGGACCGGCGTCGTCGCCTGTGGACCTGTTTACCCCCGCGATAATATCATGAAAGCCCAGGTGCAGGGCCGTAAAAAAGATTGTCTCTTCATCCAGGGTTATGTCGGAAATAATGCGCGCTTTCCCGATCAGGAGTTTTTGTCTGCCGGCTTCCCGTACCTCAAATTCCTCGTTCATTGCCGTGTAACAGTATATTTTTATTTGTTCCCGGTATTCATTGAAAACCGATGATATTGCGTAATGGGTCCCGACCCTCAGCAGGTCCACCATGGCGGGCTTTACAAACAGCTCATAAGGTCTGGCGCCGTTTTCGTATACGTTGCTCGGGGAGCTTTCGAGGGCGTCCATGAAATCGGCCTCGAGAGAAACACCCTGCAGGTCCTCCGCCAACTGCATGACCTTTGAAGCGTACTGCATTATCTGCACGGTTTCGATTCCCGATATTTCATCAAAGAACCATCCGCAGCTTGTATACATGAGCATGGCATTTCTCTGCATCTCGAGAAACTTCAATGCCCTTACCGTCTCTTCCTTTTCAAGCTCCCTGACAGCGTGCTTACGGAAAAATTTATCGATATTCGCCACGGAACGGTCGAGTATCACCGATATATAATCGTTCCGCGCCTTCCACGGATTTTTGAGATACTTTTCGGTCCCTTTGTCAAACAGAGTGATTGCCTGGAACCTCAGTTCGTCAAGCGCCTCTCTCAGCGGCTTTCGCCATCCCTGGGTCCAGCCGGGATGCGCGCCGGAATTGCAGCCGCAGTCGTCCCTCCACCTCTCTACGCCGTGGATACAGCTCCACGATGAATTTTCAAATATTTCGACTTCATGCGCCGGGGGATGCCTCTCCAGGAATTCGGCGTAATTGGTCAGCGTCGCGAGATTTTTTGATTTGACGTCATGGAGGCAATAAGCGAGCGCCATGTCCCCGCCCCTGTGATGGTGGCCGTAGGACTCGCCGTCGGTCGCGATATTGACAAGCTGCGGCCTTTTCCTGTCTTCTGAAAAGGCGTTCATGAGTCTCCTGGAAAACTCCTCTCCGTTGCTGAGGAGTCCGCCAAAGGCGATGTCCCTTGAAACCGGTCCGTCGTAAAAGAAGACAGACAGGGTCTTCCCTGACGGCAAACGGCAGAGATAGGCGGTGGTGGGGTCTATTTTCTCGCCGGAGACGTCTTTCCACCGGGAACCGCGCCTTGTTTCGCGCACCCTGCGGGCCTGGACCGGAGCAAGGACGGTAAAAGATATGCCGAGGTCGACAAGGATCTCAAGGGTAGCGAGATCGACTGCCGTTTCCGGAAGCCACATCCCTTCAGGCTGTCGCCTGAACCTGTGCTCAAAATCCCTGACGCCCCATATGACCTGGGTGTATTTGTCTCTTCTGTTTGCGAGGGGCATGATCATGTGATTATAGACCTGCGCTATCGCCGAGCCGTGTCCTGAAAAATTCTCCATGCTCTGCCTGTCGGCGTCGAGGACGGCCTGATATGTCTCCGGACAGTGCCGCTCCATCCATGAAAGCAGCGAGGGGCCGAAGTTGAAGCTCATCTTTGAATAATTGTTCATGATCTCGACTATCCTGCCGTCCGTGTCCAGTATCCGGGACGCGGTATTGGGGGCATAACACTCCGCGGTTATCCTTTCATTCCAGTCATGGTACGGATACGAAGAGTCCTGGAGCTCGATTTCCTCAAGCCAGGCGTTTTCTCTCGGAGGCTGGTAAAAGTGGCCGTGTATGCAGATGTATTTTTCCATCATATTAATTAAAGGCTGCCGGCCCGGTTTTTCACCTTATAAACAAGCATTCCAATAAAATAATATCAAATTGCGGCGCTATTACAATCCTCCCGGCGTCGTAATCCTCTCAGGGGAATGACGCTTGTATTTTACTGCCGCAAGCGGATATGATGATAAGACACTCAATGGGACAGGACAAGCCTCAGGAAACATCAAATAGTGATTTTTACAGATCACTGGTCCGGACATTAATTTATGTCCTGGTTGTTTTCGGCTTTTTGCTTCACGCGGAGACCGCCTTCATAGAATCCCCGGGAGCGGCCTCGATGTCGCTCGTCCTGTTAATCTGGAGTTTTATTCCGTACGCATTGATATTACTTTTTCGAAAGTTCCTGTACGGCTCCCTGTGCGCCGCCGTGACGGTCTTTCTGTTCGATTTTTTTTTGCATTTAAAGGTCTTTTCAGATCCGGAGACGTCCGCGTCCGCCATGAAGCTGATGGGCATGCCGCTGTGGAACACGATCCTCATTCTCCCGATTTCTTATATTATCGGGGCTGTCATTAAAAAGGCGGTTGTTAAGAAATAATACCGGCATAAGGCCAATGGTACCCTTAGCCTTTTGCCATTTGCCTTTCGCCTCCTTGTTTATTAATAAAATAGGCTACGCGCTTTTCAGAAAGATTACCCCGATCGGCGGCAGTGTCAGTGAGAGCGAATGGCTCCTTCCATGTGACGCCGTTTCTTCTGCCATAGCGCCCCCTGAATTACCCAGGTTGCTTCCCCCGTATATTTCTGCGTCGCTGTTGAGGACCTCTTTCCAGTAGCCGCCCCGCGGGATACCTATCCTGTAGTCAAACCTCGGCACCGGAGTAAGGTTGCACACAACAAGGATAATATCTTCAGCGGTCTTCCCTTTTCTGATAAAACTGATGACGCTCTCTTCCCAGTCGTGGCAGTCTATCCACTCAAAGCCGTTGTTTGAAAAATCCAGCTCATAAAGCGCCGGTTCATTCCTGTAAAAGCTGTTCAGGTCCTTCACCCATTTCTGAACGCCCTGATGCGAGGGGTATTCAAGGGCGTGCCATTCAAGGCTCTCTTCATGCACCCATTCTCTCCATTGCGCGAATTCTCCCCCCATGAACAGGAGCTTCTTGCCCGGATGTCCCCACATGTAGCCGAACAGGAGCCTGAGGTTCGCGCATTTCTGCCATTCATCTCCCGGCATCTTTCCGATAAGGGCGCCTTTGCCGTGGGTCACTTCGTCATGTGAAAGCGGGAGGACGAAATTTTCATAGAACGCGTACCAGATGCTGAAGGTAAGCCGGTCGTGATGAAATTTTCTGTGGACGGGTTGATGCGAGATATATTCAAGCGTATCGTGCATCCATCCCATGTTCCATTTCATTCCAAAACCCAGACCTCCGACATAAACGGGCCTTGAGACCATGGCCCACGCCGTTGATTCCTCGGCAAAGGTCTGCACATCAGGATAGGCGTCATAGACCATTTCATTCAGTCTCTTGAGGAAACTTATGGCTTCGAGGTTTTCCTTGCCGCCGTAGACATTGGGTATCCATTCACCTTCTTTTCTCGCGTAATCCAGATAAATCATTGACGCGACGGCGTCCACTCGCAGGCCGTCGACATGATAGTAATCCAGCCAGAACAGGGCGCTGCTTATGAGGAAATTTCTTACCTCGTTCCGGCCGTGGTTGAATATATAGCTGCTCCACTCGGGGTGATACCCCTTTTTGGGGTCATGATGCTCATACAAATAGGTGCCGTCAAAGTAGGACAAGCCATACTGGTCAGAGGGGAAATGCGACGGCACCCAGTCGAGAATTACCCCGATCCCGTTCCGGTGGAGGTGATCGACCAGGTACATAAAATCCTGTGGAGTCCCGTACCTGCTGGTGGGGGCGAAATAACCCACGGTCTGGTATCCCCACGAACCGTAGAAGGGGTGTTCAGTGACCGGCAGAAACTCAACGTGTGTAAACCCCATTTCTTTTACGTATGCCGCAAGGTAATGGGCGAGCTCACGGTATGTAAGGAAACGGTCCCCCTCTTCAGGGACGCGCCTCCACGAGCCGGGATGGACTTCATATATGGATATGGGCGAGTGAAGGGAATTTATCCTGCGCCTGTTTGCCATCCATTCCTTATCATTCCATTCATACTCCAGGTCCCATACGACCGACGCGGTCCTGGGAGGCAGCTCCCAGAAGAACCCGAAAGGATCGCCCTTATCAACACTGTAATCATTGAATTTTGAGGCGATATGATATTTGTAAATATCTCCTTTTTTCATGCCGGCTATAAATCCTTCCCATATGCCTGACCCGTCCCACCTCGGCATGAGCTGATGGGACCCCCTGTCCCATCCGTTAAAATCGCCTGTAACCGACACCTCCCCGGCATTGGGCGCCCATACGGCAAAGTGCACGCCGTTTACGCCGTTTACTTCCATCAGATGCGCGCCGAGTTTCCCGTAAAGCCTGAAGTGATTGCCTTCCTTGAAGAGATAAATGTCATGCTCGGTCAGGCTGCTTGTATCATGTCTGACCGGTTCGCCTGTTTTATAATTCGTTATTGTCATAAGTCATGCCTCCATGCGTGATTAATATTATTAAATGTTATCATCTTTCTATATGCTGTCAAGGGGCAAGCGCTTTCTGGATTAAGCGGTTGGCTTTGATATATAATCACATTTGTCCATGGACGCGCAATGAAAATTTCATGACGGAGAGACACGGTGGATGATAAGGGCCAGAAAAAAATCCCCAGAATAGTAATATACGGCAGCGTGGGGTTTGAGGAATTGATCCGTCGTTTCAAGACTTATACCGGCAAAAGTTTCCCGGTCCTCTTCTCCGATCCGTCAGGGACAGGTGAAGCTGTAGCCGCTGATATTATAGCCGCCGAGCTCGGACTTCAATTGCACAGGGCGGACCTTTCTTCTCTCGTGAACAGGCATATTGATGAAACGGAGAAGAATCTGAGCAGTGTCTTCAGGGCCGCTTCTTCCGTGAAGGCCCTCCTTTTTTTTGAGGAAGCCGACGTCCTCTTCGGGAGACGCGCTGAAGATGATGATTTAAATAACCGTTATGCCGGTATGGAGGTGAAATGCCTGCTGCGGAAAATAGAAGAGTATGACGGGATAGTGGTCCTGGCGACGCGCCACAGCAAAAGTATTGATGAAGCCTTCATCCGCAGGATGCAGTTTGTCGTGGATTTTCCAGCCGCAGAAAGTCAAACAGGTCAATAACGGATTGTTATGAGCCTGAAGAGGGGACGCAGTGTGACTTCATCGGGAGAGAGGCTGCCGTCCATATTTTTGTCCAGGGTCATAAAAGCCTCCTCAATGTTTGAATATTTTTCGGCATAGTTTGAGAATTCCGGCAAGCTGATTCTTTTGTTGGCGTTTTTGTCGGCGTGCCTGAAGACTTCCTGCCGGCTGTCATGTTTCCTGATATAACCCATCTTCTTCCACTCTTCCGGAGTAAGGATGCCGTCATTATTAATGTCCAGCCTGTCAAAGGCGTCCTTTTGCATGTCGCGGGTAAACTCCTCCCGCGAAACTCTTCCATCGCCGTCCGCGTCCATTTGTCTGAACAAGTCGTGCGCGGCACTGGTTGCGCCGGTCCACAAGAAGGCCAGACAAACAGATAAGACAAATTTCAGGGCAATATGTTTTTTCACCATGCTTTTCACCCATCTTTTCCAAAGAGGGGGCAAACGTTTCTTATATCAAATTATAGTCGCTTTTGCGACGGATGACAAGATGTATGGAAAGGAAGCGTAAAGTGACGCGCGGGGTTTCAAAGGCTGGTCCGTTTGAAACGGACGCAAGGGCGGCCTGCGGAATATATCCGGACCATGAAAGGAAGGGATTTGAGTGAGAAGATCAAATACATACTAAGATTTCAGTAATGGATTTGACATCTCTTCCATCTGGTTTCTCATTTTCCCGGCGGCAAATAATGCCATGACGAATATACCGAGGAGGCCGCCGATAATCAGACCGAACAAGAACAGCATGTCTTCACTCCTTTCTTCAGGGTTTTAATTTATAATGATTAAATTTTACGTTATTTAAATAAATTGTCAATTAAAATATCGTTATAAATCTATTTGAATTAATCTATGGGGATATTCCCGATGAAGATAAGATGTGTAAATAACTTTATAGGACAGGCGCGCTCCGGCCGGATGTGTTCATTTTATCCCGCTGTAATAATAAAACAGATTGCGCAGCGCTTCCGGATCGACTTTATGGACATGGCTGTAAATGATGCGGTCCATCGAGGCGATTGTCTCTCCCTCAACGGTAATCCAGGCCCTGCCGAGGGAATCCCTGCGGGAGGTGGAGATAAGCTCTCCATGTATTTCGGCCTTGAACCCCGGTCTCAGATCAGGAGAGACGTCCGCGTCTTCAACAAGGGACA
The DNA here is from genome assembly GCA_003599505.1 of Nitrospiraceae bacterium. Classification (GTDB taxonomy): domain Bacteria; phylum Nitrospirota; class Thermodesulfovibrionia; order UBA6902; family UBA6902; genus SURF-23. The sequence goes on along the minus strand of QZKO01000017.1, from coordinate 7,504 downwards.
TAATTGCCGACAGGCTGAAATCATGAGAATAAATCACCAGCCAGCCGAGCAGTTGCGCCATTGCCTCTATATAGATTACACCGGGGATAAGCGCCTTCTTTGTAAAATGCCTTTTAAAGAATTCTTCTGAAAGCGTAAAGGTCTTGACGCCGTTTATCGATTTGCCTTTTTCGATGTCTGTTATCCTGTCGTAGTAAAGGAATCGCATTTTTTATATCTTTATGCAATATCGGGAGTGCAATGGAATAATCGTCATGCCCGAAGTCCTTAATCGGGCATCCATCGATATATTTACACAACACATCAGACCACCTTTTCTATTATCAAGCTCGCGCATTGTCCTTCATAACTGCACGCGTTGATCAATATACGCTTCAAATCCTTTTTCACCGGTACGTTGCATGCGACTTTAAACCTGATGTCTTTATCCACGGGCGATGCGTTACAGACCGCAGGAATTATACCATCCCGGAGCATGTAAATTCCCAGGATGATATCAACAGCGGGAGCGGCCGCGAGCAGGTGTCCCAGCGCACCTTTTGAGGTAAATACGTTTACCTTGTCAAGGCAATCTGAAAACGTGTTATTGATTGCTTCTATTTCATTCTTGTCTCCCGCGTGTGTGCCGTCGCCGTGAGCGATGATTAAATCAATGTCTGAAGGCCTGAGCCCGGCTCTGGAGATTGCCTGGTCCATCGCGTTTGAAACAGCAGTTGAAGAGGGGCCATGAGGTCCTCCGCTTTTTTCAAACGCACAGGCGTATCCGGTAATCGCGGCGAAGCAGGACGTTTGTCTGTTTTTTGCGGAAGACAAAAGTTCCAGGGCGATGATTCCGCAGCCTTCTCCGGGGACTGTTCCGCCAAACCATGAGGAGCGGGCCAGGCTCATGGGAGATATTTTTTCACTGACTCCGCCCGCAAGGACTGCCTGCGCCTTTTTTTCAATTATCGAGTTGACTCCCTCAATAATCGCCTGGGCTCCTGAATCGGCATGGGGCGAGAAAACGGTATTTTCACCTTTCAGTCCGAGATTGATAGCGACCTGGCAGAAACTTATGTTGTTCAGCATGGAGAGCGGCCAGAGTGGATGGATCTCCTGATATGCTCTTGAATAAAATGCGTCATAGTCCAGATTGTTCCGCGTGTCCAGTGACTTTAACACTGCCGGCAAAAGGTCGCTGATATTATAGTCAATCATTCCCATGCCCGCATAAAATCCTGTTTCTTCCGCCGGGATTGACGCGGTGTCAAGCTTTGCGTGTTTATACGCGTCCTGCCCGCACTTCATGAGCATGTGGGAATGTTTATCCATAATGCGCGCGTCTCTGGGATGAATGCCGAGTCCGGAAGGGTCAAGGCCGTTTACCGGAGCGGCTGCCTTACAGTTGAAACCCTGCATGTCAGTGCCTTCCGCCGGGCGAATTCCACTTTGACCGGAGAGCAGGGACTCCCATGTCTCTGACGCAGTAAGTCCCAGGGAAGAGACGAGACCAAATCCTGTGATGACGACTTTATCGTTCATGGTCGTTTTAGTCTAACCTAAATCGAGAGATTTTTTTAACCACAGAGGGCACTGAGAAAGGAAGTTTTCTATACCGTGGTCCTGCGAATACCCTGCGGGCGCCAGGCAGGCGAGATGACGGCGGGCCGTGATCTGTGGAGCATATACCTTGCCCAGGAAATTGTGAAATCTCCGAACCTGTCGTTGATGTGGTCCATTGCCTTGAGCAAATCCCGTTTTCTGGCGTATTCCTGTATCAGGGGTAACTGCTCCGGGTTTTCCGATTCCGCGAGTCCTGACAGGCTTACGCCGATCAGCCGTATTGAATCCCTGAGCTTTATGCCTTTGATTATCTTCATTGCCGTGTTGTAAATTTCATGGGTATCGCCGGTGCGCTGTTTTATTTTTGACTGTCTTGAAAAAGTCTCAAAGCTCTTGTACCTGAGGGTCACGCATATGACGTTTCCAGTCAGCCTGTATTTCCTGGCGCGCCTCCCTACCATCTCGGAGAGTTTCAACGTGTACGCTTCGATATCTTTCTCTTTCCATATATCATAAGGAAGGGTCATGCTGTGGCCGACTGATTTCGGCCCGCTTTCTTTGACGATGAGAGGTCTGTGACAGATACCCTGTCCCATCATCTTTAACGCTTCACCGGTAATCCCGAATTTACTCCTCAGCAGGCTTGCGGGCGCGTTTCCGAGCTCGCCGCAGGTCTTTATGCCGAGGAGATCAAGTTTTTCCGCGAGCTTCCTCCCTATTCCCCAGAGCTCTTCAACGGCAAGATTCTCAAGCACGGAGCTTGTGTCTCCGGGTTTGATCCACCTCAAGCCGTCAGGTTTTGAGATGTCGCTTGCAAGCTTTGCAAGGAGGATATTCGTGGCTATCCCGACAGTGCAGTTTATGCCGAATTTACTCTTCACCTTTTTCTTTATCTCAAGGCCTATTGCCTCAGGCCCTCCGAAAAGGTGATGTGTTGTCGTGACGTCGAGGAACGCCTCGTCTATTGAATAAATCTCCACATCAGGCGTGAAGGCGGTGTATATTTCCGAAAGCTCCCTGCAGGTGTGGGCGTACTTGTCATTATCCCCCACGACAAAAATAATATGAGGGCAAAGCTTCTTTGCTTCATAGACGTTCATCCCCGTTTTCACGCCGAACTTCCTTGCCTCGTATGAACGCGTTGTTACAACTGTCCGGTGCCCGGAGCCGATAACGGCAACCGGCTTGCCGCGCAGCTTCGGGTTCGCCTGCTGCTCCACCGAAGCAAAAAAGGCGTCCATGTCTATGCAGAGGATGATGTTCATTACTCATCCCAGCCCTCTTGTAAAGGGGAGGAGATCGAAACCCCACCCGGTCCCGCTTTTAGCAAGGGGAGGAGTAGAAATCCCCTCCTTTACAAGGAGGGGTAGGGGAGGTTTCACATACGCCGTACTCATAATGACAGTTCTAAAATAAATGATTTTAGATTTTTATCGTTTTCTCGCTCATTCAACTGAGTTGCTTGCCTTTCTAACTCCTTTTCTAATTCTTGAATCGTCATTTTCGGTGTTTTCCCCTTCCGCGAATCTTGATCACTCCATTGGTTACACATATACCAACCTACAACATATAATCCGCATAACATATTGTTTTCTTTCATATACCGCTCATATAGTTGAGAATCCATTGCGGACAGGACTTCTGCATGCCAGCAGCCTTTGACTTCAATTACAATGCGTAATGATTGAATGGCCTCATCTTTTTCAGGAGACAACTTAACAGCATTAACATATATATCCGTCTTTTGTCCCCGTTTCGGTTGGACTTCCCTGTTAACGATAATGCCTTTTGCTGAACTGAGATCATCTTTGAGCCATATTGCAATTTCGTCTGATAATCTTTCTTCTTTTTTGGGTTTATTCCCATTCCAAAAACGGTCAACTGGAGACAGTTCTCCTTTAACAAACTTTTGCATCCTTTCAAGAGACTCAATAACGACGGTCAACAACTGCTCTTCACTCTCGACATACCGCCTGTGCCTGTCCTGTAACATCGTAATTATTTGTGGCGGAGTCGGCGGACTCCACGTCTTTTTTAGAGTATTGGTTATTGCCTCATTTAATTTCCATCGCATCCAGCGCTTCTGATTAGGCAGTTTATCAATCAACGATTCAATTGCAGTACAAGCTTCCGTTGAACATTTATTTAAAAGGCATGTAAGTATCGTCTCTCTTAAATCCTTTATGTGTTCCCGTGTGCCGACAATATGAAATCCTTCTCGCGGGGAATCTGTTTCGGGTGGGAAACTCTTGCTGATCAGGCAGTAGAGTTCAGCCAATCTCGGTTCACTCAGATTGTTTAAACATTTAACTATATGTCTATTCGTATCGGCGAGACCCCCAATTACGTCTTTTGTGATCCCCGGATATTTGTGGAACACATCAGCTACTTGAAACCAGTGCTTATCACCCCAGTATGTTAAGGTCAATTCTACCGCTTTGATAAATAGTTTCCTTGATAAATCATCCCCTTCATTGAAAGAGGACAACCATTCAACAACTATCCCCTCAACGTCAGCAACGCCTTTATCTGCCAAAAATTCTACAAGGTCTTCGAAGCTGCCGGGCTTTATATTGGGAGAATTTAGCTCCTCCAGAATTAAAGGATTCAATCCGACAGGCCAGCAGTCTTTAAGGTAGTCTATGAAATAGATTTTGCCGTCTTTTTCGTTTTTAATTTGTAATAACCTGGAGAAGTATTTTCCAGTTTCATCCGGTGCTTTCTCATATGCCACATTAAACAATGTACAATATAGTTCGCTGCGATCAAAGGCAAGACAATAATCGACCATATAAGGAATCAGTTTTAGCCATACATGGTTTGGAATTTCATTAACGATGCTTTTAGTATCATAGATAAGCAGAATAGCAATATGAATCGAAATATCAATATTCGACCATGACCCTCTGCCAAACCCATCCTCCTCCGGCGGCTCATAATTTAAGAGGAAATTTTTAGCTGCCTCTATAACAAGCTTGCGAGTTGGCTCGTCTAAGATCTTCCAACCGGCAGTCTCTTGAACACTTGAAGGCACTTCCTGCTGCTCACCTGTTTCCTGATCAACCGAAAGATAATAAGCAAGGTCATACCATTTATCGAAATGGCCTTCTTCTATTTCTTTCAGGGTTTCTTCTATTCGTGTTGAGACTGGAGGAAATGGCTTTTTAGGGGCGTCCCTTTTCTCCCATCGCAGCCGCTTCAAATAATTTGCTTTGCCATTTCTGGCAAGCTCGGAATCAAATTCCCAGTATGTACAATATCTCTCCTGAAGAATCGGGATCCGCATACGGACTTCAAGAAACTTGCTTATCCAATCTGCAGGAAAGTCATCCCTCAATACCCACATAATCAGGTCTGCCCAAAAAGCATGTCGGCCTGGATCGGTTTTTTCTGTTTCTTCGAGGAGCCATATGAAGTCGCTGTCCTCTACCAGTCGAGTTTCATGGGATGCAAGACTCGTTATCTCTTTTCCCTCAATCCCGTTTTTTTCGATTATATACTTCACTATCGAATGCCTTTTATCAGTGTCTCCTGATAGCTGCTTCCATATCTCCTTATCTCTTGCACCGCAAATCGGCTGATATTCCTTAGTCCTGAACAGAATTATTTCTGATAACTCTTCCATAATTTGTTGGTTAGGGATCATTGTCCATGCCGATTTGAAAATCTCATCGTAAATTTCCGCAAGATACCATAATCCGTCATACGCCTCAAGATTTTTCCACTTCTTGATAATTGATAGTGCTTTGGGCAATTCATCGGCTAAAGCTTTCCGGGTTATATGAGGTGGCGCCTCGTATTTCAGGAAAAATTTATAGGCGCCGTTAAGAGAATCTTTTTGCGGAGAGGTAATATTGTCGAGAAGCTCCAAAAGACTCCACTTTTGAGGCCACACGCATCTCATTCCTATTCCCCTAAGATCATCATCTGGGTCGTCTCCAGCTTTTCCTTCTGCAAGCCGCTCAAGCCTTTCTTTGACCTCATTGTCACCTACTTTCCAGACCGCATGAGCAGCTTGCGTCCTTATCCCGTATTGCTCTTTGTGGTCAAGAGCTACGTCGGTTAGAACTTCCTTTAAGGTCTTAATGTTGCATGCTTCGGCTATATCAATAGCTGCACGACGGGGGATAAAAGACAGGTTTTTATCTGTAATGAATGGCTTTAATTGTTCGGAAATTTCAGGGTGATTAAGCTTGCTGTAATACTTGTAAAAATCCCAATCGTCAAATATCTCCTCATTTTTAAACTTTTCCAATAACGCAGCTAAAAGCTCTTTTTTAACGATGTCATTTAATACAGCAACGTCGCTGCGCAGTAAAATCTCCGGCTCTGATTTAACAGTCCATGAGAAGACATCTTGTCTCTGTCCGGCAAGCCATGCGGTTGTTTCGTACAATTGCGGAACAATTCTGTTTTCATCATGGGGATGAAACAAAAGACTTTTAACCTGTTCAAACGGCGTGTCTTTCAAATAACGTGCTGCGAGAAATTCTTGATAGGTTTGATGAGCAAAGCCAAAAAGATTTTGTCCGCGTGATGTGAAGAGACCTGTTGTCAATGCTTCTTTTACAACATATTCAGTTATATCGAAAGTTCCCGAAGCAACATTTTCTTTTCCACCGCTTAATTCATTAACCGCTATGCATCCCTCTTGTTGAGTTTCCGAATGCAAGAAATCTCTCTGAACAGCAACCTTACTGCTGAATGCCAGAGCTGCCGCTATACGAGAGGCAACAACAAATCTTTGTTCAGTGCTGAGATTCCCTACGTATGCTTTATTTATCGCTTCCTTCTCTCGCCTTTCCACGTCCGGCTCTTCGCATAAAAGCAAACAACCTTTTTCGTATAATTCAAACCTCGATTCCGGGAATTGTCCATCCTTATTGAAAAGATTTAGCAAGAAATTAAGCGTAACGGGTTTTGAAGCGAGTGAACCGGCATCTTTTTCTTTAACAGCATTAATGAAGTCGTCCGGGTTTATTCCTGAAATTTCTGATGCAACTCTTATATCCTTTAATCTCAGCGGGGCAAGTTCATATTCTCTTACTTCGTTTTCTTTCCACAAACTGTTCAATTCCGAACGAAAGCTTGTCGGCCATTCGGCTGTGCGGCAGGCTATCCGCAGGAAAAGACATTCACGGGGAGATTCTTTTAACTCTTTTGAAATTATCCGAGTGACATTATGAATCCTGATCTTGACTTCATCCAGACTATCGAGAAAAAAATGCAGCTTAAAGTCTCCCTTCTTGAACTTTTGCCACTGGCCGGACTCGAAAACATCTTTTCGCAGGGAATCTTCGCTGTTGTAGTCCTTTAAATTTTTGTAAAGTATAAGTTCATTCTTACTGTCAATCTTCTGTTCAAGGGCTTCTTTTTCCGTCTTGATAGCATTCGACTTGCCGATACCTGGCTCTCCAAGGAGAATAAGGCAGGGAGTATTATGAATTTCTTCAAAAGGAACTACATCAGATTTTATATGTCCCCAGAACTCATCTTCAGGATCAGACAAAAAACCGGACATATCCAGTTCTAATTTGCCTTCAGGCGGGCACCAGAAACGCTTCCATGGGAAGCTTTTTTGCATAGGTTTATATTGCATCTAATTTAAATCTTTCAGAAGTTAAACCCCGCACGCAACCAACCTATTTCCCCTAATATCTTTTTTGCTCACTCCATTTGTCATCGTCCCATTCTTTATATGACACTCTTTATTGTTGCGTTCAGAGAATTCTATTACCTGCTGGCTCAGGTCATTGTAGAAATTTTTATAGTCAGGATACCTTGTAACCATCGCATTGTAATTGAGCCTGCCGAAGATGATTTTATCCACGAATGAAATAGATCCTAAGATGTCGACAAAATCCTGGTCAATTATGTTCGGAGTCGGATATGGCTCGATGCTTACCCACGTTTTGATTCCTTTTTTGTGCAAGCGGTAAAGACTATCAATCCGTTTCTTATA
>QZKO01000078.1 GCA_003599505.1 Nitrospiraceae bacterium | reverse complement strand
CTTAGTTGTTCTGCTGTTGCTAAGATATACCGAAAAGTGACGGAGGAAATAAGAGAGGACAGGAAACTCCGGGGGATAGTTCATCATATCGAGAAGAATCTGGACACTTTCAAGCCCTGACCCCTCTGTATTCCCTGACCCCTCTGTATTCCCCCTTTCAAGCCCTGACCCCTCTGTATTCCCCCTGTATTCCCCTGTATTCCCTCTGTATTCCTTTCTTTTTAAAGATTTTTAATAGAGAACATAAGAGGAATAACCTCACGTGGAAGCATCGGCATCAATCGCAATTCAGAATCATTATAAAAACTATATTGCAGCAGCGATTATTGCGCTATACAGGAGTGTAAATATCAGAGATTGACTGTTGCAGTCGGATATCTGTTAGCTTTTAACAGATAGTCGTTCGTAAGTAGCTTCTATGTGCTATAATCTTACCTGTAAGATTAATTTATGATAGGAGTATGAAATGGCACCATTAGCGACAACAAAAATGTCTTCCAAAGGACAAATTGTTATACCGGAGGACATAAGAAGACGACTTGGATTGAAAACCGGGGCGCAGTTTATTGTAGTTGGCAAAAATGATGTGGTCATCTTAAAGTCGATTGCTCAACCCTCCATGACTGAATTTGATCAGTTAATTTCTGATGCCCGCAAACAAGCCAGAAAAGTTGGCATGAAGAAATCAGATATTACGTCAGCAATTCAAAGAGTACGAAAACAAAAGTGAAAATCGTACTTGATACTAACGTATTTATATCTGGGGTCTTCTTTGGTGGTCCGCCATATCAGATTCTTGACGCATGGCGGCAAGGAAAATTTGATATTGTCTTATCAGAAGAAATATTTGATGAGTATCAACGCATTGCGACAGAATTATCAAGGCAGTTTAAAGAAGTAGATATTTCAACATTTCTTGATTTATTGGCAGTGAACGCTATTTGGGTATATGCACCACAAATCCCATTTAGCGTTTCAACTGATTCAGATGATGATAAGTTTATCTCTTGCGCCTTGGCGAGCAGAACAAAATTGATTGTAAGCGGAGATAAGCATCTCTTGGATGTATCTGGATTTAGAGGGGTTGCGGTTTTAAAACCACGGGCATTCATAGATACGCATATAAGAAAAAGCTAACAGACGTTGCAGATGAACGAGTGCCACAGGACGCTTTTTAAGGTAGCATGAGCATTATGTCTGCGAATCGTCTTATTGCCCTTATTTATCATTCAGTGCCTCTCGTCAGTCATCATGAGAGAAAAGTGAGAGAAAAAGGGTCGCGCCTCCCTGTACAACAACCTTTCTGTCAAAAAGTCTGCGCTTCCGGTCTGGCCGTAACTTGTTAATTCCTTAAAAACCACAACTTGCGGTCGGGCATTGAATTTGCTTTTTATTTGATATGCAAATTTTTTTGTGCGGATTATCACAGAAATAATCTTGCCTGTCCGGGAAAATATAAAAAAAGGCTTTGCGTCATCGGCCTTTCCGGACAACAATAATCAGAGGAGGTAACCAATGTTTAAAATGTGGAATTCGGATTCAGGGAGCGCTGTCGTAAACGGCAACGGAGATAAAACGGTTAAAAGTAATAATGCCGCCGCAGCCGGAACCGCGGAAGGGTCTGAAAATAAAGCGTCTGATATCAGGCCGGCAGCCACTCCGAAAAGAACGAACATGATCCTGAAGGGAAGCAAACTGACAGGAGACATCAATATAACGAGCGACCTTGAACTGAGCGGAGACGTCGACGGCAATATAAGGTCCTTTCAGGATTCGAATATAGTCCTGAAGGGTAATTGCAAAGGCAATATCGAAACAAAAGACGGCAGCGTAACCATTGAAGGCTCTCTGGAAGGCGGCAATATTATTGCCGGCAAGGAAGTAAGGATTACGGGGAAATTCAATGGCGGAGAGATAAAGGCGAAAAATAAAATCTATATAGACGGAGAGTTCAGCGGCAAACTTGAAGCCGGTGAAATCGAGATAGGATCACGCGCCTCCGGAAAGGGAGAGCTGCGTTACAGGGAGTTTATTTCCATAGCCAGAGGGGCCAAAGTTAATGTGCAGGTAAGCCAGTCACAACAGGAAGCAAAACCTGTTGATAAGCCCCGCGAAAAAGAAACCGCTGAAACCGGGCCGGATTCAGCAATAAAGTCGTGAAGCGATAGGGTCCGGCCCCTTATCCCGGAAAGCGACGCCATGTTTGATTAATCCGTAATTATCTTCTTCTCTATCCCGTATTTTTTCAGTTTGTGCCTGAACGACCTGAAGGTGAGATTGAGGAGCTTCGCGGCCTCCGTCTTTACGCCGTTTGTCTGTTCAAGAGCCTTCAGAAGGTAGGCCTTTTCCATGTCTTCCATGAGCCGCTCAATATTCATCCCTCCCTGCGGCACGGTAACACCCTTGACGCGGGGAGCGGATGACCTGATTTCTTCAGGGAGGTGCTCCACGCCGATTATTTCACTGTCGCACAGCAGGACCACTCTTTCAATGATATTTTCAAGCTCCCTGACGTTTCCCTTCCATTGGTAATTTATGAGCAGCCCGATCGCTTCGGAAGAGAATTTTTTCCTGCCGCCTGCAAATTTTTCCAGAAAATGCCCGACCAGAAGAGGGATATCATCCCTGCGTTCCCTGAGAGGCGGGATTTGGACCGACAGCACATTAAGCCTGAAATACAGGTCTTCCCTGAATTGGCCCTTCTCTATGAGGTCCTTGATGTTTTTATTCGTGGCGGAGATGACCCTTACGTCAACCTTAATGTCCGATATGCCCCCAAGGCGCCTGAAGGTCCCGCCTTCAATGACCCGCAGCAGCTTTGCCTGCAGGGGCAAGGGCATTTCCCCTATCTCGTCAAGAAAGAGGGTCCCCTCGTTAGCGAGTTCAAACAGTCCCTGTTTGTTGGCTGCCGCTCCGGTAAAGGCGCCTTTCATGTATCCGAAAAGTTCGCTCTCGAGAAGCCCCTCCGGGATCGCGGCGCAGTTGATGGCCACAAAGTGGCGGTCTTTTCTCGGGCTCAGACTGTGGACGGCTTTTGCCACGAGTTCCTTCCCTGTCCCGCTCTCGCCGGTGATCAGCGCATTGGCGTTGCTTTCAGCGGTTTTTGCTATCAGAGAGAACAATTCCTTCATGGCAGGACTCTGCCCGATTATGTTTTCGAGAGAGGGCGTCCTCAACTGCTCCTTCAGGATAGAGACGTCCTTCAGCAGGTCCTTCTTCTCAAAGGCGTTTTTTACCACGAGCCGGATGTCGTCCATCTGGAACGGCTTTGTAATATAGTCAAACGCCCCCAGCTTCATTGCCTCAACGGCTGATTCGGTCGTGCCGAAGGCTGTAATTATTACAACCACGGTGTCGGGGGAAATTTCCCTTACATTTTTCAGCAGTTCAAGTCCGCTGACTTTGGGCATTTTCATGTCCGTGAGTATGAGGTCAAAAAAATCGTCCTTCATGACCTCCAGCGCCGATTTCCCGTTGTCGGCGGCGGTCACGCTGTATCCTTCGCTCCTGAGAAAGATATCCAGTATCTCCCTCATGCTCTTTTCATCGTCGACAACTAATATCTTGCCTTTTATTTTTTTCATTAATTACTCATTGTTAATTGTTCGTTGCTCATTATTGAACGGCAATATCACCCTGAAGGTCGTCCCGTTTCCGGGGCCTCCGGATTCGACCATGATTTTCCCGCCGTGCTCTTCGATGATTTTCCGGGCGATGGAAAGCCCCAGTCCCGTCCCTTTTTCCTTTGTGGTGAAAAAGGGGTAAAAAATTTTATCCATGTCGGACATATTTATTCCCGTCCCCGTGTCCCTGAAAACTATCTCGACTTTATTGCCTTTCCTGGCTGTGTATATATCGACGCGCCCCCCTTCTGAAACAGCGTCGACCGCGTTTATCCCAAGGTTCCAGAAAACCTGCTGCATCTGTTTCGCGTCTCCTGTAATCATAAGCCTTCCCTCTGATTTCGCGGTTATTGTAACATTTTCCTTTCCTGATTCAGAACCTTGCAGGAGCATGACCACATCGCGGAGAGACTGATGGAGGTCAAACGGCTCCCTGTCGGGTTTCTGGGGCCGCGCGTAAAGCAGGAAGTCCGTAATAATGCCGTTCAGCCGGTCCATTTCCGAGAGCGCGATTTTCATGAGACGGTCGGCATATTCCACCGAGACCTTTTTCTCGCTTAGCATCTCGACCGAAGCCTTCAGTGAAGCAAGGGGGTTTCTGAGCTCATGAGCAATAGAGGCGGAAAGCTCTCCGATAAAGGCCCATTTTTCCTTTCTCTTCACTTCGGCCTCCATGGCCTTTAATTCCGTCAGGTCCTGGAAAACGCCGATTATGCCTATGGGTCTCCCCGCGCCGTCTTTCAGCGCCGAGATCCTCATGCCCACAGGGAACAGTTCTCCGTTCCGCTGCATCTCCCCTTCTATCCGGTCCGCCGGTTCTCCGGAATTTCTGAGGAAAAGGAATATTTCTTCGGGAAATTTTCCGGCAACCTGTTCAAGGGAAAGCTGTGTTATTTCCTGCGCGGAGCTGTTGAACGTGATGATCCTGCGGTTTAAATCGGTCGTAAATACGCCGCTCGGCATGCTTTCTATGATGTATTTGCTGAAGGCCTTTAAATCGCTCAAGACCGTATCTCTCTCCTTCAGGCTCTGCGTCGCTTTATGAAGCTTATCGGAAAGATATCCGCTGAGAAAGGCGACAAGGTAGAAGGCGGTAAAATGGGCAAAGATGCTGTAGAAAAAATCCTTCTCCGAATAGAAGCTGACTGTTGAAATTATTATTCTGTAATACTGAAGGTCTAACAGAAGCCCGTAAAGGATACTGCTCAGCGTGGCGATAATATAACAGTCCCTCCGGTTTAACACGATGCCTGCTGAAAGGATGCTCAGGGGGAACAGGAACGAGAACATGCTCCCTATGCCGCCGGTTATGTAAATAAGAAAAACCTCAGCGACTACATCCACGACAATCTGAACATAGGCAAAAATGAAGAACCTGGAGTGGTCTTTTATCCACCTCAGCAGGAGCGCGTAAAAAATCGACAAAAGGTAGAGAGAGATAATGAGAAAGGAAAACGCCGCCGGATAAAACAGCCTGTCATATCCGACTCTGAAGATATAGAACGAGCCCAACAGGAGTGTAACCATAATTACCCTGATATAAATAAGGGCTCTTACCCTGTTGAACAGTTCCCTGGACATAATCTCTTACATAGTAACTGAAAATTTGTTTTTTTTGTCATATCGGGAAGTAATAAATCCGAAATCCGAATATCGAAATACGAAACAAATTCAAAATCCGAATTCTCAATGATCAAAACCTTGCTCGTTTGGAACATTTGAATTTCGGTCATTCGATATTGTTTCGAATTTCGTATTTCGTGCTTCGGGTTTTAAAAAAAGCCGGGCAGATGATAACGTCTTACTTTACAAGCGTAATGAGCTTGAATATCGGCAGATACATGGCGACGACAATAAAGCCTACAGTGCCGCCGAGGAAGATCATCAGCATCGGTTCTATCATCGAGGTGAGGGTGGAAACCGCCTGGTCTACCTCTTCATCATAAAAATCGGCGATCTTCCCTAACATGTTGTCCAGCGCCCCTGTAGATTCTCCGACGGCTATCATTTGCGTGACCATCGGGGGGAAGACTTTGGACTGGGTCAACGGTTCAGCAATGGTCTTGCCTTCGGAAACCCCCTGTCTTACTCCCATCACGGCCCTTTCGATGACCTTGTTGCCGGCGGTTTTGGCCGTTATGTTCAGGCCGTCAAGTATAGGAACGCCGCTGCTTACAAGGGTCCCGAGGGTCCGGGTAAATTTCGCGACCGCGACCTTTCTGAAAAGCACGCCTACCACAGGAAGCCTTAACAGGATCCTGTCTGTAGTCAGTTTCCCTGTTTCCGTGCGTCTGAATTGCGCAACAAAGACAATAAAGGCGATGACACCGGCGAGAATTATAATCCCTCCGGCGCCGCCCAGGAATTCGCTGAGGTTAATAATGATCTGCGTGGGCATCGGGAGGGTCCCCCCGAGCTGGGCGAACATTTTCGAGAATGTGGGCACCACAAAGACCATGATAATAACGATGACCAGGATCGCGACAGCAATAACTACCGCAGGATATACCATTGCTCCCTTGACCTTCCTGATGAGCTGCTGCGCCTTTTCTATATATGTGGCAAGACGTATAAGGATGGTGTCGAGGATACCTCCGGCCTCTCCCGCGGCCACCATATTGGTATAGAGGTCTGAAAAGACCCTCGGGAATTTTTTCAGGGCGTCGGCAAAGGTGGAGCCCCCTTCAACATCATTCTTTATTTCCTCGACCATCTTTGCAAAGGCCGGGTTTTCAGTCTGTTTTGACAGGATTTCCAGGGCCTGCACAAGGGGCAGCCCCGCCCCTATCATTGTCGCAAACTGCCTGGTAAATATAACGATATCTTTGGGCTTGACCCCGCCGCGGAAAGACCCTAAAAGGGGCTGCGCCTTCGGGGAAATATTCGTCGGCACAATGCGCTGTCTTCTCAGGTAGGTCTGGACTTCAGCCTTTGAACCCGCGGTCAGCTCGCCTTTCAGCGTCCCACCCTGTGGAGATTTGCCTGTCCATTTAAATACTGTTGCCATGGATTATCCTTTCGCCAGCGAAGACCTCTGCATCATATTGAGCAGTTCATCCGGCAGTGAGGATTTTGACAGAGCGTCTTCATATGTTATTAAACCCTTTTTATACAAATCAAAGAGGGACTGGTTCATCGTCTGCATGCCGAATTTTGTCTGGCCCGTCTGCATCATGGAGTACAACTGGTGCGTTTTATCTTCCCTGATAAGGTTTCTGATAGCGGGGTTAGGAATAAAAATTTCAACGGCAAGGACCCTGCCGCCGCCCTTTTTCGGGAGAAGCTGCTGTGAAATGATCCCTTCAAGCACAAAAGAAAGCTGCACCCTGATCTGCTCCTGCTGGTGCGCGGGGAATACGTCTATGATGCGGTTTATTGTCTGGACCGCGGTATTCGTATGAAGTGTCGCGAATGTCAGATGTCCGGTCTCTGAAACGGTAAGCGCGGCCTCAATGGTCTCCAGGTCTCTCATTTCCCCGATAAGCACGATATCGGGGTCCTGTCTTAATACATAACGCAGGGCGTCTTTAAAAGAAGTCGTGTCGGAATTCACTTCCCTCTGGTTTACCAGGCAATTACTGTGGGTGTGGATATATTCGATAGGGTCCTCTATGGTTATAATATGCTCATGACGCTCCCTGTTGATCTTGTCTATCATTGCCGCGAGCGTTGAAGATTTCCCGCAGCCGGTAGGGCCTGTCACCAGCACGAGTCCTCTCGGTTTCTTTGAAAGCTCGCTGATAATGGAAGGAAGCCCCAGTTCGCCGAAGGTCCTTATCTTGTAAGGGATCATCCTGAAGGCCCCGGCCACGGCCCCCCTCTGCATGAATATGTTGGCCCTGAAACGGCTTAATCCTTTCATTCCAAAGGAAAGGTCCAGCTCGTTATTTTCTTCAAATTTATGTTTCTGCGAGTCCGTAAGAATGCTGTAACAGAGCGCCTTTGTGTCTGAAGGATTAAGGGGCTCTCCGTTGAGAGGGACAAGCTGTCCGTCCACCCTTACCCTGGGAGGCGTCCCCGTGCTTATATGGAGGTCGGAGGCATTTTTGTCAATCATCGTTTTTAACAAATCGTATAACGTTATCATATTTATTTTAAAAAATATCTCCTTCCTGAATATGTGATTTACTGCACTGCATTAAAATTGCCCCGCATGCTTTATTCACTATGTGTTATTCGGCATAATCCCGGTAATTCTTTACATATGGGGAATTTTCCTGCAAAAACAAGGGCCGCGTTAATCTCCAAAGGTCACCCGCAGGACTTCCTCCACGGAGGTCACTCCTTCCTTGATCTTTGCAAGGCCGCTCATCCTCAGGGTCTTCATACCGAGTTTAATTGCCAATTTCTTTATATCGGTAACAGAGCCGCCCTTCAGGATCATCTCTTTTATCTCCTCTTTTACCGGCATTACTTCATATAATGCAATCCTTCCCTTGTATCCGGTCCCACCGCAGACATGGCAGCCTGCTCCCTTAAAGCATTTAAAGGTGTTGACTTCATCCTTTGAAAAGCCGATTTCAAGGAGCGCGGATTCGGGAATGTGCTCCTCTGTCTTGCACTTCTCGCATATCTTCCGGCTCAGCCTCTGCGCGAGTATCAGCAGTACGGACGCGGACACTAAAAACGGTTCTATCCCCATATTCAGCAGTCTTGATACGGTGCTCGGCGCGTCGTTGGTATGAAGGGTGCTCAGGACAAGATGCCCTGTCAGCGCCGCCTTTACGGCGATCTCGGCGGTCTCAAAATCCCTTATCTCGCCGACCATGATTATGTCCGGGTCCTGTCTCAGGAACGACCTGAGGGCGGACGCGAATGTTAATCCTATTTCCTCCCTTACGTGCACCTGGTTGATGCCCATGAGGTTGTATTCCACAGGGTCTTCCGCCGTCATAATATTTACGTCTATATTGTTTACCGTGCTAAGGGCGGAGTATAGTGTTGTCGTCTTGCCGCTGCCCGTGGGCCCTGTGACCAGCACCATACCGTAGGGCAGATGGATCGCTTCATTAAAATCTTTTAAGGCGTTTTCTTCAAACCCGAGCTTTGTCAATTCAAGCGACAGGTTGCTTTTGTCGAGTATCCTCATGACGATCTTTTCCCCGAAGAGCGTGGGCAGGGTTGAAACACGGAGGTCGACGCCCCTGTCTTTTACCCTTAATTTGATCCTGCCGTCCTGGGGAAGTCTTCTTTCGGCGATGTCGAGCTCCGACATGATCTTTATGCGGGATGAAAGGGCCGCCTTTAACTTGGTGGGCGGCTGCATGACGTCATAGAGCACGCCGTCCACCCTGTAGCGCACCCTTAACTGTTTTTCGTATGGTTCAAGGTGGATATCGCTGGCGCCCCGCGCAATGGCTTCGCCGAGTATAAGGTTGACGAGCTTTACGACAGGGGCCTCTTCCACGGCGGTCTTCAGCGCTGATATGTCCAGGTCGTCATCTGTTTCACGGACCAGGTCCAGTCCCTCATCCCCGAAATCCCCTATACTGTCCATGACATCCTGCAGGGCGTCCGAGGGGCTCGGCTGCTGCTGATAGTATTTGGCTATCGCTTCTTTAATCGCCATCTCCGAAGCCACAACCGGTTTTACATTGTAGCCGGTCATAAACTTTATATCATCAATCGCGAAGACATTGGACGGGTCGGCCATGGCGAGAGTAAATGAAGCGCCGTTTTTTGAAACAGGCAATATCTGATATTTATAGGCCACTTCATATGGAATAAACTTTATTACAGCGGGGTCAATCTGCTCGGCGGCGAGATTAACAGCGGGAACGCCGTACTGCTTGCTGAGAAACTGCACGAATTGTTCATCGCTTATAACGCCGAGCTTTATAAGGTTCGTGCCGATGCGGCCGCCTTCTTTTTTTTGTATTTCAATGGCCTTGACTAACTGTTCTTCCGTGATGATTTTATTCGTTACAAGCAGTTGCCCTATCTTCGGCGCCATATTGTCTAAGCCTCAATATTTCTCTTTCTTATGTATAAGTTGCACAAGAGCGCGCAAAAATACCATATTTATGTCCAATATCTATTCGGATGATTTACACTTGAACTGAAGGGGGAAATTACAGGCGCACCCTGCCTTTCAGCAGCCTTCCAATCCCGGACTCGTCGTCCGGAGGCGCCGGCACGTTATCGAAGAGCTCCCACTGCTCCGCATGCTCAACGGATGAATCCGGCTGGAGGGTGGTCAAAGGAGAGAGGGTCTCCATCTCCAGCATGAAATCATTGACATATGTTTCATATGATACCCCGAGGTCAGGGTATCCGGCATTTATATAATGAGTGTAATATTTCACAAAGAGATGGCTGTGGTTAAAATATGCCGCCCACCCGTTTTCATCGGCTGTGCCGATTTTTAAGGGATGTTTGATATAAGCGTCCTGCTGAATAATAATATATTGCTCTCCCAGGCATATCCGGGGGTCGGTAAGCCTTGTGTAAGGCCAGAGGGAGAGGACCCTGTTCGGCAGTAAGCCCGTATCTCTCCCGGATTGAGGTATAACTTCTTTTCCCCCTGCCGCCATTGCGGATATACTCCACGCAGACAGTTCTACAGGCATCTGCCCTTTGTTTGTAAGACGGTGAATGATCGTCACCGCGGAGCTGTCGGGGGAAAGCGTTATCAGCATCTCTTTTTTTATGCCGGTGGTCCTCCCGGTCTCCTGGACTGTATGAACGCCGTCTTCAATTTCATTCCACTTAATGGGGGAGTTGTCAGGCTCATATGTCCTCTTTTTGTCTTCCGGGCTGTGCCACAGGCGATGTCCCCCGTAAATCCTCCATTCATCTCCACCTGTTAATCCCGTTTCTGTCCCGACTTCGCACAATTCATTAACCTGTCCGAGAAAACCGTACCGGATGATCCTGGGGCCGACCTCAGTGGTTACGACGAGGTCCGCAATGTCATTTCTGATCTGAACGCAGTTTTTCCACCCTGCGTAGAATATTTTTTTGACTTGCGCTCTCGCCATAACAGAAATATTATATCCGCAGATAAAACATATTGATACAGATTTTTTGCCCCTTGCCCCTTGCCCCTGTTTTTCTTAATTCACATTTCATCAACCGAATTTGCACTGCAAAACATTATTAAAATCAATAAGTTTAAAAATCTTTACTTTTTGCTTGACATATACAATATGTTGTGGTTTAATTTCCTAACATATCTAAATAGAGGATATCGAAAGCTAATGAATAATTAGCAATGAATAAGGAACAATGGGAAAAAAGGGATATTAACCGGCGGCATCATTACTCATTTCTGATTACTCATTAATTGCTCATTATTAATTTTATTTAACAGGGAGGGACAATGGCAGAAATTATTTCCACACAGCTTGATTTGACGCAGAGCGCGCAGAAGGTCCTCGAGAAGAGATATCTGAAGAAGGACGAGGAAGGAAGGATTGTAGAGGCCCCCAACGAGATGTTCAGGAGGGTTGCGAGGGCTGTCGCGTCCGTGGAGCTTAATTATGCCAAATCCGAGGCTGAAGTCAGGCACATAGAAAATGAATTTTACAGCCTTATGACATCATTAAGGTTTCTCCCTAATAGTCCTACCCTCATGAATGCCGGTAAAACGCTCGGACAGTTGTCCGCGTGTTTTGTCCTCCCTGTAAATGACTCGATGGAATCCATTTTCGAAGCAGTCAAGAACGCCGCGTTAATACATAAATCAGGCGGGGGGACCGGTTTTTCATTTTCCAACCTCAGGCCCAAGGGTGATATCGTGGGCTCGACCAAGGGTGTATCATCAGGCCCGATTTCATTCATGACTGTTTTTGACTCGGCAACCGAGGCGATAAAACAGGGCGGCACCAGGAGGGGAGCGAATATGGGCATATTGCGTGTAGACCACCCCGATATCCTCGAATTCATCAGCGCAAAAGATAATAACTCAAGGCTCAACAACTTTAACCTTTCTGTAGGCGTAACCGACGCGTTCATGAAGGCGCTTGAACAGGACGAAGAATATGACTTGATAAATCCCCATTCCCTCAAACCCACCCGCAGCCTGAAGGCCCGGGAAGTGTTCAGCCTCATAGTGCAGCACGCCTGGAAGAACGGGGAGCCCGGGATCATATTCATCGACAGGATGAACCAGTATAATCCAACCCCGTCCGCGGGACAGATCGAAAGCACCAACCCGTGCGGAGAGCAGCCGCTTCTCCCTTATGAGTCCTGCAATCTGGGCTCGATCAACCTTGCGAAATTCGTAAAGACAAAAAGCCCGGAACCCCGGAAGCGCGAAAGTGTGGAGGAGACTTCCGAACTGATTGACTGGGACTCCCTCAGGGATACGGTGCACCACTCGGTCCATTTCCTGGACAATGTCATCGTCATCAATAAATATCCTCTCAGGAAAATAGAAGACGCGACAAAGTCAAACCGGAAAATAGGTCTCGGCGTCATGGGGTGGGCCGACATGCTGATACAGCTCGGCGTCCCTTACAATTCCGAAGACGCCGCGAAACTCGCCAATGAGGTGATGAAATTCATCCAGACCGAAAGCAAAAGACAGTCCTCGTTTCTCGCCGATGAAAGGGGGACTTTCCCTAATTTCGACGCAAGCGTTTACAGGGACAAAATGCCCCTGAGGAACGCCACGACCACAACCATCGCCCCCACAGGGACCCTTTCGATCATTGCCGGTTGTTCCAGCGGCATAGAACCCCTGTTCGCGGTGGCCTTTGTGCGCAATGTCCTTGAAGGCACAAAGCTCTATGAGGTCAATCCCCATTTTGAAAGGGTCGCGAAAGAAAGAGGCTTCTGGAGCAGGGAGCTTATCGACAGCATCGCCGAGAGAGGCAGCCTGCACGACATCGATGAAATCCCCGAAGACGTAAAAAAGATTTTTATCACCGCGCACGACATTTCCCCCCTCGACCACATAAGGATGCAGGCGGCTTTCCAGAAGCATGTCGATAACGCGGTCTCCAAGACCGTCAATTTTTCCAATGACGCGTCTCCCAAGGATGTTGAGGATGTATATTTCCTTGCCTACGGCCTCGGGTGCAAAGGCGTCACCGTTTACAGGGACGGCTCCAGGGAAGAGCAGGTCCTCTCAACAGGCAAGACTAAAACAGAGGACAGAGGACAGAACACAGAACACAGAGCACAGAATACAGAGCACAGAACGCAGAGCACAGAACTTAGACCTGAAGAACGCATTAAAATCACTCCCAAGAAACGGCCTGAGGTCATCACGGGAACGACAAGGCTCATGAAAACCGGATGCGGCAATCTATACGTGACAATAAATGAGGATGAAAAAGGCAACCTCTTTGAGCTCTTTACGCAGATGGGGAAGGCAGGCGGCTGCGCCTCAAGCCAGGCAGAGGCAATCGGGAGGCTCGTAAGCCTTGCCCTCAGGAGCAACATCGAACCTGAAGAGCTCGTCAAACAGCTCAAAGGCATCAGTTGCCACAGCCCCGCGTGGGCCAACGGCGGAAAGATATCATCCTGCTCGGACGCCATATCAAAGGCCATCGAAAGATACTCGGAACGCGGCAGCAAGAAAAACGGAAACGGCAACGGCTCACATCCCGAAGAGAAAAAAGAGAGCAGGGAAAAGATAATGCTCTGCGGCGCATGCCCGGACTGCGGCGGGGCCGTCGAGCACGAAGGCGGCTGCGCGGTCTGCAGGGACTGCGGGTTTACGAAGTGCAGTTAAGTTGTTTAACCACAGAGGACACGGAGATGAATGTAGGGGCGAGGTTACCTCGCCCTTTGTGTTTTATTTGGCAAAGAAAAGTTATAGGAGTATTTTTTGACGTCATTCCCGCGAAGGCGGGAATCAAGGGAATGTAAGATGACGCAACGATACTGTTTTCTGCCCGATATTCTGGGCACCGACTATGCGGAGACAACAATTAAAAGGGATGTTCAAGGAGGTGATTTCTATGGCAAAGAATATTTCGTTAGTAACATGGCTAATTGGGAAAATTTTTGCTATAAAGGGATTCGCCATTACAAGTCTCGTGCTTGAATTAGTCTCCAAAGTGTCGGGCAGAAGTCAGTATATGAGTTGTATTAAAATAGGACAGCATGACCTCTAACACCACCATAATCATCGGCGACAGCCGTAATATGAACGAACTTAAAGATGAGTCCGTTCATCTCGTCATCACCTCTCCTCCTTACTGGCAATTAAAAGACTACGGCAACGGAAGCCAGATCGGGTTCAACGATACCTATGAGGAATATATCAACAACCTGAACCTTGTCTGGAAGGAATGCTACAGAGTACTCCATAACGGCTGCCGTTTGTGCGTGAACATCGGGGACCAGTTTGCACGGTCTGTTTATTACGGAAGGTATAAAATCATCCCTATAAGGGAAGAAATTATTAAATTCTGCGAAACCATCGGCTTTGATTACATGGGCGCTATCATCTGGCAGAAGGTTACGACATGTAATACAACCGGTGGGGCAACGGTCATGGGTTCTTTCCCCTATCCCCGGAATGGAATTATCAAGCTCGACTACGAGTTTATCTTGATCTTCAAGAAGCTTGGCGATCCGCCGAAGGTAAGCAGAGAGATTAAAGAAAAATCCAAACTTACAACTAAAGAGTGGAACGAGTATTTTTACGGACACTGGAATTTCTCCGGTGAAAAACAGGATAAACACCTTGCAATGTTTCCGGAGGAGTTGCCAAAGCGTCTGATAAGGATGTTCAGCTTTGCCGGCGATACAGTGCTTGATCCGTTTCTCGGCAGCGGGACAACATGCCTTGCCGCAAGAAATCTGGGAAGGAACTCCATCGGCTATGAAATCAATAAAGAGTTCCTGCCTGTTATTCAGGAGAAGCTATATACAACGAACCGTCCTGACAGCATTGAAATAGTTATTCAGGAGAAGAAACATACAAACTTCAAAGAAGAAATCCTCAAACTTCCCTATGTTTTTAAAGACCCTGTCAAGTTTGACAAGAAGATCGATCCACGAAAATTGAAATTCGGCTCAAAGATAGATAATTCCGATATACAGGCGCTTATACATAGTACCGAACCAAATTATAGCGAAATCATATGATGATTCGATATAAGTTGATAAAACACTCAGCTATTTTCCTCCTAACCATCCTCCTCTCCTCCTGCGCCTCTCTCGCCCCGGTCGGGTACCGGCCCCCGGCAGAAGGCTATGTCACTGCCTCGTGGTACGGGCAGGACTTCCACGGCAGGCCGACTTCGTCGGGAGAGAGGTACGACATGTACGGCCTGACCTGCGCGCACAAGGAGATGGATTTCGGAACAAAGCTGCGCGTCACCAACCCCGACAGTAATAAATCCGTTGTCGTAATTGTGAATGACAGGGGGCCGTTCATACCGGGAAGGGACCTGGACCTTTCATACGGCGCCGCAAGGGAGATCGATTTCGCGAACAAAGGCGTAGGGTTAGTAAAGATTGAGCATCTCGGCAGGGATATGCGTTATGTAAAGAGGATCGAATATTCACCTTCTCTTCCCGCAGGCGCGCTGACGATTCAGGTGGGCTCTTTTATCGATAAATCAAACGCGGACAGGCTGAAACAGGGACTTGAGATCAAATACAGCGATGTTTATCTGACCACTTTTTTAAAGGATAACCAGACGTTCTACAGGGTAAGGATAGGCAGGTTTGGCGACCGCGAGGGCGCTTACACGACCGCGTCAAGACTCGCAAACGAAGGCTACACAACACTGATAGTATCTTACAATTAATTCTTCGTAATGGAATTGATCATTGCCCGTAATTTATAAAAATCCGGCGGCTTGACAAAAAGCAGGCCCTGCGCTTCTATAAGGCTTCATCTCCGCCCTCCCCTGTCCTTATCCTGAGCACACTATCAAGGCTGTAAATAAATATCTTCCCGTCTCCTATCTCCCCGGTCCTTGCGGTGTCGGACAATATCCGCACTATTTCTTCAGCCCTTTCATCAGGGACGGCCACTTCTATCTTTATCTTCGGCAGGAAATTTACCTCGTAGGTTGTCCCCCTGTAAAGCTCCACATGACCTTTCTGCCTGCCGAAGCCCTTTACCTCGGTTATGGTCATACCGTGAATTCCTGCCTCCGTAAGCGCCTTTTTAACGTCGTCAAGCTTAAACGGTTTAATAACTGCTGATATCATCTTCATGGAATCGCCCTCCGGATTTTATTCAACATCATTCAGGAAAATTATATTAACAGATTCCCCCGAACTTTGGGATAAACCTTAAACTTGCACAAAGAGCAACGCCCATCCCTGGAACTTGAGGGAGCGCCGGTCAATCCCGAAATATCTTATACTATAAACTATATGAATACCGGCACGGGGATGACAAAGGCGATATCAGAGGCATCCAGCGCCGCCTCTGATCCCAAAAGGGCGGAGATAAGTCTTCACAGGCTCGCGGAGGCAGCCTCCGACAGGGAGCGCTTTCTGCCTTATCTGAACGAAATCGCGAAGCTCTTTGCCGTCAGCCGGTTCCTTGCAAATTATTGCATCTCAAACCCCGAAGAACTGCTCCGTGCGCTAAAGGAAATGAAAGAGCCTGTCACGAAGAAGTTTCTTTTCTCAAGCGGCAATAAGGAGCTTTCATTCGATGGTGAAATGAATATGCCGGACGTCATGCAGTTGATAAGGTTATTTAAAAAACGATACCTCCTGAGGATTACACTGAGAGACATTACAGGCCTGACAGACACCCTTTCTTCAATGGATGAGCTTACGTATCTTGCGGAAGCCGTCATCCATTTTGCGCTTCAGTATTCCTTAAAGATCAACCTCCGGAAATTCGGAGACCCGGCGTCAGGCGGAGAGTTCGCCCTTATCGCTTTAGGGAAGTTGGGAGGAGAGGAGCTCAATTACAGCTCCGATGTGGACCTCATGGCGGTTTATTCGGACGAAGAAGGACAGACGTCGGGTATCCTGAGCCCCTCGGGCGTCAGGATGAACAGGGTCGGAAGCGGTGAATTCTATTTCAAAGTCATGGAGCTCTTTAACATACTGCTTTCAAGGAATACGGAAGACGGCATAGGCTACAGAGTAGACCTCCGCCTGAGGCCGCAGGGAGAAAAAGGAGAGATCGCCCTTCCCCTGCAGTCCTACCGGGCATACTATGAAACATGGGGGCGCACATGGGAGCGTATGGCGTTGATAAGAGCACGGCCTGTTGCCGGCAGCGTGCGGCTCGGCAGGTCGTTCATGGAGACGCTTGAACCCTTTGTCTGGAAGAAGACAATGGACTATTCAGACGTGGAAGAGATTAAAGGGTTAAAGAAAAAAATAGATACCGTATTTTCAAAAGACGACATAAAGCGAGGTTACGGGGGCATACGGGAGGCTGAATTCTTTATTCAAACCTTTCAGCTTATTTATGGAAATGAGTATGGAAGCCTCAGGACCCACAGACTTTTAAACGCAATACAGTCTCTGAGATGGATAGGGCTGGCGCCGGAAGAAGACCTCATCACGCTTTGGGATAATTATCTTTATCTGAGACGCATTGAACATCTCCTTCAGATGAAGGACGACCTTCAGACACATTCCCTGCCCGCGTCTGAAGAGGATTTGAAGGCCCTTGCCGTACAGTCGGGCTTCCCTTCAATCAACGCGTTTCTTTCAGGCCTGAGAGTCAGGAGAATGAAGATAAAAAATATGTACAACTCTCTTCTCGGCACAGAGGAAGACGTCCACGCGGAAACCCTTACGCTCCTTGAAGGAGACCTGAGCGACAGCGAGCTTGTTGAGTATCTCTCTTTCAGGGGGTTAAAAACTCCGTTTACAGGCCTGACGGACCTCAAGGGTATAAGAGACCAGTTTGAGCTTTTCAAAACACAGCGGGAGCGCGCCGTGATGAGAAAGGCCCTCCCCCTGCTCATTGAAAAGGCGCTGAATTCGGAAAGTCCTGACAGGGCGCTCAAGGGGCTCGACACTTTTTTTACGTCATTCGGCATCAAAGAGACATATCTTACCGGCCTTATGGAGAGAAAGGAATTAGCAGAAGGCATCATGAAGATATTTTCCCTGAGCACGTACCTGACAAGGGTCTTCATGAGCAGCCCGCGATACCTCGACCTTCTGCTTGAAGGCAATATTATCAGGAAGACTTTCAGAAGGACAAGGGAAGAACTTGAACGGAGCATCTCCCCCGGACATATTGAGACGGGGACCGCAGAGTATAAAAATTTTGAGGAGATACGGCTCGGGAGTTTTTTCCTTATGCGCGTCATAAAGGTGAATTATCTGGTAAAGTGTTTGTCGCACCTTGCGGACGCTGTAATCAGGATGATCACGGAAAGATGCTCAAACCCCCTGAATTCCCGCGCCGGTTTCTCTGTTCTCGGCATGGGGAAGCTCGGCAGCAGGGAACTGACCTTCGGCTCCGACCTCGATATTGTCTTTCTTTCGGAACAGCAGGAGGACCTGAAACTTGCCGAGAAAATACTGAAAACCCTTTCAGCTTATACGGAGAAGGGAATAATCTACAATGTGGACACCAGGCTTCGTCCTGACGGCGCCAGGGGGACGCTTTTAAAAAATATCAGGGGCTACAGAGATTATTATCTCCACCATGCCCATCCATGGGAAATTCAGGCTCTTCTCAGGGCAAGACCTGTTGCCGGTAACATGAATTCCGCGAGGTTATTCATGGAGACAGCGAAGGAAGTGATTTTGAAAAGGGGGATGGAGCTTACAAGAGACGATATAAGGACCATGAGAGAAAGGATTGTAAGAGAATTGTCCCTTGAATCAAAAGGGATAGACATAAAACTCGGACCGGGGGGGATAGAAGAGATAGAGTTTTACGTCCAGCAGATGCAGCTTAATAACGCGGAGCGCGCGCCTGAAATACTGGTCCAGGACACTGCTACAGCGATACGGCGTATGATAAAAAAAGGCATCCTCGCCCCTGACACGGGGAAAGCCCTTTCAGCTTCTTATGAATATCTGAGGGACCTTGAAACGATTATGAGACTGAATGAAGAGCATGTAATTACCGGAGATTCGGAGTTTGCCGGCTTCATCTATCTGTTTATGGGGCATAAAAGCAGGGAAGAGTTTCTGGAGCATCTGACGGCGGTACGAAAAAAGGTCCTGGAGACCGTGACCTCATCCGGATAACGCGGGCTGTCCGGAACAATATCAAACTGGAGCAACTTATTGTTTTATCGGCGTTATCCGCATTTGTAAACGGCAAAGCTTTTTACAGGATTTAATATACAGGGAGTTTATTCCGATATAAAGTGTGTACTTTTATGTTCGGGCGGGCGCCTGTTTATGGAAACAAATGAAGAATTAGACAAGGTTAAAAATATAATCCGGATCATCCCGAAGGCAAGGAAGATTTCAAGGCTGTATCCGCAGAATAACCCGGTTTGCATGAAAACCATGCAGGAAGTGTATGACAGGTTTGATGATTTTTTCGGTAACGCGGACACCCTCCGGCTCCAGTTCGGCAAAAACAGCATCTTTTATAATTCCGAATCCGTTTATCATAATCCCGAAAGAATGGACAACCTTGCCCTTTTGTTCTTTAAGGACGGGGTGCGTGAGCTCACGTTTAAAAAGGGGATGACCCATGCAGAGCTGGGCGACTTCCTGAGGATTATCTCACGGGATTTCGACATGGATATGGAAGACGACCTTGTAACTATCTTATGGGAAAAAAACTTCGAGAACATCAGTTATGTTGTTGAGGATTCTTTCCTTGCTGAAGGAGAAGAGCTTGAAGAAAAGGCGGTGCGGGAGGTAAGGCAGAAAGCCCCCGGCAGTGAAGAGGAGCCGCTGAAGACCTTCGAAGACAACGCGGGCAACGGCGGGGCCATAAAAGACCTCACGATATTTTCGCTTACGGACGACGATTTCAGGTCGTTCTTCAGCGAGCTCGAAAAAGAGGCGCATGACAAGACCGGGAAATTATTCAATATCCTGTTTGAGCTTTTCCTTGCCGCTGAAGGACCGGGGGAATGCAGTGAAATAGCAAACCACTTCATGCGGGCTGTCGAATTTTCCGTAACAGGGGGAAACCTCGGCACAGTCGTGGAGGCGCAGGCCAATATGGAACAAATGCTCCAAAGCGATATCCATGAGGAGGCAAAAAAACATTTATCGAAAGTCATGTTGTACGCCGGGGGGCATTCAATCCTGACCATTGTAGGGGAAATGCTTGATAAAGGGGGGCAGATCGATGAACCCACTTTCAGGAATTTTGCCGGTCATCTAAAAACCAACGCCATATTGCCTCTCATGAAAATCCTGGCCGAGCTGAAGAGCATCTCCGCCCGCAGGATGGTCGTAGACGCGCTTGTCCATATAGGGAAAAAGGATGTTTCGCTCCTGTTTCAGGAGCTGAATGACCCCAGGTGGTATGTTGTCAGAAACATTGTTCACATACTGAGGAAGATCGGGGACAAAAAAGCGGTAAAGCCCCTGTTAAAGCTGCTGCCTCACAAGGATATAAGGGTAAGGAAAGAGGTCATACGGACCCTGGGGGAGATCGGCGGGGACAGTGTCCTTGAAGACCTCAGGGGCGGCCTCGAAGATACGCAGCCGCAGATAAGAAAGACCGTCCTTGCAGCCCTCGGGCAAATCCGTTCGGAATCAGCGAGAGAGCTGCTTATAGGACATATAACAGGCAGGACATTTAACGGAAAAGACTTCAATGAGAAAAAAGAGTGCTTTCAGACCCTGTCCCTCTGGCGCGACGACAGCGTTTATGATTTTCTCGTCAGGATACTGAAGAGAAGGTCCTTCTTCAGCGCGAAAAAAGCGGAGAACAGGGCCTGCGCCGCGTACTGTCTCGGCCTGCTTGAAAAAAGGGACGCGCTTGAGCTCCTGAACAGGTATAAGACATGCGGCAATAAGCTGCTCAGGGAATTTTCACTTAATGCCATAAGGAAACTGGAATATGGGAGTTAAGGAAACTACAGAGCTTCAGGGCGGCGCGGCGGACTTTATCAACCAGATCGCGGTGCTGCTGCGCACGGCGCAGATACACAGCATGAACAACCACGCGTTTGTTTCCCTGATCGACAAGTTTGTGTCCTCGGCCGCGGAGCTTCTCATAAATGAAAAGACCCTGGCACTTGAGCTGAGGGGCGAATATTTTTACCTGAACGACTTCCGCGTCCGTTATTCTCCTGAATGCGTCATGAACTTCGATTTCCTCCTGAGGGAATTCAGGAAGGCGGAATTAGGCTCCGTCATTATCAAACCCGGACTCGTTCCCGAGGACATGAAAACGTTCATAAGGGTTTTTATCGCTTCGTCCTTCCTGCAGCGCCCCTTTGATTCAATGAAAGGGGAGTTGTCTTCACTGCCCGGCCTCGAGATCCGGAAAATCAGGAACGTTTCCGAAGAAAACGCCGATCTGGACATAAAAAAACTTGTAAGGAAAACGTACTTTTCCGCGGTCTCTTATACGAAAGGGATATTTCACAGCGTCCGGAGCGGGGAGAAGGTAAACCTCAAAAAGGCGAAAAGGGTGGTAGCGTCCCTCGTGGACCGCCTTGTCGAGCAGGAACAACTGCTTTTGGGAATGACCGTAATAAAAGACTATGATGAATATACCTATTACCATTCAGCGAACGTAAGCATTCTTTCCGTGGCACTTGGACACAAACTCGGGCTTAACCGGGCCATGCTGATCGAACTCGGCATGGTGGCAATCTTCCACGATATCGGAAAGATAGAGGTCCCCCACGAAATCCTCAACAAACCCGGGAGCCTGAATGACAATGAATGGGGCGTAATGAAGAAGCATCCTCAATGGGGGGTCAGGTCCCTTCTGAAGATGAGGAACCTTGACGACCTGACCGTAAAGGCCTCCATTGTCGCGTTTGAGCATCACGTGAATTTTAATCTCTCCGGCTATCCGAAGCTGAAAAACCCGTCGGCGACAGACCTGTTCAGCAGGATAGTGACCGTCGCGGACAAATATGACGCCATGACTTCCGCGCGCGTGTACAGTAAAGTCCCCATATCGCAGGACAAGGCGTTAAGCATCATGATGGAAACTACCGGAAAGGAAATAGACCCCCTGATTTTTAAATTTTTCGTCAACATGATAGGCGTCTACCCCATAGGAACACTTGTCATGCTCGATACAAACGAGATCGGGATCGTCTATGAAAACAACCACCTTTTCCTGTCGAGGCCCAGGGTGATGATAATTTCAGATAACAGGGGGGACCTGACGAAGGGGCGCGTCACGGACCTCATGGAGAAGGACGGTAATGACGCATACGTGAGGACCATCATAAAAGCAATGAACCTGAAACAATTTAATATTAATCTCGCGGACTACTTTTTATAAACTCATTGACTTTCTTTTTATATGCCTGATGAAGCGCCAGGGTCATCTCCCCCGGGGCTGTGCCTATTTTTATATGGTCCGCCTCCGCCACCGGCATGACCTCCATCGTCGTGTTTGAAATGAAGACTTCCCGCGCATGATAGATATCCTCTTTCCTGAACCGCCCTTCCCTGACCCCGATCCCCAGTTCCTTTGCCGAGTCAATAATTATTCTCCTTGTTATACCGTCGAGTATCCCGACGCCGGCGGCCGGGGTGCAGAGGACACGGTCCTTTATGAAAAAGATGTTTGATATGGTCCCTTCCGCGACATACCCCCTGTAATTCAGCATAACGGCCTCGTATGCCCCTCTCTTTTTTGCTTCTATTTTCGCGAGGATGTTGTTTAAAAAATTCAGGGATTTTATACGGGGGTCTAAAGCTCCGCTGTAATTCCGCCTCGTTTCTACTATCGCGAGCTTTACTCCTTTACGGTAATGCCGCCCGGGATGCTTTCTGAATTCTCCCGACATTACAACAAACGTAGGTGACGGGCAAAGATCAGGGTCAAGGCCTATGGGGCCTTTTCCCCGCGATATGCTGATCCTTATGACCGCTTCTTTATGGCCGTTTGCCTTCAGTGTCTGATAAACCGCCTTCCTGATCGCCTCAGGGGCCATGGGTATTTTCAGGGCGATCATGGACGCGGACCTGAACAGCCTCTCCAGGTGTTCATCAAGCATGAAGACAACGCCCTTATACGCGCGCATCGTTTCATATATCCCGTCTCCGTAGAGAAAACCGTGATCAAAAACAGAGACAAGGGCCTTTTTTTCAGGCACGAGCCTGTTATTAAGATAAATCACGGAACCAGTTTATCACGGCGCCCGGGGATTTTCCAGGTTACCGGCTTGGCTTGCTATCGATTGACCAATTGCCGTTTAATTACTATAATTTTGCGTATGGGTATGAAGAGATTCGGCATGTTACTGCTTTTCCTTACGGACATCGCAACCGTATTGATTACCCTGCAGAGCGCTATAGTTATGAGGGGCCGTCTTCTGCCTTCCTTTTTTTCTCTTCCCGAATTCCCTCAGATAGATTTTACATACTTCTGGTGGATATTCCCTGTCTGGAGTTTTTTCTTCTTCTATGAGGGGTTGTATGCTAAAAGGTTTTCCTTCTGGGATGAGGTAAAGACCTTATGGAAAGTCGCTGTTTTTTCGACTCTCGGGGTATTTGCGATACTCTATCTCGGCAAGTTCGGAGAGCGGGTGTCAAGAATAACGCTGGTAGTTATGGGCGTTATTTCCTTTCCTGTTCTCCCGGTCGTCAGGATTAATGTAAAAAGGCTGCTTATATACCTGGGCCTGCTCAAAAGCAAGGCGCTTGTCATCGGCGCCGGCAAGACAGGAGAGCTCATCTTCAGGGCGCTGAAGCGGGACCCGAACCTCGGGCTGGATGTCGTGGGGTTCCTCGATGACGACCCCCTCAAGATCGGGGGAAAGATCGGGGGCGTAAGGATACACGGCGGAGTGGACAACGCGCATAAATATATCGGCAGATGCGGCATTGATGACGTCATCATCGCGATGCCCGGGTGCGGCAGGGAAAAGATCTTTTCCCTTATCAACAAACTTCAGCACAGGACCCGGAACATCCTGCTTATCCCGGACCTCTTCGGGATATCCGTGCTCGGTACAAACCTTCAGCATTTCTTCCAGGAACAGACTATCGGGCTTGAGCTCAAAAACAACCTCGCAAGACCCTTCAATATTATTATAAAAATATTTTTTGATGTTCTCTTCAGTTTCTGCCTGCTCGCCATATTTGCCTTGCCGATGCTCGTCATCGCGGTCCTGATCAGGCTCAATTCAAAAGGTCCCGCGATATTTTCCCAGGAGCGTGTCGGGAGAAATGACAGGCCGTTCAGATGCTACAAGTTCAGGACTATGTGCGACAATGCGGATGAACAACTTGCCTCGGTGCTGGGAAATAATCCCGGGGTGCGGGATGAATGGAAAAAAAACCGGAAGCTGAGCAACGATCCGCGGGCGACGCCGATAGGCGTCTTCTTAAGAAGGACGTCACTCGATGAATTGCCCCAGTTGTTCAACGTCCTTAAGGGGGACATGAGCCTTGTCGGTCCCAGACCTGTCACAAGGCCGGAGATAGAAAGGTATTACAGGGAACAGGCGAAACTCTGTTTCGGCGTGAAGCCCGGCATTACAGGTCTGTGGCAGGTCAGCGGAAGGAGCAATACGGATTATGACTACAGGATCGCCCTTGACTCCTGGTACGTGAGAAACTGGAATTTATGGCTTGATGTTGTTATCCTGTTAAAAACAGTAATGGTTGTAATCAAAAGAGAAGGAGCGGTGTGAAATCAATTATCAATTATTAATGAAAAATGAACAATTAAGGAATTTATTTCGGGAGGAATACATGGAAAAATGGAAATGCACTGTTTGCGGTTATGTTTATGAGCCCGAAAACGGAGACCCTGACGGCAATGTCCCGCCCGGGACCCCTTTTGAAGAAGTGCCTGATGAATGGCTCTGTCCGGTCTGCGGCGCGCCTAAGGACCAGTTTGAAAAGGTTTAACCCGTAGGGGCGAACAGCCGTTCGCCCCTATTCGATATTGAAAACAGCCACCTCTTTAATGCCGGGGATATATTCGCCGACAGGGACCAGTTTTCTGCCTTCGTTGACGCACCCGACGACTATCGTCCACAATTGGTTGAGCTCGGCCTTCTCACGGTCGTTTTCCGGGACCATCCTCAGAAGAGATCCCTCCAGCTCGATCTTCATGACGCCTCCTCCGGTTACCTGAGTCTTGACTCCCCCGCCTTCCAGTCAATATTTTTAAAAAACGCCTCGATATAGTCGGCCCTTTTCAACCCGTAATCAGGCATAAAGGCATGCTCAAATACATCCATAATGAGTATCAGATTGCAGCCCGCGGGGTGAGAGACATCGTGTTCATTGATCCAGAAATTGATCAATCTCCCGCCGGCGGCGTCCTGGTACAGCGCCGTCCATCCTATGCCCCGCATCGCGCCTGTGGCCCTGAAATCCTTTTCCCATGCTTCATAACTCCCGAAGCTTCCCTCAACCTGCTTTACGAGTTTCCCGCCTTTGCCGGGCCCGCCTTTCCCCCCCAGGTTCTCAAAATAATATTCATGCAGCCTCATGCCGTTAAATTCCCAGCCCAGCCTCCTCTTCATCTCGGCATATTCAGGGTCTCCGGTCTTTCCGTCTTTCAGCATCCGGTCCAGCGCGTCAAGCGCCTTGTTAGTATTCGTCACATATCCCTGATAGAGTGTAAAATGGTTCTTCAGCAGCGTCTCGCTGAAGCCTTCCATGCCGATGAGTTTTGAATAGTCCTTCGCAGTGTATGCCATCCCAGCCTCCCTTTCAGTGTGTCATGTTCTCCTTTATGCATAACTCTTGACTCATAAGTCGTTACTCTTTTTGTTTTTCTCCGTGCCTCTGTGTCTCTGTGTTTATTTCATCCCGGGGACTCCCCGAATTCCAGAAGGTTGACTATCAGCTCGTCAGGTTTCGGAAGCCCCGCGATCCTCCACGCCTTGAGGGGGCTCATAAATTCTTCCTGAACGCAGTTCCTGGGCTGATGGACATTCTTGCAGACAGCGTTCAGGATCGGGAAAAAATTATATTCCCTGTAATACTCTCTGATGAATTTAATTATCCCCATCTGCGCTTCCGTAAGGGCGCCCATCCCTTCATCCCCGGCCAGCGCGAGCGCGGTATTTTCATTCCATGAATCAAAATCCACAAGATAGCCTTCGTCGTCCAGGTTAACTTTTGTCCCGGCATATTCAATAATCGGCATAGCCCTTCTCCTTTCTTTAAGCGGCAGACCCTTCGGTCTTATGCTGCATTTCCGCATTCTGCTTTATGAAAAAAGTATATCACAAAAAAAACTGATTACAAGCCGTCTTATTGTAAAAAATTAACTGTTGTGGTATAAAAAATCAGTCCTGTTAATCCGGTTTCAGGAATTTTATAATCGATAACATAAAGGAGAATAAAATGAAAAGAATATTGACCATGTTTTTTGTGCTTCTGACGGCGTCTGTTATTTCGGGGTGCGGACAAAAAGGGAAATCAGACAGCCCTGTGCTTGCGGAAGTCGGAAAGGCGAAGATTACCCAGGACGAGTTTACAAATGAGATCAGCCGTATTCCCGACTGGGCCAGGGAGCAGTTTTCAAACAAAGAAGGGAAAGAAAAATTCCTTGAGGAGCTCATCAAGAGAGAGCTGATTTATCAGGACGCCAGGAAAATGAAGCTGGACAAAGACCCCGAGTATCTCGAAAAAAAGAAAGAATTTGAAAGGATGTCCCTCGTGGCCCTTATCCTGAAGAAAGAGGTTGAGGACAAGGCCGGGGTTTCCGACGAAGAGGCGAAAGCATTCTTCGACAAGAATGCCGATAAATTCACCATAGGCACCAAAATCCGGGCAAGTCATATACTCGTTGATACCGAAGAACAGGCAAAGAAAATACACGCCCGCATAAAAAAGGGTGAAAGCTTTTCAAAGCTCGCGCAATCTTTATCGAAAGACAAAGGCTCCGCTGTCAAAGGCGGCGACCTCGGTTATTTCGGCAGGGGCCAGATGGTGCCGGAGTTTGAACAGGCCGTTCTGCGCCTGAAAATCGGCGAAACCAGCGAGGCGGTAAAGACCCGCTTCGGCTTTCACATCATACAGTTGACCGATATCCAGAAAGGTGAAACAGCTTCCTTTGAGCAGTCGAAGGAAGCGATAAAAAGACAGCTCCTTGCGGAAAAACAACGGGCGCTTGCGGATACATATATCGAAGGCCTGAGAAAGAAATTTGAAGTCAAAAAAAATGAGGACAAACTCGCGGGAGTTACCCTCCCGTGGGAGAAGGCCCCGGAGAAGTAAGATATTCTATGCTCAAAACAATGAGCACAAACAAACTGTTTACCCTTGTCATCCTGTCCGCGGTCACGGTGATGATAATAATCACGTTCGTCTTCTGGGGCATCGGGCCCAGGGACAATCCGACCGATACGGTCCTGGCGGAAGTGGAAAAAGAAAAAATCACCCTTGACGAATTCTGGCGCGCCTATGACAATGAATATAAGCGCGTCAGAGAGACCGTTGCCGGTGATGAGGAGATGCAGAAGCTTAACCTCAAGGACAGGGTGCTTGAGCAGCTTGTGGACAGAAAGGTCCTTATTGCCGCTTCTGAGAAGGCGGGGATAACCGTAACCGATAAAGAGCTTCAGGAGTCCATCATGGGCACCCGGTACTTCCAGAAAAACGGCGTATTCGACAAGGCTGTTTATGAAAAGGCGCTGCGTCTGAACCGTTTGACCCCCCGGGTTTATGAAAGCATGCTGAAAAACGACCTCGTTATTAATAAGATGACGAGACTCATCGGAGAAACTACCGAGCTTTCGCCGGATGAGATTAAAATGATCGATTCACTCGGAGGCGTTGACAGGGGACAGCTCGTTGAGATCCTCCGTTCCGGCAAAAGCGGCGCGTCCGTAAAGGCATACATCGAGGGGTTCAAGGGACAACTGAAAATAAATATAAACAGGGACCTTATATCCTGAAAAGACCCGCGCTGTAACTTCCCAGCAATGCTCCTATAAAATCCGCGACAATATCGCTTACAGCAGAATCCCTGCCCGGGACAAAATACTGATGCGCCTCATCCGTGACGCCGTAAATGCCTGCCGCGAGAAATGAAGCTGTAAAAAGATATTTATTGATGCCGCTCCTGTTCAGAGAAAGGCGAAACATGAAAGCAAGAGGGATGTAGATTGCTATATGAATTATCTTGTCCGAATTCGCGGGAAGCTCGGGGAGAGCGAACGTAAGGGAAGAAAGATAGAATATCGCGCACATATACCCGACGGTTATGAACCAGAAAATTACGGCAGTCCGTATATTTATTCCGTTTGCCATCTTTTACTTTAACTGAAGATCTCCAGCCATATCAACAGCCTGTGGAGCGCCCCGCCGACGAGGACCGAGAAAGGAAATACAAAGGCTGCAATCGCCAGGGCCGTCTTCATGCCCCTCTCCTTTATCATCATAAATAAATTGGCGATACAGGGTATAAAGAGGGTTATGGTGACCAGGCTTACCACTACCTGTTCAGTATTGAGGAGCCCTTTTTCCTGAAGGGCGAAGAGGCCCGCGGCTCCGTAATCGCGCCTCAGAAAGCCCATGATAAACGATTCCGTCGTCTCAGGGGGCAGCCCGAGGATGCTGACCACCACGGGCGACCCCACGTCGCGTATAAAGGGGAGTATTTTCAGTTTGTCCGCGGCAAATAATATCAGGGTGCCGAGAATGAAGAGGGGGACCGCCTCTTTAAGGTACCATTCTATGCGGCTCAGTGTTTTTATGAGGACGTTCGACAACTGCGGGACCCTTATCGGGGGCAGCTCGAGTATGAAATCCGTCCTCTGCCCCGGTATAATCTTCGAGGCTATAAAACCGACAAACAATATAACTATGGTCAGCATGAAGACCCAGATAAGCATGGCCCCGAACGGCTGTTTTCCGAACATCCCCAGTATGACCCCTATCTGCGCCGAACAGGGCACGCCGAGGGCGAGGAGGAGCGTGACTATTATTCTTTCTTTCCTGGTATCGAGTATTCTTGTCGTCAACGTCGCCATGGTATCGCACCCGAGACCGAGGACCATGGGCAGCACCGCCTTGCCGTTCAGTCCCATGGTCTGAAAAATCCTGTTCAGCATCGCGGCAAGACGCGGCAGGTATCCGGAATCCTCCATGATAGAGAAGGCGATAAAAAAAGTTGCCGTAATCGGCAGGATGATGGCGATGGCATAGGTGACAGCCATCGTAATAATTCCGTAGGGGCCGATGAGCAGCTCCTGGATTATCTGTACGGGTATAAAGGATGTCACGATTTTTTCAGCCCAGGGGTTAAGATATTCACCGAATATCACTTCCTCGAAAAAATCCACAAGCACCCCGGCCCCGAACACCCCCACAAATTCATACAGGGCATAAATGACAAAGACAAGGAACGGGATGCCCCATACGGGATGAGTCGTTATCTCACCCAGGAATCCGGTTATGCCCTTCCTTTCACTCTCTGTTTTTGTCAGGATTCCCGCGACAACGCCTTCAACGGCCCTGAGCCTCTGCTGGCTTATGATATAGCTCAACTGCATCGGATATTTTTCCGCTGTCCTGTCCCTGAGAGCTTCCATAGTATTTATCTTTTCCGCCGACACGTTCCTTAGCAGCCAGTCTTTTAACGTCTTGTCCCCGGAAAGTATCATCAGCGCGACAGAGCGTTTTGATATATTCGAAGCAGGCAGGAGGGGCTCTATGTCTGCAATGAACTCTTCAATGTTGGAATCATAAGGGAAACTGAAATGCGGGACCATGGGATGAGAGGCCGCCTTTTTCAGGGTGGATAAGCCTTTCTTCTGGACGGCTATCGTTGAGACGACCCCGGTCCCGAAGATGTCGCCGAGCCTGCCGTCGTCAATCTCAATCCCCCTGTCCGACGCCTCATCCTTCATATTAAGGTCCAGAACAAGAGGCACTCCCATTTCAGCCAGTTGCAGCGTGAGGAAAAGCGACCTCTTTATGTTTTTCGTATCTATGACCTGGATGACGGCTTCAGGTTTTTCTTCAAGAAGGATGTCCCTTGTGACCTTCTCGTCCTCACTCATGGGGACCAGGCTGTTGACTCCCGGCGTATCCACAACAAGGAACTTTTCCCTGTGGATAGCGGTCTCGCCCCTTGTCACTTCAACGGTCGTCCCCGGGTAGTTCGAGACCGTTACATATTTCCCGGTCAGCAGCCCGAAAATGGCGCTTTTCCCTACATTGGGATTACCGACAAGAAAAATTTTCCGGCTATCGCTCTTTATCGTAGTCTTC
This sequence comes from Nitrospiraceae bacterium, assembly GCA_003599505.1. GTDB lineage: Bacteria > Nitrospirota > Thermodesulfovibrionia > UBA6902 > UBA6902 > SURF-23. The sequence goes on along the minus strand of QZKO01000078.1, from coordinate 18,866 downwards.
CTGTCAAAAGAACCTTGCATTATCTTCCTCTATTCGCGGTCAAAACCCCTGAGGCTCAGGGACACATTGCGAAATTATCATTCAGCATCTTGAATTTTAAATGATAATTGCATTGATAAATTTACAATGAAATTCTTCTCTGTGAGAGCGGGTCATGCCCCCGCATTGCGGACATATAGCGAAAATAACAGAAGGCGCCGCGTCTTGTCAAGGAAACCGGAAAAACAGCGCCCTCAGGTTTCTTGTTTCATCTCCAAGCGCCTCTACTTCTTTAAACTCATTGTCCCAATAGCAGGTGGGGACAAGGGGGTCAGGTTTAAAACCTGACCCCCCAATGCTAAAGCTGACTGCGCCGTCAATATCGGTCCTGTAAAGCCTTGCTCCGGCGTTCTTATACCTTTCAACAGTCTCCTTATGGGGATGATCAAAGGAATTGTTTTTACCCGCGCTTACAACGGCTATCCTGGGCGCTACAGCTTTTATGAAATCCGCCGAGCTTGAGGTCCTGCCGCCGTGATGAGGGACTTTTATTATATCGCTCTTCAGCCGGCCGCCCAATGGTATCAGGCTTTCTTCAGCCCCGGTCTCGATATCGCCCGTAAAAAGGACCGACGCCCTGCCGGATTCGATTTTCAAAACCAGGGACGCGCTGTTTTCAGCGGAAGAAGCGCCCCTGAGAGGACCTGAAACAAACTCATCGTATGGATGGAGCGCGCAAATCCTGTATCTTTTCGCCTGAAGAACATCTCCGCGCCTGAGGATTCTGAAAGGTATTTTCTTCTCCGCTATTTTATTGAAAAATTCTTCGGACCCGGCAGTCCTTATGCCGTTCAGCCAGATTTCCCCTACACTGAAATTGTCCATAATATAAAGAAGCCCCCCGTAGTGGTCGGAGTCGGAGTGGGTCAATACGAGGTAGTCTATGTTCTTTATCCCTTGCGACCACAGATACGGCGCAACAACATTTCTGCCCATATCAGGCTCCCGCAGACCCCCGTCGATAAGCATGGTTTTCCGGTCCGGCAGCCTGACCACTGACGAGTCTCCCTGTCCCACATCCAGAAAGGTCGCCTGGAATTCATTGCCGGAGAAAAAAGGGCTTGTCAGGTAGAGGCATATGGTAACAATAAAGGGAAGGCAAGAGGCAAGGGAAGAGGGTCTACCGCCTCTCCGGTTGAATCGGTATCTTATGAAGAATACCAGTGAAAAGTAATACAGCGCTACCATCGCTATTGATGGATTGTGCACATGGAGATTTGCGTAAGGGATGCGGGAAAAGATTTTAATCATCCATAAACCCGAATGTGTGAGCGCATTCAGTAAACCGCTGAACGGCATGGAGGTCATTTGGAATATGAAAGCGGTAAATGACGCGAAAAACCCCAGAGGCAGGATTATAAAACAGACAAAGGGCGTGACTATCAGGTTGGCAACCGGCGAGATCAGGGGGAACTGTTTGAATGAAATGGCAATAAGAGGCGCGGTGCCGCATACGGCAGCGGTTGTCATCAGTATCCCGTCCTTCAGCTTTTGAAATATTATATTCTTCAGGCTGCCTTGTCTTTGCTCTGTGTTCTTTGCTCTGTGCTCTTTTTTCTTCCCAGCAATATATCCGATAAAAAGCACTGCTATAAAAGACAACTGAAAGGAGAGATCAAAGAGCGCTGCCGGCTGCAGGAGGAGAATAATAAAGGCGGCTGTCGACAGGGAGTTCAGCCACTGATTGCTTCTCCCCAGGTACAGCGCGAGCATGTAAATGGAAATCATGATCAGGGAGCGTATTACCGGCGTGCTCATGCCTGATATCAGAGCGTAGAATATCAATACCGGCAGGGTCATCAGGACCGCAATTTGAGACGGCGTAATATACAACGTCATCATTGCAAGCGTCTTTTCCGGCAGGCATCTTATAATCAGTTTGACAGCCCTGAAAATGATAAACGCAAGCAGCCCGAAATGGGCGCCGGATATGCTCAGGAGATGGGCCAGCCCTGTTGCGCTGAAGGCGTCCCGCATCTCCCGGCTTATGCCGCCGGTCAGCCCGGGGATTATCGCTTTGTGCAATGCAGCGTTTTCCGGGGAAAGGCTGTTCTCTATAATATCTCCAAGCTGCAGACGTTTTTGATTTATCCATGCCGGCAGGCTTCTGATCTCTCCGATGACCTGAAGGCTTTTTGCATAACCAACTGCCGCGATACCTTCCTTTTTTAAATCATATGCGTAAACCCCTGGATTATGAAGGACCTTCGGCGCGCGTAATTTCGCCGCAGCGCGTATCCTTTCACCGCCGGCGGATAAGGCATGTTTATTGATAGTCCCCTGCTCCGGCAGAAAAAGCCTGACCTTGCCGGGGACCTTTTTCCCGCCTATCGAAACCTGATCGACAGTAAAGCGGACCCTCCCGTTTGACAGTTCAGGAACGTCAATGATATCGCCTTCAACGGATACCTCCGCGTCCGGCAACTCCGGCTCCGGGATTGTCTCCTGCCGGATAAGACTGTAAACAATTCCAAATATAAATACGGAAATGATAAAGAACAGTCCCGGTAATTGTTTCGAAACCCTGTATTTGATAAATAAAGAGACAATGACGACGACGCAAAGCGTAATAATTGATACAGGGAAATAGAGGGAAAAATGAGCTGCGAGAATCCCCGATATGAAAGAAATAGTAATGGCAATCATATGTAATGAGTTGTTACAAGCCCTGATTATTCATTACGAACACCTTCGACAGATGCCAAGCGCCCTATAGCCTAACGCTGTATTATACACACTCTTGTATCCTGTATCATGTATCCTGTATTCTTTAATAATGGCAAACGCGGACGCATTTAAAATCATCTCGGTAACCGGGGCGCACAGCAGCGTCGGGAAGACAACGCTCTGCGCCGTCCTGCTTGAATACCTGAAAGGGTTCGGGGGCGTCAAATTCACTAAAACCGCCCTTTATACCTCTGTTACAGAGGATGAAAAGATTCTCGGAGAGACGGGCAAAGACACCGCAGTTTATCTCGCGGCAGGCGCTGAAAAGGTCGTCTGGATACAAAGTCCCGGCGGAGCTGAGCTGAGAGACGCCCTGAATATCGCCTTATCGAAAATGGCGGGGCTTAAAGGAGTTGTAGTTGAAGGCAACAGCCCCCTGAAGTTCCTGAGACCCGATCTGGTTATATTTATCATCCGGCAGGACGGGCGGATCAAGCCGTCTGCCGTGGAGACAGGCAAACAGGCTGATATTATAATCATCAATTCCGGAGAAAAAGGTGAGTATCCATCATCTCTGACCCGGATATTAAGGGAAAACACAAAAGTTTTTTACGTAGATGTAGTCGGCAGAAAAGGGGAAATTGACAAATTCCTTGCCTATGTCAAAGAATATATAAACAAGGAGAGACTGAATCTTGCAAATTGAAACAAATGTCCTGCTTTTTGAATTGGCGCTTACCTTCTATTTTATCGCAACTATTTCGGGCATCATTGAAATTTTCAGGGGAAAGAAAAACACTTCAAGGGCAACGCTTTATCTGGCGGTAACCGGTTTTGTGTTCCATACGGCAAATATTGCCGTGAGGTATCTCGAAGGCGGACATATCCCTGTGACCAACATGCACGAGGCGACGTCCTTTCTTTCCTGGAGCGTGCTGGTCCTGTTTTTCTTTCATGAGTTCAGATACAAGCTCAACCTTTTAAGCTCCTTCATCATGCCGATTGTCTTCCTCCTCATGTTTTCGTCCTCTATATTTCCGAGGGAGATAAAGGCGTTAAGCCCTGTGCTGCAGAGCTACTGGTTCGGGATCCACGTAATACTCGCGTTTTTGGGAGACGCCGCCTTTGCCATGGCATGCGGCATCGGCGTCATGTATCTCGTCCAGGAGAGGAATGTTAAATCCAGGCGCCTGAGCAGGCTTTTCCAGAAGCTTCCGAGCCTTCAGACCCTCGATGAAATCAATTACCATCTCATAACTCTCGGTTTTCCACTCTTGACTCTTTCCATGATATCAGGAGTTATCTGGGCCAATTCGGCGTGGGGGAGTTACTGGAGATGGGACCCGAAAGAAGTCTGGTCTTTGATAACATGGCTTATTTACGCTTTGGTGCTTCATCTCAGGCTTACGGCGGGGTGGCGCGGCAAAAAGGCGGCCCTCCTTTCAATTGCCGGTTTTATAGTAGTCATATTCGCGTTCTTCGGCGTAACACTTATACTGAAGGGAAGCCATGTGTTCTTATGAATATCTTAGTTATCGGACTCAACCACAAGACAGCGCCTGTTGAGGTGAGGGAAAAGATCGCCTTTGCCGGACCCAAACTCGAAGAGGCCGCGCACCTTCTCAAAAGTTCAGGTGTCGTCAGGGAAAGCATTATCCTTTCCACGTGCAACAGGGTAGAGATATACGCCGACGTCAAAGATATCGATTCAGGCGTTGAGGGCATAAAAGGCTTTCTTTCGGATTTCCATAAGGTGCAGGGAGACCTGCTTGATAAATCACTTTATATACATAGAGGCCCGGAAGCGATAAGACATATGTACCGCGTCGCGTCAAGCCTTGATTCAATGGTGGTCGGCGAGCCGCAGATCCTCGGGCAGTTAAAAGACGCCTTTGACGCCGCGCTTAAAAACAGGGCCACCGGGGTCATCCTTAACAAACTGATGAGGAAGTCCGTATCCGTGGCAAAACGCATCAGGACGGAAACGAAGATAGCCGAAAGCGCGGTGAGTATCAGCTTTGCCGCTGTTGAGCTTGCGAAAAAAATCTTCGATGACCTCCCGACGAAGTCTTTTATGCTCATCGGCGCCGGAGAAATGGCGGAGCTCGCGGCCCGGCACCTGATAAACAGCGGCGTGAAAGACGTGTTTATCACAAACCGCACAATCGCGAGGGCGGAAGAGCTCGCCCATGAGTTTCACGGCATGGTAGTGCCTTTTGAGAATTTTGTCCGGGAGCTGATACACGCGGACATCGTAATCTGTTCAACAGGCGCTCCCCATTATATACTGGGCAAGGAGCAGGCGCACAGGACCATGAAAGAGCGGAAGCAGAAGCCCATGTTTATCATCGATATATCGGTGCCGCGCAATATCGACCCGCAGATAAATGACCTTGATAATATTTACCTGTATGATGTGGACAGCCTCCAGGGGGTTGTGGACACAAACATCCAGGAACGGGCCAAAGAGGCTGAAAAGGCTGAACAGATCGTCGATGAAGAGATCGGTTCTTTCCTTAAATGGCATGCTTCCCTGTCTGCCACGCCTACTATCGTGGCGCTCCGCAACAAGGCTGAAGAAATAAGAAAGGCGGAGCTGGAAAAGACACTCGGCAAGCTCGGCCCCATGGAAGAGGAAAAGATAAAGGCCATTGATTATCTGACCGCTTCCATTGTCAATAAAATCATTCATCCTCCTACGGCCGCGCTTAAAGCAGATAACGATGACAAGGAAGTGATGCTGGAGGTTATCAGGAAATTATTTCAACTGGAAACAGAGGAAGGAAAAGATGAAGAAACGTAAGATAATTATCGCGACGCGCGGCAGCAAGCTCGCGCTCTGGCAGGCGGAGTGGGTAAAAGCCCAGCTTGAAAAAAACAGGGGCATAGAGGTTGAACTTAAAAAGATTAAAACAACAGGGGACAAAATCCTCGATGTGCCGTTGGCCCAGGTCGGCGGTAAAGGTCTTTTCGTGAAAGAGATCGAAGACGCGCTGCTGAAGAAAAAGGCGGACCTGGCGGTCCACAGCATGAAAGACGTCCCGACCGATCTGCCTGGAGGCCTCCATCTGTCGGCCATCTGCAAAAGGGAAGACCCGAGGGACGCGTTGATAACAGGAATTCAAAATTCAAAATTCAAAATTCAAAATTTTAAAAGCCTCCCCACAGGGGCGCATATCGGCACGAGCAGTTTAAGGAGGATATGCCAGCTTTTGAATAAACGGCCGGACCTCACGATTACGCAGCTCCGGGGCAATCTCGATACGCGCCTGAGAAAACTCGATGAAGGGCAGTTCGACGCGATCATTCTTGCCGCTGCAGGCGTGAAAAGACTCGGTCTGAAGAAAAGGATCACGGAAATACTTCAACCTGAAACCAGTCTCCCCGCAATCGGACAGGGCGCAATAGGTATCGAATGCAGGGTTGACGATGAATTTATCAACGGACTGCTGAAAAAACTTGATCACCGCGCGACTTCCGTCTGCGTCAGGGCTGAGCGCGCCTTCCTGAAAAAACTTGAAGGAGGCTGCCAGGTGCCGATTGGGGCTTATGCGAGAATAGAAAAGAAGGGTCAAGGGTCAAGGGTCAAGGGTCAAGGGAAAGGATCAATACCTGAAACTCTAAACTCTATCCTTCTGATTAAAGGGCTCGTTGGCAGCCTGGACGGTAAGACCCTGATCAAGAGCTCAAAGCGGGGGAAACCGGAGGACGCGGAGACGCTCGGCACAAAACTCGCGGAGGCCCTCCTTGCGAAGGGCGCGGGGAAAATACTCAAAGAGGTTTACGGAAAAGGGCACGCGACTTTTGCCCGGATTCAGCCTTAGGACTCCTCGGGGAAAGAATGAAGAATTCTTTCAGAATTTTTTCACTTTTGATAGGATTGGTTCTTTTCCTCTCCTGGACCGTCTCTTCCCAGCCCCGGGAAACCAGTATTGATAAGATAAAAAAGCGGGGCTATCTACTGTGGGGCTCTGACGCGGAAGGCGGGGCCCCGTATGTATTCCCCTCGCCTGAAGACCCTTCACGGCTTATCGGATTTGAAGTCGATCTCGCGGAAGCTGTCGCGAAAGAACTCGGCGTTAAGGCCCGGCAGTCCCAGAATGCGTGGGACAGCTTAATCCCCGCCCTCAAAAGAGGGGATTTTGATATAGTCCTGAACGGCGTGGAGATTACCCCGCAGAGAAATGAAGAAGTCCTGTTTTCAGTCCCTTATTACATCTATACTGAACAGCTTGTCGTCAGAAAAGAAGAAACGGCCATAAGAGATATAAATGACCTGAAGGGAAAGAAAGCAGGCACCCTTTCAGGCGCTGTCGCGCAGGATATCCTTGAAGGCCTCGGCGGAGTGGATGTAAGGATTTATTCAGGCCAGGTTGAGCCCTATGAAGACCTCGCCTTTGGGAGGCTGGACGCGGTGCTGCTGGACCTCCCCATCGCGGCCTATTATGCAAAGCCCAACCCGAAGCTCAAATACGCGGGACCTCCCGCCGGTGAAGGTTTTTACGGGATCGCCATAAGAAAAGAAGACACAGGGCTCAAGAAAACTGTAGATGAAATCCTCGGCAAACTCCTGCGGTCAGGAGAGTTAAAAAAAATACATGAAAAATGGGGCCTCTGGAACGAGACACAGGAAAAGCTGTTCCTGACTGTGGAAGAATCCGCCGGGCCTGTAATAATTGAGGAAAGTAAAAAGGCCCCTCTCCATACCTTTTTCCCTATGCTGTTGAAGGGAGCGGGCATAACAATATTTATCTCCGTTGTATCCATGGCGCTCGCTGTCACGCTCGGGCTGGTCCTCACAATTGCAAGACTTTACGGCAGGCCCCCCTTCAGTTCCACTGCCACAGCATACATTGAGATATACAGAGGCACCCCTCTCCTTATCCAGCTTTACATACTTTATTACGGCCTTCCCAATATAGGCATTTCACTGAGTCCGGTGGCTGCCGCGTTCCTGGGACTCGGAATGAACTACGCCGCGTATGAGGCGGAGATTTACAGGGCCGGAATAATGTCTGTTCCAAAGGGGCAGATGGAGGCGGCCTCTTCTCTCGGCATGACGCAGCCCCAGGCGCTCAGGAGAATCATTCTGCCGCAGGCGCTCAGGATTGCCACGCCCGGTATCACCAATGATTTTATTGCGCTGTTCAAGGATTCATCGCTTGTATCAGTGATCGCAATGGTGGAGCTCACCAAGACTTACAGTATTCTTGCCGCGACCACTTTGAGGTTCTTTGAGCTCGGCCTTATTGTCGCCTTCCTGTATTTTGCAATGAGCTACCCGTTGTCTTTGCTTGCAAGGAGGCTGGAGAATAAATTGAAAGGGCCCGGGCGATGATCCAGGTCAGAAACCTTCATAAGTATTACGGAGAACAACAGCTTTTTAAAGGCATTGATCTCGACGTGCAAAAGGGTGAAGTGGTTGTGCTCATCGGCCCTTCGGGGAGCGGCAAAAGCACGTTTTTGAGATGCATTAACGGCCTTGAATATTTTCAGGAAGGGGAGATACACGTTGACGGCATCGAGCTCCATTCGATAGAAAGGGTCAAACCCGGCAGAAAAGATCTTGAAGCCATAAGGAGTATCAGGCTCAAGGTCGGGATGGTGTTCCAGCAGTTCAATCTGTTCCCCCACATGACGGTCCTGGGAAATATCATCGAAGCGCCCGTGAAAGTGCTCGGTTTGGGGAAGAATCCGGCAGTTGAAAACGCCCTTGCGCTTTTAAAGAGAATAAATCTGGAGGGGAAAGTGAATTGCTACCCCGGTGAACTTTCCGGAGGGGAACAGCAGAGGGTAGCCATCGCAAGGGCGCTTGCCATGAAGCCGGAGGCCATGCTTTTTGATGAACCCACGTCCTCACTGGACCCGGAAACGGTCGGGGAAGTCCTCTCTGTCATAAAAGGGCTTGTCGATGAAGGCATGACCACGCTTATTGCCACACATGAAATGGGCTTTGCAAGGGAGGCCGCGGACCGGGTGGTTGTTTTTGATAAAGGCGATATTGTTGAAACCGGCCCCCCTGAAGAAATATTTACCAGTCCGAAGGTTGAGAGGACAAAGACGTTCCTCGGCAGAATCCTTAAAATTTAATTTGTGCTTGCCTCCATTAAGTGATATCCTTTTAAGAAAAAGGAGGTAACCATGAAAACCATTCGACCGGTGCTGATTTTTCTGGTCATCACATTATGCGCTCTTTCAATCAACGCAGGTGAAATGCAGGAGGTTTACACGGCGGCTGTCGACGCGGACGGCGTGCAGAGGATCGAGATATTCGGGGGTGGATACTTTTTTAAGCCTTCCCATATTATTGTAAAAAAGGATATCCCTGTTGAATTGATAGTCAGAAAAGATCCCGGCATAGTCCCTCATAGTTTTGTGATAAGCTCTCCGGAAGCCGGGATGGATATAAAGGAGTCGATGAGCTCCGAGCAGAAGATCATACGTTTTGTCCCGGTAAAGGCCGGCAAGTATCCTTTCTATTGTGACAAGAAGCTTTTGTTTTTTAAAGGTCACAGGGACAGGGGCATGGAAGGCACCATAGAAGTGACGGAGTAACCTGCGTATGTGTTGAAATTACCAATATGTCGGGTTTATTTACAAAATAAGGAGATATCAAAAAATACGGAACCTCAATTAATCAACTGGTTACGACTTGGCATGGAGTTTGCGTTCATGAAATTGGAAACAAGTTTGACATATAATAAGTGATAATGAGCAAACCGGTCAATGAAGGAATATACGTGAGAGCGCTGTGGGACAGACGTGAGCGTCCTACTCCTGTCATCAGCAGATATACCTTTTGGGGCGGGAAAAGAAAGACCTCCCGCAGGGCTGAGGACAGAAAGAGGCATATATTTGTAGATGTGTACAGCACAAGGCTGCTGATTGTGATTTTGACCCTGCTGACGCTAAGTTGTCTGGATGCCGTTTTGACCCTTTCCCTGATAGAAAAAGGCAGTGTTGTGGAAGCTAATCCCGTCATGGCCTTTTTCCTTGATGTCGGTGTTTTCCACTTCTCTTTGATAAAATTTGTCATTACCGCGGTGGCATTAATTGTCCTATGTGTTTTTAAAAATGTAAATATTACCAGGATCGGCCTGCCGGTAGCAATACAGATATACCTTGCTGTCATCATATACGAAATATATCTTTACATGAGTTAGTTTAAAGCATGAGTATCTTCCTGATCTTCTTCTTTGTTGTCTACGGCTTCGTTCACCTCTACGCCTTTCTCAGGACAAGGGCCGCACTTAGTTTGAATTTTAAGGGCGGCGCTTATCTTGCCGCCTTTATGGTCGTTATGACCTTTTCCCCGCTCATCGTATATGTTTCAGAGAGGCATGGTTTTGAATTCTTCGCAAGATTTATGTCTTATACGGGCTACCTGTGGATGGGAGGGTTGTTTTTATTCATTTCCGCGTCTCTGGTAATCGACGTTTACAGGCTGACTTTTCGTTCGGCCGGCCTGGTCCTCGGGAGGGATTTTTCGTCGATAATCCCTTCGGCCCGGACATCATTTTTTGTTCCGGTCATATTTTCTCTCACGACCGCCGTATACGGGTATTTCGAGGCGAAAAATATCCTCACCGAACACGTCACGATCAGGACCTCAAAGCTTCCGGACCACGTGAGCAGATTAAAGATTGTCCAGATATCCGATGTGCATCTCGGACTGATAGTGAGGGAAGAAAGACTTAAGAAGATTATTGACCAGATCAAACTTGCGGAACCGGATATCCTGGTGTCCACAGGCGACCTTGTGGACGGATTGATTAACAGGCTTGAGGGACTTGCGGAGATGCTGAACGAGCTGAATCCCGCATACGGGAAATTCGCGATAACCGGCAATCATGAATTCTACGCGGGGCTTGATCAGGCGCAGAATTTTACTCAGAGGGCGGGGTTCAGGATTCTGAGAGGGGAAGGGGTTACAGTAGAGGGGACAATTAATATTGCCGGAGTCGATGACCCGGCCGGAGATATTTACGGCCTGTCAAAAAATATTCCCGAAAAAGTATTGCTCTCGGGACTTGTTAACGGAAGATATACCATATTGCTGAAGCACAGGCCCCTCACAGACAGGGACTCCGCCGGTCTTTTTGATTTGCAGCTTTCAGGACATACTCACAAAGGGCAGATATTCCCTTTCAGCCTGATCACAAGACTTTATTATCCTTCCCATGCGGGGTTATCAAACCTTCCCGGTAATTCAGCGCTGTACGTCAGTCGCGGGGCCGGCACATGGGGACCGCCGATACGTTTCCTTGCGCCGCCGGAAGTGACGGTGATTGAGCTGGTGAAACAATATTGACTTGCGGGATACCGTAAGTTATCCTCTCTATCATGGAAGAAAAGGTCGTAGCAACCAACAGGAAGGCTTATCACGATTACTTCATCCAGGAGACTTACGAGGCCGGTATTTCACTGCTTGGGACAGAAGTGAAATCATTGCGGGAAGGCAAGGCCAATCTGAAAGACAGTTACGCCATCGTTAAAAACAGCGAGGTATTCCTTCTTAATTGTCACATCAGCCCGTACAGCCACGGCAACATTCTCAACCACGACCCCCTCAGGACCAGGAAGCTGCTTCTGAACAGGAAGGAAATAAATAAACTGTACGGACATATCACGCAAAAAGGGCTTACCCTCATCCCCCTGAAGATATATTTCAAAAACGGAAAGGCCAAGGTGGAGATAGGACTTGCGAAAGGGAAGAGGCAATATGAGAAGAGAGAGGCCGTAAAAGAGAAAGAAGCGCGGAGGGAGATGGAGCGGCATTTGAAGGGGAAATAATCAATGCCCTGCGCACATTGCCGACGCATTCAGGTATAATAGCGGTACGTGTTCGAAGGGCGGGTGGTTGTCCCCCGAATAATTTCAGGAGGCGCGCATAACAATGATTACCTATGGCGAATTAAAAGAAAAATTGAGCGATATTCAATCAAAGATGGATACCCTCAGGAGGTATCTTTGATGTACCCTTCCAGATGCAACGCCTTGAAACCCTGCAAAAAGACCTCCTGGATGAAAGCCTGTGGGAAAACCCGGCAAAGGCCCAGGGCCTGCTGAAGGAAAAATCAGCGGTTGAAAGCTCTCTCCAGCTTTTCCATTCTATAGAAAAAAAATACGAAGACCTCCATGTCCTCCTCGAGCTTTCCGAAGAAGAAGGGGGCGAAGTCTTTCTGAAAGACGCTGAAACCGGAATTGACGCCCTCATATCCGGGATCGGCGAAGTCGAGCTGAAGAGCATCCTTTCACAGGATGAAGATAAAAATGACGCGATAATGACTATTCATCCCGGCGCCGGGGGGACCGAAAGCCAGGACTGGGCGCAGATGCTGATGAGGATGTATATCAGATGGGCCGAGCGGAAGGGCTTTAAAGTGGCAATTGTAGATTTGCAGCCGGGTGAAGAAGCGGGCATAAAGAGCGTGACCCTGACAGTCAGCGGGACATACGCGCACGGTTATTTAAAAGGGGAAGCAGGCGTTCACCGGCTGGTAAGGATTTCACCGTTTGACGCCAATAAAAGGCGGCATACCTCCTTCGCCGCCGTGCTTGTCTACCCGGAGATAAGCGAGGATATCGAGGTAGATATAAAGGAAGATGATCTGAAAATAGACACGTTCAGGGCGTCCGGGGCCGGCGGTCAGCATGTGAACAAAACTTCCTCGGCAATAAGGCTTACTCATATACCCTCCGGGATTATCATCAGTTGTCAGAATGAACGCTCCCAGCATAAAAACAAATCAACTGCATTGAAGATACTCAAGGCGCGTCTGTACACAATCAAGAAAAAGGAACAGGAAGAAAAGCTCGAAGGGTTTATCGGCGAGAAAAAAGACATTGCCTGGGGCAGCCAGATACGTTCCTACACCCTGCAGCCTTACCAGCTTGTTAAAGACCACAGGACGGGGTACGAAACCGGCAACGTGAATGCCGTGCTGGACGGCGCGATTGATAATTTCATAAAAGAGTATTTGTTAATGAAAAAAACAGGAGTCAAATAATACAGGGTTCAAGGCATGGACAGCATCGAAGTCATCAAGACCCGCCGCAGCATAAGAAAATTTACTGATGGGCCTGTGCCCGATGAAATTATCGATAAGATAATAGAGGCCGGCACATGGGCGCCGTCGGGAATGAACAACCAGCCCTGGAAGTTCGCAGTCATAAGGCTTGAATTGACCGCAGGAAATAAATTTTACAAACCCGATTCCATCTCTCCGATGGGTCTCTTGAACGTATAATTAAACGTGTCCTTAACCAGGACTTCACCCGTCTGTTTTGTGCTTTTTGTAACAGCAGCCAGAGGCAATGAGACGATGAACACGGAAGTGCCGAACACAAAGGAGATAAGGCCGAGCGGTCTCAGGAAAATAAGGTCCGCGATAATTTCTTCAGCTTCAGGTTTCTCCTTTGCGAATACCGCGGTCGACGTAAACGCAAAAACGACTGTCAGCAGAATAATAAATACCTTTTTCATAAATCCTCTCCTTTTTATGTAGTGTTAATTACACTATATTAAGAATCACGGGCAGAAGTCAATAAGAAATTGATATATAATATCGTTTAAACAGAGGCATGAAAAATAAACCGCGACAACCGGCTGTCCCCCCTGACAGAAAAGAGACGATACGGCAGGGTATTGTTTCGGCCCTGGAAGGGAAGACGCTTACTGCCAAAGAGCTTTCAGGATTATTAAGGGTCCCGGAAAAAGAAGTCTACGACCATCTCGAACACATCCGTAAGACTGTTCATAAAACCGGAAGCGCCCTTGTCGTCGTTCCGGCTGAATGCATTAAATGCGGTTTTGTATTCAGGAAAAGGGAAAGGCTTAAAAGACCCGGCAGGTGCCCTGTCTGCCACGGCGAGTCTATAGAAGAGCCGTCCTTCAGGATGGAGTAATACAAAAACAACTTAGCCACGGATAAACACGGATAACCGCTGATGGAATAAAAAAATAACGCTTGCGCTTTTCTTGAAAAATCCGCGTTATTCTGTGTTAATCAGTGGCAATATTGTTCTTCCTGTTATTGTAAAGCAATAAATCTTTATGTTACGATTTGTGATTGTCCATTCTTAAACTTGGGGGAAGACCAAATGGTAAAAAACGACAGGTGGATACAGGAAATGGCCGGAAAGGGAATGATAACCCCTTTTTCTGAAAAGCAGGTGAGGGAAGGCGTTATCTCATACGGAGTAAGCTCTTACGGTTATGATATGAGAATAACGGATGAATTCAAGATTTTTACCAACATAAATACCACGGTAATTGACCCGAAAAAATTCGACCCGCAGAGTTTTATCGATTTTAAAGGAGATGCCTGCATAATACCGCCGAATTCCTTTGCGCTTGCCACTTCAGTGGAATATTTCAGAATCCCCAGAGAAACGATCGTCATCTGCCTCGGCAAATCCACATACGCGAGATGCGGGATCATCGTCAACGTGACCCCCCTTGAACCGGAATGGGAAGGCCACGTGACGATAGAGATATCCAACACGACTCCATTGCCCGTAAAAGTTTACGCAAATGAAGGCGTCGCCCAGCTTATATTCCTCGGCGCCGATGAGGTTTGCGAAAGGTCCTATGCCGACAAGGCCGGCAAGTATCAGGCGCAGAAAGGGATAACGCTTGCAAAGATATGAAACCCGGCAACCCCATAATCCTTGCGCTTGATGTCCCCGGATATGACGAAGCAGTCGAAATCGTAAAGAAGTTCTCGGGGCATATTGAGGTCTTCAAGGTCGGCTCCGGGCTTTTCACTTCCTCAGGACCCAAAATCATAAAACAGATACACCTGATGGGCCGGAAGGTCTTCCTCGACCTCAAGTTCCACGATATACCGAACACAGTGGCCGCTTCAGCGGCAGCGGCAGCCCGGCTCGGGGTCTTTATGTTCAATGTGCACGCGCTGGGCGGTTCCGGGATGATGAGGCAGGCGGCGGAAGCGATAAGAAAGACTTCACTTGATGAGAACATTGACAGGCCGAAGCTGATCGGCGTTACCATATTGACCAGTATCGACCAGAACGCCTTGCGGGATGAGCTCGGAATAGGGCTTAGAATGGGCGCCGAGGTCAGGCATCTTGCCGGGCTTGCGTATAACGCCGGTCTGGACGGGGTGGTGGCTTCGCCTGAAGACGCTGAAAATATCCGCTCTCACTTCGGGAAGGATTTCCTGATCGTCACTCCCGGCATCAGGCCGTCATGGGCCGCGGCAGATGATCAGAAAAGGATGCTGGCGCCCAGGGAAGCCTTGCGGAGAGGGGCCGACTATATCGTTTTAGGGAGGGCGGTCCTTTCACAACCGGACCCGCTGAAGGCCCTGGAGCGGATAAAAGAAGAGATAAGCGGTCTACAGAGGTAGCATGAAAATCCCCCGGGGTCAGGGGAGATTTTTCAAACCATGATTCATATTTCACCTTCAAAATCCGAATTCATCAGGAACGCAAAGGCGGGCGACGTTTCTCCTGTCTATGCCGGGCTGCCTTTTATCTCACCCCGGAGGATTTATGAAAATTTCCAGTCCGCGCACAGTTTCCTTCTTGAAAGCATAAAGGGGCCGGAAAAAATCGCCCGCTATTCTTTCATCGGCGCAGGGCCTTTTTTGATTTTCAGGGTGAAGGACGGGAATGTTGAGGTAGAGGACAGGAGAAAGGGGTCAGGGGTGAGGCCGGAATCGACTCGTGCCGAGGGGCAGGGGTCAGGCATAACAGGAGCACCTCTCAAAAAATTAAAAGAACTGCTTTCAGCGCACAAGATTAAATCTCCCGAAAACCTTCCACCGTTTGTCGGCGGGGCAGTCGGCCTTATCAGTTATGATTTCGTCCGCTACTTTGAGAATATTCCGGGGACAGCCGTGGACGACCTCAACATCCCTGACGCTCATTTTATGCTTTTTGACTCCGTAATCGCGGTTGACCGCAAACTGCAAAAAACGTTTCTTATGTCGTGCCCGCTGATTAGCGCAGATGCAGGGGCGGGTTTAAAACCCGCCCTCAGTGAATGGGAAGATGCTTATGACAGGGCGTGTGAAAAAATAAAAATAATGTTTGAAAAGATCAGCTTAATACCTTCCACCCCTCCCGCAGGGGCGGGTTTAAAACCAGTCCCTGCAAACACCCCCATCCATATCCGCCACGAGATGGGCAAAGAGGCCTATATGGAAATAGTAAAAAGAGCAAAAGAATATATACGGGCGGGGGATATCTTCCAGGCAAACCTTTCACAGAGGGTATCGGCTGATATCGGCGATATCGGACCATGGCAGATTTATAAAATACTGAGCGGTATCAATCCTTCCCCTTTTGCCGCGTATCTCGACCTGGGGCAGTATCATATCGCGAGCTCATCGCCGGAGAGACTGGTGAAGGTCACGGGCCGTATTGTTGAGACAAGGCCGATCGCGGGCACGCGCCCGAGGGGAAAAGACGCCGAAGGCGATTTCATGATGAGGAAAGACCTCCTGCTGAACGAGAAGGAAAGGGCCGAGCATCTCATGCTGATTGACCTTGAACGGAACGATCTGGGAAAGATTTCCGGTTACAGCACCGTTGAAGTCGACGAATTCATGATTACAGAGGACTATTCCCACGTCATCCATATCGTGTCGAATATAAGGGGCGCACTTGCAAACGGCAAAGACTGTTTTGACGCGATACGCGCGACATTCCCCGGAGGCACCATAACAGGGGTGCCTAAAGTCCGGTGCATGGAAATCATAGATGAACTTGAGCCCGTCGCCAGGGGGCCTTATACAGGCTCGGTCGGTTACATCAGCTTTACCGGCGATATGGATTTGAATATAGTTATAAGAACTTTTGTAATCAAGGACAAGGTCGCATATGTCCAGGCCGGCGCGGGCATCGTCGCTGATTCGGACCCAGAAAGGGAATATCTCGAAACCCTCAAAAAAGCCGAGGCCCTGGTACGGACGCTCGAGACGCTGTAGTTATCTGCTATAATTACATTGTTATGCTGCCCCGTTTCCCGGAATTTGAAGATGTCGGGCTTTCCCATCAGGATACTGTCAATGGTTTTCTGTCCGGATGTCCTCTTGAAGCCTCTGAATATAATTTTACGAATATATTCGCCTTCCGAAAGGCGTATGACTTTAAACTGTCCCTGCTTTACAATAATCTTGTCATCCTGAAAGACGCGGAGCCTGTTTCAGTATTTTGTCCGGTCGGCGGCTTCAGTATATCAAGCGCGGTAGAAGAAATATTCGGTTATCTTGAAACACGCACGGGAAAGCCGTATCTGGAAAGGGCGCCGGAGAGCTTTGTTCAGGCATTCCTGAAGGACAATAAGAAGTTTACAGCCGAAGAGGACCGGGACCACTTCGATTATGTCTATTTAATAAAAGATCTCGTTCAGTTGAGAGGGAACAGGTTCCATGACAAGAAAAACAGGATAAACAAGTTTAAAAGCGTGTACCGGTATAAATATGAGACGCTTACCCCGGGGCTTATTGATGAATGCCTTGCCTTTGAACATGACTGGTGTGAGGAAAGGGACTGTGAGAAATATCCGGGTCTCGAGAAGGAGCGGTGCGCGGTCCTTGAAATGCTGAAGAATTTCGGCGTCCTGAATATCAGGGGAGGGATCATACGCGTAGGGGACAGGATCGTGGCCCTTACCCTGGGAGAAAAATTCCTGCGTGACACTATGGTCATACACGTCGAAAAGGCAAACGGCGGCATGCCGGGACTCTACCAGGTCATCAACCAGGAATTTCTAAGGCATGAAGCAGGCGACTGCAAGTTTGTTAACCGTGAGCAGGACCTGGGGATCGAAGGGCTGCGGCAGGCCAAGATGTCATATAACCCGCTGATGTTTGTTAAAAAGTATAAAATAAAACGCAGGGGCGACAGCCCCTGATTTTAACAAGAGGTGGAATAATGAAACCGGAAGTTTATTTCAGCAGTATAAAGGAACAGAGCAGAAACGACTGTCTCAGGACGCTCCTGAAGCACATGGACGCGGTCCTGTCACAGTTTCAGAAAGGCTCATTTGTAGGCATCAAGATGACTGTCGGGGACAAAAGGAACACGGGGCATATCAAACCCGAACTGGTGAAGATACTGGTTGAAAACCTGAAAAGAAGGGGCGCCAAGCCTTTTGTTTTCGACACTAATGTGATTTACAGGGGACAGAGACAGAACGCGGTAGACCACCTGAACCTCGCGTATCAGAAGGGGTTTACTCCCGAGAAACTCGGGTGTCCGTATATAATCGCCGACGGCATCTTCGGGACCGATTCAAAAACAGTGAGAGCGGATTTCAGGAATATAAAGGAGATCAGGGTGCCTTCATTTATCGGGGTGCTGGAGGACCTTATCGTCCTGTCGCATATTACAGGGCACATCATGACGGGCTACGCGGCCTCAATCAAAAATGTGGGGATGGGCATGGCGTCGCGCGCGGGCAAACAGGTCCAGCATTCTTCCATGAAACCCGTCATCAACGTCGCAAACTGCGCCCTCTGCGGCTGCTGTATTGAATCCTGTCCCGTTTCAGCGGTTTCAGAGGTGAGCGGCAAGGCTTTCATAAATTCAAAGGCCTGTATCGGATGCGGCGAATGCATCGCCTGCTGCAAGTTCGACGCGGTCCAGATCCACTGGCATGAGGACGAGAACATCTTTGCCGAGAGGATGGTTGAGTACGCGCAGGGGATCCTTTCGCATATCAGGAGGAAGCTGTTCATAAACTTCCTGTTTGATATAACCGAGGAATGCGACTGCATCGCGGGCAGTGACCCGAAGATTGCCGAAGACGCCGGCATAGTCGCTTCAACGGACATCCTTGCCGCTGACAAGGCGGCCTTTGACATAATCGCGAAAAAGGCTGATATCTTCTCGAGGGACGGAAAAATCAAGGCGCACCGGCGGCAGTTCGGATACGGAGAGGAGATCGGCCTGGGACATCTGGATTACGGGCTGAAGGCGTTATAATTCAAGATTTATTTGTTCTTTGCCGATCTTATCCTTATGCACAGAAGGTCAGCCCTGTTTATTTATAAAATTATATTGTGGAGCAAGCTGTGGTTCAAAAACATCTTGAACGGCAAAAGACAAATGGCGAAAGGCTAAGGGTCTTTCTTTCTCTAACCTTTAGCCCTTTGCCGTTAGCCTTTTGCCTTTCTCTAAGTTTG
>QZKO01000027.1 GCA_003599505.1 Nitrospiraceae bacterium | reverse complement strand
CGGGGTGCGTTTGTCCCCCTCGATGTTCCAGGCATTGAAGCGGCATATCGAATCGGGACTGCTGGAGCGCACCCGCCAGTGTCTTCGGCTGACCCCGAAAGGAAAACTTTTGTCGGACAGCGTTTTCGAGGATTTAATCGTCTGATTCGGGGCTTGCTCTCCGCACCGGGAGGGTGTATCGGCCCCGTTAAAAATTTCGCTACTGGACTGCGGGACGAAAGAAGAAATCATGCTCAGAAAATTGTACCATCGTGTCTCCCTGGTGTTGGAAAAGCGCCCCTGGGGCATTCAGGTGCTCTATCATTCAACCCGGCATTATAAACTCTACGAATTCATCGAATCGCTTCTGGTCGCCTTCTTCTTCGCGGCGCTGATCAAGTCCTGCCTGTTAGGGACCTTCATGATCCCCAGCGAGTCAATGGTGCCCGCCCTTCAAGTCGGCGACCGGCTCTTCGTCAACAAACTGGCCTATCTCTTTCATCCTCCCGAGGTCGGAGACATCATCGTCTTCAAGACGCCTCCCAACATCTACGATCCACGCAAACCGATCTATATCAAGCGGGTCGTGGGAGGCCCCGGGGATACCGTCGCAATCGAAAACGGCAAACTCTACATCAATGGCCGGTTGGCGGCCCATCCCGTAATCGTCGAGAACTATTACACCAATCGGGTCTTTGACGTCGTCTCCCAACGGCCCAAGTTTTATGCCAGCGAGACGATTCCCGAGGGAATGGTCTACGGGTTCGGCGACAATAGCGCCAACAGCATGGACAGCCGGTATTGGGGGGGCATTCCACTGAAAAACCTCAAAGGCAAGGCGGTGTTCCGATTCTGGCCGCCCCGCCGGTTCGGGTGGCTGGAATAACCTTGTCTTTCGAATCGCCAACTCGACGGGAGTCCTCCTTGGCAATCGACAAACCGGTGATTCTCTATTACGTCAGCGGGCATGGCTTCGGGCACTCCACCCGGGCCATTGAGGTGGGACGCCACCTGGCTCCTTTCGCTCGAACGATCTTCTGCACTTCCGCTCCCCAATGGTTGTATGATTGTTATTATGGACCGGGGCTCGAGTTCCGTCCGGTTGAACTGGACTGCGGGGTGATTCAACACGACAGCCTTTTGTTGGATGAAAAGAAGACACTGGAAACCTATACCGCGCTTCTGAGCCGTGCTTCCGAAACGATTCAGGCCGAGGTGGATTTTTCATGGGGGGCGACAGAGGTAAAACCTCCATACCTTGCCGACGCGATTGTAGAGCTGACCGAAACAGGTTCATCTCTGAAGGCGAATAATTTAAGGATAATCGAGACCATCCTTGTATCAAGCACAAGGTTTATTGCGAATAAAAAAGCGTGGAAGGACAAATGGAAGAGGCAGAAGATGGAGAATATAGTGCTTCTTCTCAAAGGCGCCCTTGCCGCTGAGGAAAAAGTCGGGTTGAAAATGAACGTGCCCGATAAATCAATGAAGAGGGTGATGACCCTTCTTTCCGCGATGCATTCCCCCACGATATCCCAGCTTTCCGACAAAGGCTGGTACGCGCTTGAGGTAGTCATTGATGAAAGGATTGTGCGTGATATAATCCCCAGGCTTAAATCTGTCGGGGCGTCCGGGATTATTGAGTATCCGTTGAATAAGGTAATACCGTAAGTAAAAGGGTCCAAGGGGCATTGTGAATAAACCGGATCCAGGCGGAAAAAATGCGGTGACTTTGAAGATCAAGGTGGAGCCGCGCTCATCCCGCTCAGGGATTGCCGGCCCTTACGGCGACGCCCTGAAAGTCAGGCTGACCTCCCCCCCTGTCGAAGGCCGGGCCAACAAAGAGCTCATCGAGGTGCTCTCAAAAGAGTTCGGCATTCCCAAAAAAGACGTGGAGATAATCTCCGGACAGGGCTCAAAAAACAAGGTCGTAAGACTTCATAACGTTCAAGACGTCGAAGACCGCCTGAAAAAAACAACGCCCTAAATCCCCTTTCTGTCTTTCTTGCAGGTATACATCAACCGGTCCGCTTCAGCCAGCATTTCATCGACTGAATGAGGGGATGACGGATCATAGCATGATATGCCGATGCTAATCGACATGCTGTAACCGCGTCCCAGGGCCTCGTTAAAATTATCGATATTTTTCTGCAGGCGCAACTTGATGGCCTCGACGTTGTCTTCGCTGCTGCCCACAGGGAAGACAACGAATTCATCACCGCCGATGCGCGCGACAATGTCGGACTCGCGATATGTGGCTTTCAGGAGGGCCGAGGCCTCTTTCAGTATCCGGTCGCCTTCCTGATGGCCGAATGTATCATTAATAACTTTCAGGTTATCCAGGTCCGCGTAAAGGAGCAGAAGCCTTTTGTTATGCCTTCTGGCGAGTTTTAAATGGTGCTCTATCAGGGCGAAGAACCCCCTTCTGTTGTACAGTCCTGTGAGTTCATCGGTAAGAGACAGGTTTTTCAACTTTTCTTCCATCTGTTTCCTTGCAGTAATGTCCCTGACAATGTGTATAAGTCCTTTCACAAGGTTGTTCCTGTCAAGACGCGGAATGGCCCTTATTTCAAGAAACATGTTCAGATGAGGCTCAAAGATTTCAAAGGTGCAGGGCTCGCCCGTCTTAAAGGAATTGCAGCTCGGGCATCCGCTCAATGGATTTGCGGAACCGTGGTAGTACGTGTAGCATTTCAGACCGATAACACTGTCAAGATTAGGCAGCTTGAGCAGCTTTTGGGCCGCCTTGTTGGCCCTTATTATATTGAAATTCTCATCGTGGATTGTGACCATATCACTGATGCTGTTGAACGTGTCTTCCCAGTCGTGCTTGATCTCAAGGACGGCTTTCTTCGCCTCCTTCATCTCGATAAGCTGCTTTTGCAGCGGCCTCAGCAGGAAAATATAAAGTATGGGGAATATCACCAGTGTCAGGAAAGACGCGTTAAGGAGCGCCTCCCTTAAATTCAGCGAAGGGGCCAGGATGGGAAAAACAAACATGACAATAACTACCAGCAGGAATATCGATACGATCGTAACGAGAAACAGATGAAGAGGCTTGCTGTAATTCAATTCGGTTCTAAGGGTTAATGAATCCCGCATATCTGTACTGTCTTCGTATTTCATCCAATGTCCTGTCGGCCCGGTTTTTATTGAATCTTATCGGCATTCTTTCCGGAATACATTAGATACGGGTCATAATCCCTTTATTTTCCTGATCCTTTCCAGCGCCGGAGGGTGGGAATAGTGGAAAAACGCATAAAAAGGATGAGGATGCAGGTTTGACAGGTTGTCTTTTGAAAGCTTTACCAGGGCGCTTATCATGCTTTCCTTATTGCCCGTCAATTCATGGGAAAACCTGTCGGCCTCGTCTTCATGCCGCCTTGAGAAATAATTGAATGCCGGGCTGAGAGGGAAGGACACGATGGAGCCGATAAATCCGGTTATTATAACTTTGGCAAAAAAGGAGCTGTTCTCAATATAAAACATATTTGCAAGGAGATCACCCTGAAGCAGCCGGTAGGCCGTATAAATGGCGATTAAGGCGACGGCCTCGGAAACGATTATGGTTTTAAGCAGGTGCTTTTTCTTCCAGTGGCCGGTTTCATGGGCGAGGACCGCGAGGATTTCATCGCGCTCCATTTTTTCAATAAGCGTGTCGTAAAGCACTATCCTTTTCACCTTCCCGATGCCGGTAAAGTAGGCATTCGTGTGAGTGGTCCTTTTTGACGCGTCCACCTTAAAGACCCTGCTTACTTTTATGCCGGTTTTCTCTATCAGGCGTCGTATGCCGCTTTCAAGCTCTTCATTCTCAACAGGCGTAAATTTGTGAAAGAGCGGCTCTATCACATAGGGGGAAATGTACATCATGAAGACGCCGAAGACGAGGAAGAAGCACCATATCCACAACCACCAGAAATCAGGGCTTTTCTGAACAATAAAAAGCCCGGTGACAATAACCAGGCTCATCAGGACAGTCGAAATCAGGAGGGATTTAACCGCGTCGGTCAGCCATAGTTTGAACGTCATGGTGTTGAACCCGTATTTGTTCTCTATTTTGAACGTGCTGTAGAGGCTGAAGGGGATTGAGATGACGGTTTCGGCAAAAGTCAGTAACAGGAAGAAGAGCAGTCCTGTGACGATAAAAGGCAGCCCGAGCGAGACAGTCCATGAATTGTAAATATCAAGCAGCGCCAATATGAAAAGCAGGTGGATGATGTTATTGAAAATGGAATGGACAAAATCAAACCTTGCGTGTTCAATATGATAGTCCCGCGTCCTGCCCAGGAGGCCCTGGTCTATGCGGCCTTCAAACTCCGGCGGGACCACAGAGCCGAACCTTTTCAGATGAGAAAGATTCAGATAATCGAGCCAGTAGTCAAAGGCGGCTACAAGGAGGTAAGCGGCAAGTACCGCGACAAGATAAGTGTTCATTAAGCCGCGTCAGCCTTTCTGTCTCACGATTTTCAGATACGGCGCCAGAAACGCGGCCACAAGCAAAGCGTCCCCGGCAATCAGGAGCTCATACCGGTACGGCTCCGGCATCTGCCGACGCAGCGCCGCCCCGGTGTCATGCATAAATGAATACAGCAGCAATGCCGTTCCGGACGCCGCAAAGATATAAGAGAGGAATTCCGGTTTGAAGCCGTATCCCTTGTGAAGCAGCCACGCGATCAGGACGCCGGAGGTCATCATCAGTATAGAGACCGAGACCGGAGCGATTACCGGGGCTATCCAGGGATGCGGGATGAGAAATAAAATGTCCCAGTCGAATATTGAGGCGGGCCAGTCGAGCAGGACTTTAAGCCACACATAATAGAAGATATCCCACACGCTGAATGAAAACATGAAATACGCGGACCGCTCCCAGCGGCCTTTGCCCGCGAGAAAGGCAACGGACAGCAGCATAAATATCGTCGCGGCCTCACGGAAGACCTCTACTGTAATTTTAAAATCCGTCATTGCCTGCATGGGGAACTGAAAGCCTTCAGGGCGGAATATCGCGCGCAGGTAAACGACAACGGACGCTTCGGAAAAAGCCATCGCGACCGCGAAGACGGTCAGATAGAGGAATTTAAATAATAATCCATTCCTGTTCATATAACTATAACTCCAGCTCAAACAAAGCCTCGGGATTTACGCTTACTCCAAGGAGTTTGATGCCTAAATGCAAATGCGGCCCTGTCGCGCGGCCTGTGCTGCCGACAAACCCTATCACCTGTCCCTTTGATACCCTGTCGCCCCTTGACGCGTTAAAGTCCGAGAGATGCATGTATATTGAATAAAGTCCGGCGCCGTGGTCGATGATCAATGTGTTCCCGCCGAAAAAGAAGTCTTCAGCCAATACGACCGAGCCTGAGTTAATCGCCTTCACCGGCGTTCCGGTCCGCCCCCTGAAATCGGTCCCCCTGTGAATGCCGGTCTTTTTTCCATTCATAATCCTCCTGACCCCGAATACCTCGGAAATCTCCGTATCCGTGGGCGGAATGGAGGTCCCTTCCCATGCCGGCGCGCTTTGCGGGGCGATTATGCTCCCGAGAAGGGCCGCTTCTCTTTCAGCGCGCTTCAGGCTCTCCGGGCCCGGTATCACCTTCTCTTCGGGAAGGGTTATTTTTTTAGTTAAAAACCTGTGCGGTCTTACAGTAACGTACGCAACTCTCTTCTCGTCCCCTGATATAATGGTAACAGGATGCTTTTCAGGAGGCAAATCAATTTCAACAGGCACTAATGCCATGAAATGATCTTCCCGGTCCTTATGGAGGTCTATTTTTCTGCCCGCGAATTCGGCCTGAAGAGAGGCGGCAGTCTCTGCCTGTGCCTTAAGAAGGAAAATACCGCCGGGCAGCACCTCGCCGGGCTGCAGCTCCACTGTGAGGGCAAAAGCCCGGATAGGCAGAGAGAAGAATATAATAAGAGCGAGAGCGGTCCTATATAATAATTTTCCAGGCAAGATGTCTTATTATAGCAATAAAACAGGGTTCGAGGGGGCAAGGGTCCAAGGGTCCGAGGGTCCGAGGGGGCAAGGTGAAAACTATCGAGATTGACGGGAGCTTCGGCGAAGGCGGAGGCCAGATTTTAAGGACGGCCCTGAGCCTGAGCTGTATAACAGGACACGCGCTGAGGCTCTTTAATATAAGGAAAGGGAGAAAAAAACCCGGGCTCATGCCTCAGCATCTCACCTGTGTGGAAGCGATAAAAAATATATGCTCCGCTGATGTCACCGGTAATGAAACAGGTTCGACAGAGCTTGCTTTTGTTCCCGGAAAAATAAGACCGGGGGATTACTTGTTCGATATAAAGACAGCGGGTTCGGTCTCCCTTGTTATTCAAACCCTCATCCCGCCGCTTCTTTTCGCGGTAAAACCTTCTTCTGTTACTGTCATCGGGGGCACACACGTCCCTTTGAGTCCGCCGTATGATTATATTTCCGGAATCTTTATACCCATGTTAAACAGGCTCGGCCTGAAGGTTGAAGCGTCTATCGGCAAATACGGTTTTTATCCAAAAGGCGGCGGAGAGGTTAATTTCAAAATCTTTCCGGAGGAGAAAATCAGGGGCATAGATATGGTTTCAAGGGGGGGCCTTCTTTCCCTGACCGGACAATCGGCAGTCGCGAACCTCCCTGTGGGCATAGCTGAAAGACAGAGGCATTCGGCGATGCAGAATCTCTTGCCCCTTGCCGCTAATATTAATGTTATGGAAGTCCCTTCATTCGGACATGGGACATTTTTATTTCTCAAAGGTAAATATGAAAATATATCGGCGGGATTTTCATCCCTTGGAGAAAGAGGGAAACCCGCCGAGGCAGTGGGCAGGGAGGCTGCCGAAGCTTTTAAAGAGTATCATAAAACCACGGCATGCCTTGACCCTCACCTGGCCGACCAGAGCGTTATATACTTCGGACTTGCATCTGAAAAATCGGTCTTTACAACTTCGCGCGTAACGCAGCACCTTATGACGAATTTATGGGTGATTGAGAAGTTTCTGAAGATTACTTATGAGATTAAAGGGTCCCCGGATTCAGAGGGGGAGGTGGTTGTGCATCCGGCAGCATGTTGATTTTTCGCTGTTTTTATCTTACTCTTATATACCGGCGAAAGGAATAAATCAGACGATTATGCTTGATATAAGATTTGTCAGAGAAAACACGGATAAGGTTATGGACGCCCTCCGCAAAAGAGGTCAGGGAACAGAGATACTCGACAGGTTTCTTGAAATTGAAAGCCAAAGAAGAGACCTGCTCAGAGAAGTCGAGGAAATGCGTCAGACGAGAAACAGGCTGTCCCAGGAGATCGGCAGGCTGAAAAAGGACGGCAAAGACGCGGCAGGTATTCTCATGGAGGCAAAATCGGTGTCCGATCTGATTACCGCAAAGGAAGAAACGCTGCGAGAGCTGGAGAACAGGGCCTTGCAGGAGCTTCTGGTGATTCCCAACGTCCCCCATGAATCCGTCCCTGTTGGAAGAGATGAGACAGAAAATACGGAAGTGCGGGTTTGGGGTGATAAGCCCGCCTTTTCTTTCGGGCCCCGAAATCACTGGGACATCGGCGAGGCGCTTGGGATCCTTGATTTCGACAGGGCCGGAAAGATCGCGGGCGCGCGTTTTGTAATACTGAAAGGAGCGGGGGCCAGGCTTGAAAGGGCCTTGATTAACTTTATGCTCAACCTCCACACAAAAGAGCACGGATATACCGAGATATTCCCTCCCCTTCTTGTAAACAGAGAGGCCATGACAGGCACCGGACAACTGCCGAAATTTGAAGAAGACCTTTTTAAATTGTCTGATGAAAGGGGATTTTTGCTGATACCTACTGCCGAGGTGCCGGTTACGAATATTCACCGGCAGGAGATACTTGATGAAGACTCTTTGCCGATTTATTATACTGCCTATACTCCCTGCTTCAGGCGCGAGGCCGGCTCCTACGGCAAAGACACAAGGGGACTGATCCGCCAGCATCAGTTCAACAAAGTCGAGCTTGTCAAATTTACAAAGCCGGAAGACTCGTACAATGAACTTGAAGCCCTGACGAATAACGCTGAAGAGGTGTTAAAAAGGCTCGGGCTGCCGTACCGGGTCATATCCCTGTGCACCGGCGACATGGGTTTTTCCGCCGCTAAGACATATGACCTTGAGGTCTGGTTCCCGGCCCAGGGGAAATACAGGGAAATATCCTCATGCTCCAATTTTGAAGATTTCCAGGCGCGGAGGGCCGACATCAGGTTCAGGAGGAAAGGGAAAAAGGGGACCGAATATGTCCATACTCTTAACGGCTCCGGACTCGCTGTCGGGCGGACGCTCGCGGCAATCCTTGAGAACTTTCAGCAGGAAGACGGGTCTGTTATAATACCGGAAGCGTTAAGACATTTTATGGGAACGGACAAAATAGTTTTATGAGTTCATAGAGTTCATAGGGTTATGAAATAACCGGTTAACTCTCAACTCCAATAACTCCCTGACTCATAAAACTCCATGAACTTTGGATTGGAGGGGTGGCCGAGTGGTCGATGGCGACGGTCTTGAAAACCGTAGGACGAAAGTCCCGTGGGTTCGAATCCTACCCCCTCCGCCACTTTAACCCCCTTCTGTTTCGCCCTTGACAACTTATAACCACTTTAAATTATAATGGTTAACTTTTGTATCAATCAGTTCCCCGGAATCATCCGTTTTGAATATCAAGTTGAAACTTGAAAAAACAAAAAATGAAAGGAGG
Organism: Nitrospiraceae bacterium; assembly: GCA_003599505.1. GTDB lineage: Bacteria > Nitrospirota > Thermodesulfovibrionia > UBA6902 > UBA6902 > SURF-23. Next base: position 42,092 of record QZKO01000027.1, on the reverse strand, counting down.
ATTTTATGAAACATTTGTTTGTAATGCTTCTGTTTGCGGTCTTTATAGCGGCGCCTTTGACGGCTTCCGCCCAAAAGGCCAACACGATCGATGAGATAGTCGCGTCGACAGATTCAAGTCAGTGTATTGGATGCCATACTGATATTCACGAAAACTGGTCGAAATCATGGCATGCCAAATCGATAACCGATCCGCGTTCCCTCAGGACCTTCAGGACCTTTATATTGAAAGGGGTAGATAAAAATAAAAACCCCGAGGTAAAGAGGACCATGCTGAGAGATATGTGCCTCATGTGTCACGCGCCTGCCGCTCTGAACGCTTCTGACGAGCTCGCGGTGCAGATTGCGGGATTAGTGGTGACAGCCGCGGATGAAAAAGACGCGGCCAAAAAGGAAGCTGCATTAAAAGAGCTCTCAAAGCTCGATATCAACTGCATTACATGTCACGGCGTCAAAACGCCGGGGGGACTTGTAGAAGGCCATCCTCCCGCTCCGCCGGAACCGAACACGATTTTCGGGCCCGGAGACGCGAAGAACCCCCCTCATAAAGATTTCGGTTTTAATACCGTAAAGTCGGAAAACATGAAGAAGTCCGAGTTCTGCATGGCATGCCACCACGGCTGCCCGCCGGGTCTGTCTTCCAAGGAGTGTCCGACGCAGTGGTCGGTTTACCAGGAACATTATATAGCGCACGGCGGCAAGCAGACCTGCCAGGATTGCCATATGAAGGGTAAAGGCGGCGAAAGCCACAGGTTCCCCGGAATCTATGAAAAGGAGTTCGCGGCAACCGCTATCGACCTTACATTAACCGCCACTCCTACCCGTCATTTTGATCATCTGAAGGACATAATGATGCCCGCTGTAGTCATGAATGTGCAACTGAAAAACAACAGTCCTCACGACCTGCCGCACGGCTGAGTATTCATCCCCAAAGCGGCACTGGAAGTGACCGTGAAAGACCAGGACGGCAAGGTTTTATTTTCAGAAACAAAGAATTATGAAGTCTATGACCTTCATCTGCCTTCAAACAAGGAAGGATGGATGGGCTTTAACGACTGGGACCTGACCGCGATGACGCATATAAATCTCGGGCTTGAACCCCTTAAGACGGATTCTCTTACATTCGTAGTGCCTCTGAAGGCTGATACGAAATCCGCTACTGTCGAAGCCACGTACAAATTCATTTATGAGGAAGGCGATACGGCAGACTGGAAAAAGGTCAGTAAAAAGGTAGAGTTTTAATCCGTTCAGACAAGTCTATTGATTCGAGGGCTTTATCCGGTGATCCGGATAAAGCCCTTTTTATCTGTGGAACTTTTTTTAAAAAAAATGCTATAGTTGTAAAGTTTTTGGCCGGCAGACTTTGGTAAACACCCTTGCATGCAGTTAAGGTAACGATATCTCATGAAAGACCTTAAGAACTTCATAGTTGCAGGCACAATCCTGGGCTCCATCCTGATATTTTCAATTACGTATTATGTCATTTCTTACTGGCATGAAGGAAATGTCAGGAGCGAGGCGAAAGAGATATCCAAAAATGTGGCGGGGACGACCTTTAATACCCTGTTCCATATTATGAAGAAGGGGTGGAGCAGAAACGACATAAATGAGGTTTTAGACAGCAATAACGAGCTGTTCAGAAATACGAATTACACAGTCGAAGTTTACAGGGGGGACCTTGTCGAGGGGCTCTACGGCAAGATCAGGCAGCCTGCCGTGGATAAGGGAATATCGGATATCTTCCTTGACGGCAGAGAGAAAACACTGGAGACAAAAAATACGATAAGGTATCTTTATCCCCTGAACGCGAAGGCAGAGTGCCTGAAATGTCACACGAATGCGGACGCAGGCGATGTGCTTGGGGTCATCGAGGTCACTGACGATTTTACCGAAGTCATAAAAAAAGGGAAAAAAGACGTAAGACTGATCCTGTTATTAATCTCTCCCATACCACTGCTTGGCGCCTTCCTTGTGTCGCTTATTATCTCAAGGAGGATAACCGGCTCGGTAAGCGCCCTGAGAAAAAGGGTTGAAAATGTAAACACCGTTAAGGACCTTAAGACCCTTGAAATGAACGACGTGGACCTCGTCTTCCGGGACCTTAATGAGCTTTTTGACGGACTGAAGATGACTGTCCGGAAGTTGAGGGAGATAGCGATAGACAAGAACATTCTCGAATTCGAGATAAGGCTGCTTGAGAGGTTCATAATAACCTCTGAGATTGTAAAGGACTGGAAGGACCACATAAAACATATCCTGGTGGAGATCAACAGGATAATGGAGGCTTATTGCATCTTTTCCCTGTTTGTGATAAACGATGAAACTTATGAAGTCGAGATATTCTGGAGAAATACCCCGAGCCAGAAAACAAGAGAGACCCTCGAGAAGATAGTCAGACAGAAGCTGATGGCGAATATATATTTCAGGGACCTGAACTCCATGAATATGACACATACTATCGCGCTTCCGCTCTACAACCTCCCCGAGCTGACAGAGGGGACCCTCGAGCTTCAGACAAAAACCCTGATCCTCGACACCCCGAGGATAGGCGGCATTATGGGGATCGGGGTCAATGTGGACCTGTCTTCCGACCCGACCAGGTCCCTTGTCATAGAAGGAGTGCTTACGACGCTGCTTAATGTCGTCGGCTCCGTCAAGGCGATATACAAATACACCCATGACCTTGAATATTACGCTACAAGAGACCCCCTCACCGGGCTTTTCAACCAGAGGGTATTCTGGGAGATGCTCGATTACGAAGCTGAGAGGGCCAAAAGACATAACGCGAAATTCTCGCTCCTGGTAATCGATATAGACAACTTTAAACTTATCAATGATGTATACGGGCATATCTTCGGTGATAAGTTCCTTCAGGGGGTCGCCTCTGTCATACGCAGCGTTTTCAGGAAGGAAGACATAGTCGCGCGGTACGGCGGCGATGAATTCGCGGGCATTGTCCTTGACGCCGACCAGGAGCACGCGTTCTATGTAGGCAAGAGGATCAGGGAGGGGTTGAGGGACTTTTCACTGAGGGCGGTCGACGGGACCACGGTAAAGGCCACGGTCTCCATGGGGGTAGCCACGTTCCCCGACCACACCAAGTCCTCGAGAGACCTTTTCATCCTTGCCGACAACATGGTGGTCAGGGCCAAGACTTCCGGAAAGGACAAAATCCTGATGCCTTCTTTTGAAGACGTCGCGGAAGTCTTCAAGGACATAAGCGAGAAGTGCATAATAATCACAAACGCAATAGATGAAAAAAGGGTAGCCCCCCATTTCCAGCCGATCGTGAATATCAAAACAGGGGAAGTCGAGGCGTATGAGACCCTGATGAGGATAGAGCATAACGGCAAGCTGATGACGGCGGCGGAGTTTGTCGATCTGGCGACTGATATCGGCGTAATAAGCAAGATGGACTATATACTCATGGAAAAGGCGTTCAGGAAGGCCGCGGAGATAAATTACAACGGGAAACTGTTCATAAACATATCTCCCAAGGCGCTCATCTTTTCGGAATTCATACCGACCGTGCGCGGCATGGTAAAAGACCATGACATAAACCCCACGAATATAATTTTTGAGATAACTGAAAGGGACACGGTAAGGAACCTGAACCTGCTTGAGAAATTCGTCCTGGACCTCAAGTTTGAGGGGTTTAAATTCGCCATTGACGACTTCGGGTCCGGCTTTTCTTCATTCCAGTATATAAAATTCTTCCCCATTGATTATGTAAAGATAGAAGGCGAATTCATAAGGAGCCTCGTCGGGGCCAAAGAGGTGGATACGGCAATTGTGAAAAGCATAGCAACATTTGCCAAAGGCGTGGGTATCAAGACCATTGCCGAATTCGTTGAAGACGAGGAAATCTTCAGGGCGACCGAGCTCCTGGAGCTTGATTATGCCCAGGGTTATCATATAGGAAGACCGGGTTCGGACCTGAAACAGGTTTCGCCGTAACACGGCAGTCAGCTTGATGAATTTCTTCCAGGAAAACCTCGACATTGTATTCTTTATCTACGGCGTTGCCTTTATGGCAATGGGGGTTGCCATCCTGACTCAGCCCAGGGAAGCAAGCGGTTTCCGGCTTGCGAATATCTTCTGGCTGCTCGCCCTGTTCGGCCTCGTTCACGGGTTAAATGAATTTCTGGATATGTGGGCGATAATCAAGGGGCGTCATCCGGCGCTGGACCTGGTCCGCTGGTTTGCTCTTGTAATTTCTTATATCTTCCTCTTTGAGTTCGGCAGAAGACTTTTTTGTTTGACCCGGCCGGGCTCTCCTCCATATCAAAAAAATATTGCCCGGCTGCTTTCATGGTGGATAACGCCTGTGACCGGAATTATTATCTTTACCGCGGGTTCCGTGTCTCATGACTTCTGGAAGACCGGCAACATCTGGGCCCGGTATCTCCTCGGTTTCCCCGGGGGGCTGCTGACGGGTCTCGGGTTCCTCTTATATTATAAGAGCAGGCGGGAGACCCTGCAGCCCTTAAGCGCAAGGAAAATTTTTGTGGTTGGAGGGATGTCTTTTTTAGTTTACGGGGCCCTGGGCGGCTTGATCGTTCCGGAAGGGGGTTTCTTTCCTTCCAGCATCATTAACACGGATTCATTCCTGTCAACATTGAAGGCGCCGGTCCAGGTATTTCGCGCCGCGTGCGCCATAAGCGCAGCCTGGGCCGTGGCAGGGATTCTTAAAATCTTCAACTACGAAATGAGGGGAAAGCTACAGGCAGCCCAAAGACAATTAGAAGGCCAGTCGGATATGAATTTAAGACTTACAGAAAACCTCGGTTCTCTTTTTGACATATCAAAGGATATCCTCACCGAGTTCGACACGAAAACGCTTCTCACGAAGATAGCCGACGACGCCTGCAGGCTTATCGGATGCCGGTATTCGGCAATAGGCATTTTGAATGACAAAGGCGGATATGAATATTTTGTATTCTCCGGGATAAGCCCGGAGAAGAGCGGACATATTATCGGGGAACACGGCATGCCCGAGGGGAAAGGTCTCCTCGGGTATCCGTTAAAAATAAACAGGCCGCTCCGTGTTGATAATATATCAGGGCACCCTTTCTTCCGGGGGTTCCCTGACGGGCATCCTGAGATGAAGACCTTTCTCGGCGTGCCGGTTGCATTGCATAATAAAGTTGTCGGCGGTCTTTATTTCGCCGACAAGGACTTCCAGCCCGTTGCCGGCGCAGGACAAGGAAGAGGCGTTGAGGAATTTACAGAGGAAGATGAGCGCCTGGCAACCTCTCTTGGGGCCATAGTCTCCCTGGCCATAAATAACGTTATGATGCTGAAGGAAATCAGGAACCTTGCGTCTTTCCCCCAGAAGAGCCCCTATCCGGTAATGGAATGTAATATGGACCTCGGTATAACTTATGTGAATCCGGCGGCGCGCGGCCTTATAAATGAATTGGGCATAAGAGGGCATGAAATCCTGCCCCCGGGTATTCATGAAACCGCAGCGGCCCCGGACTCCTTCAATAAGGGGATATCGTATCATGAGGTGAAGTTCGGCGGCATGGCGTTCGGTGAATACAGCCACTTTGTCCCGGATAAAAAGACCGTGAGGATATACTTATATGATATTACAGAGCAGAAGCTCGCTGAGGCTGAGATTAAACGGAATTACATGACACAGAAGGTCCTTAATTCGCTCCTTCAATTGTCCCTGGAGAATATTTCACTTAATGAGTTATTGAACCGCGGTCTTGACATAATACTGTCCATCCCGTTTCTGACCCCCAAGAAAGGAGGCATTTTCCTTGTTAAGGATGAGCCGGAAGTGCTGGCGCTTGCCGTAAACAGGTATCTGCCCCCGCCCCAGCAAAAGGTGTGTTCGAGGGTCCCTTTCGGCAGATGTCTCTGCGGAGAGGCCGCTTCAAGCGGCAGAATACAGTTTGCGAATTCCCTTGATGAACGGCATGAAGGCTGTTACGAGGGGATAAGCCCCCACGGACATTACATTGTCCCTCTCCTGTCAAAATATAAAGTGATGGGGGTAATAACGCTCTTCCTGGAAGAGATGCACAGGCAGGAAAAGTGGGAAGTCGAGTTCCTGCAGGCCGCTGCAGACACATTGGCCGGGGCCATTGAGAGCAAGAACGCTGAAAAAAGACTGAAAGAATCTTACAAACAGTTGCGCAACCTGACAGGGCATCTGCAATCCGTCCGTGAGGAAGAAAGGGGCCGGATCGCGCGTGATATCCATGACGAGCTGGGGCAGTTGATGACCGCTTTAAAGATCGATCTCGCATGGCTGCACAGCCGGCTGCACAGGGACCAGGAGGTTTTTCTTGATAAGATAAAGTCGATGATTGAGCTTATCGAGATGGGCAATAAAACCATACAGAGGATTTCCTCCGAGCTCAGACCGAGGATGCTTGACGACCTCGGGCTTTCAGCGGCAATTGAATGGCAGGCCAGGGAATTCCAGGAGAGGACCGGGATTGAATGCGGGGTCAGAATGATACCTGAAGACATTATCCTGGAGAAAGAGCTTGCGACAAATATCTTCAGGATCTTCCAGGAGGCGATAACAAATGTTATCCGCCATGCGGACGCAACGAGGGTCGAAGTGAATTTAAAGGTCGACCCTTCCGGCCTGGAACTTTTAATTACAGACAACGGGAAGGGCATTGTAGAGGAGCAGATTTCAAGTCCTTACTCATGCGGGTTAATAAGCATGCGGGAGAGAGTGCTCCCCTGGGACGGCAGGGTGGAGATCACCGGAGAAGAGAACAGGGGGACGACTGTGAAGGTTAATGTGCAGGTAAACGCAAGGACCAGTTAGAATGGCAAGAAAAACAAAAGACCGGAATATCAAGCCTTCTTTCATTGCAGGCATAGGCGCTTCTGCAGGCGGACTTGAGGCTATTGAAGAGTTCTTTTCTAATATGCCCTGTGACAGCGGGTTATCGTTTGTAGTTATACAGCATCTGCCCGCAGGCCACAAGAGCGTTATTGACTCCATCATAAAGAAATACACAAAGATGAAATCCGTTCAGATCAGAGACGGCATGAAGCTCGAGCCTGATTGTATTTATTTCAGTCCGCCTGACACGGATGTGGCTGTCATGAACGGGACGCTGTATTTAATGGAACCCACGGCGGGCCCCGGGGCAAAGCTGCCGATAAATTTCTTTTTCCGTTCCCTCGCCGAGTCTCAGGGGGAGAAGGCCATATGCATAGTCCTCTCCGGCACCGGAACAGACGGCACGTCCGGACTGAAGGCTGTGAAAGACGCCGGCGGGATAGTTATGGTCCAGGACATAAAGCAGGCCAAATTCTCCGGAATGCCGGAAAGCGCAATAAGCACCGGGATTGCAGATTATGTTTTGCCTGTGAAAAAGATGCCGGGGACGCTCCTGAAATACGTCAGGCAGTTTCATACTATCAGGGAAACAAGACTTGTTGCGGACGATGAGGAGTTTAATAATTATCTGAAAAAAATACTGGTCCTGATCCGCTCAAGGACAGGACACAGCTTTTCCGGCTACAAACAGCAATCCATCAGGCGGAGGACCGAACGGCGGATGGTAATTCAGCAGATCGCGAAGATAGAAGCCTACTACGATTATATTCAGAAAAACCCCCTGGAAATTGACGCCCTCTTTAAGGACCTGATAATAAGGATGACCGGTTTTTTCAGGGATTCCGAGGCCTTCGATAGTCTCAAGGGCAGAATAATAAATAATATTTTAAAGAAGAAAGAGCCGGGTTCTACAATCCGGGCCTGGGTGGCAGGCTGCTCTACCGGGGAAGAAGCGTATTCTCTCGCTATGGTTTTTGCGGAGGCGATGGCAGAAGCGGGCAGGCATTTCAATATCCAGATATTTGCCACTGATATTGATGAGGATTCAATAAGATATGCCCGCGCCGGCGCTTATCCTTTCAGTATTGCTGCCGACGTATCGACAGAAAGGCTGTCAAGGTTCTTCGAAAAAAAAGACAGCGCCTACAAGGTCAAAACCAAACTGAGGGAGATGATCATATTTGCCGTTCACAGCCTCGTAAAGGACCCGTCTTTTTCAAGGCTGGATATTATAAGCTGCAGAAACCTGCTGATCTATCTGGACAGCGAGCTTCAGCAGAAAATATTACAGCTCTTTCACTACGCCCTGGGGGAGGACGGCCTTCTTTTTCTCGGCAGTTCCGAGACCACCCGGAAATTTGCGGGTCTCTTTTCTCCCATTGATAAAAAATGGAGCCTTTACAAACATAAAGCCGCAGCTCCGGGTTATTCATCCGCCCTCTCTGACGCTGCTTTAAAAAACCTCTCAGGGCCGGAAGTAAGCGGGACGCTCAGGACAGACAGGGGGAATACCGGTTCCGATATGGAGAGGCTGATTGAAAGGAAACTGCTCGAGGGGTATGTCCCGGCCTGTGTGGTTATTAATAAGATAAGGGATATCATTTATTTTAAGGGGGACATAGGCAAATACCTTGAGCTGCCTTCCGGGAGGGCTGACTTTAATATCTTAAAAATGGCAAGGAAAGACCTGCGGCATGAGGTAAGGACAATGATTTATCAAGCCGTAAAGGAACAGAAGAGAATTGTACACAAGGGTGTACGAATAATGGCAAACAAAGGCTATGAGGACATAAACATCATAGTCGAGCCTGTTTCGGAGACTGAACCTCTTCAGGGGCACATCACTGTTTATTTTGAAGAGGCCTCCCGTACGCTGAGGGAGTCTTCCATTGCAAGTAAACGCACTCCGGGGAAAAAGAAGGCGTCCTCTCCTTCCGGCCTTGAAGACAAGCTGAGGTTTATGGAAATGAGTCTTGAGGCAGTTACAGAGGAGCTTGAGAAATGCAATAATGACCTGATACTGAAAAGTGAGGAAATGAGGGGCGTCAACGAGGAACTTCAGAGCGCAAATGAAGAGCTTCAGACTTCCAGGGAGGAGCTGCAGTCCACGAATGAAGAACTTTTATCGGTAAATACCCAGCTCCAGGAGAAAATTGAAGAGATAACACAGTCAAACAATGACCTGAGCAACCTTTTCTCCAGCACCGATGTGGGCACTATATTCCTGGACATCAACCTCTGCATCAGGCGTTTTACCCCGTCCGCGACCAGACTGTTTAATCTCAAGGAAACAGATATCGGCAGGCCTCTTCACCATTTTTCAACAAATATTCTGTACAGCGATCTTATCAGGGATGCGTTAGACCTGCTGGAAACATTGACGGTGAAAGAAACCGAGGTGCAGACCCGGGACGGCGAGTGGTATATTATGAGGATTATCCCGTACAGGACACTTGAAAATGTCGTGGACGGGGTGGTTATAACATTTGTGGATATTACAAAAATGAAGAAGGCGGAAATCGCGACAACAAAAGCGCATGAATTCTCGCGGACTGTGCTTAACAGTATCAACGACGCAATATCCATCATAGATATAAATAATTTCCTGATAGTTGACTGTAACGAGGCTTTTCTGAAGAGCCTGCATGTGCTTAAAAAAGATGTAATAGGGAAGACATGCCATGAAGTTACACATCGTTGCATGGACCGGGGGGTCTGCGAGGGGCCGGAGCATATGTGTCCCATTACGGAGACTGTAGAAACCGGCAAACACGCAGTAGCCGAGCATATACACTATAAGAAGGACGGTAAAAAGATATACGTGGAGGTTTCCGCATCACCGATAAGAAATGAAAAAGGGGACGTCGTCCAGGTTGTTCATATTGCAAGGGACATTACGGAGCGCAAGCTGACAGAGGAAGAGTTCAGAAGGACCATCAAGGATTTAAGGAAGCGGTTGGACGAAATGAAAAAAAAGAGAAGGTAGCGGGCGGCCCATGACAGTGAAAAAAACAAAAAACAGCGCGAAAAAAAACCGCGGGACCGTTGATCTCCGCAGGAAGGCTGAGGAGCGGCTGAAGGCCCGGGATTCGGGGTTAAAGCATGCAACAGATGCGGACTTGCGGGGACTCGTGCATGAACTGCATGTCCATCAGACGGAGCTGGAGATGCAGAATGAGGAGCTCCGCCGGATACAGAAAGAGCTTGAAGAATCGCGCAACAAATATTCCGACCTTTATGACCTCGCCCCTGTCGGCTATCTGACCCTCGATGAGACGGGACTGATACTGGAGGCAAACATTACCGCAGCCGGACAGCTTGGGACCGTCAGAAGCCTTCTGATTAATAAACCGTTTTATCATTATATTAAGAAAGAGAGCCGGGATATTTTGTATTTGCATCTCAGGGAGGTTTTTAAAAGCATTAAATTCCGGATGTGCGAAATAAGCGTAAGAGGGGAAGAGCATGTGTTTGAAGCCCGGCTGGACAGCGTATTGGTTAAAAACTCCGGGGGTAATTATGCGTGCAGGACTTCAATCATCGACGTAACAGAAAAAAGACTGGCAGAGGGGAAAGTAAAACAGGCTGCCGAGGAATGGGAAAAAACATTCAACTCTGTTGATTATTTGATTTCAATCCACGACAGGAAGAATAAATTATTGAGGGTTAATAAGCCCTTCGCTGATTTCTTCAGGATTAAGGAAAAAGACATTGCGGGCAAAACCTGTCATGAGGTGGTCCATAAAACGGAGAAACCATGGGCCGGCTGCCCGTGCCCGCAGGCTGTACGGCTTAAGCAACCTGTTAATATTGAATTTTTCAATCCTCATGCCGGATCGTATTTTGAGGTGTCGGCAATACCTATGTTTAATGATAACAACGAGGTTGTCAGTACGGTGCATATAATGAAGGATATTACCGGCCAGAAGCGGGCCGAGAAGATATTAAAGGAGGAAAGGGACAGGTCCCGGCATTACCTTGATATTGCCGGTGTCATGATAGTAGCGATTGACGCCGGGCAAAAGGTCACCCTTGTGAATAAAAAGGGATGCGAGATCCTCGAAGGCGCTCAGGAGGATATTATCGGCAGGAACTGGTTCAAAGCTTTTATACCGCGAAGGATGAGGAGTGAGATGAAAGCTGTTTTTGCAAAATTAACAGCCGGAGAACTCAGTCCGGTAGAATATTTTGAGAACCCTGTTGTAACGCTTAAAGGCAGGGAAAGATTAATTTCATGGCATAATTACTTGTTAAGAAATGAAGCAGGGGAGATAAGCGGGACCTTGAGCTCCGGGGAAGACATTACTGAACGCAGGCAGGCTGAGGAAGAGCTGAAGATATACAGAGATCACCTTGAGCAGCTTGTAAAAAACCGCACCGACGAATTGGCAAAAACCAATATGAGCTTACGGCATGAAATTAAAAACAGGAAACGGGTTGAAGATAACTTGAGGGAATCGCATAAGCAGTTGCAGGACCTGACCGCCTATCTGGAATCAGTAAGAGAAAAAGAAAGGAGCAGGATTGCCCGTGATATTCATGATGAACTGGGTCAATCGCTGACTGCTTTAAAAATGGAGTTGTCATGGTTGAAGAAGAGGTTGCAAAAGGGACAGGGAGCGCTTTCTAAAAAAGCGGAATCGATGTTTAAACTTATTGCCGCGACCGTCAAAACAGTGCAAAGAATATCATCTGAATTAAGACCCGGACTGCTCGACGACCTCGGTCTTGCGGCAGCCATTGAATGGCAGGCCGGGGAATTTCAAAAAAGGACCGGAATTAAATGCGAGGTGAGAATAATACCCGAGGACCTTATCCTTGACAAAGAGCTTGCGACAAATATCTTCAGGATTTTTCAGCAGGCGATAACAAATGTGCTCCGCCATGCCGGCGCGACGCGGATCAGGGTAAGCTTAAAAGCTGATCCTTCCAATATAGAGCTTGCAATCCGGGACAACGGGAAGGGCATTTCACAGGAGCAGATTTCAAGCCCTTATTCTTTCGGGTTGATCAGTATGCGGGAAAGGGTCCTCCCCTGGGCCGGCAGGGTGAAGATCAGAGGGGCGGAGAATAAGGGGACGACCATAAAGGTTAAGGTACCGGTAAATCCGGAAAGGAGGCAGGCTTGCTGAAAGTGCTTATAGCAGATGACCATGTAATAGTGCGTAAAGGGTTGAGGCAGATTTTAGCTGAAGCTTCAGGTGAGTTCGCGGTTGATGAGGCCTGTAACGGGCAGGAGGCGCTGGAGAAGGCATATAAAAAAACCTATGACGTTATCCTGATGGATATAGCCATGCCGGGCAGGAGCGGCCTCGATATCCTGAAACAGTTGAAGCAGGAAATCCCGGGAATACCCGTTATTATTTTAAGTGTGTATTCGGAAGAGCAGTACGCCGTAAGGGCCATAAAGACGGGCGCTTCCGCGTACCTGACAAAGGAGAGCGCGCCGGAGGAGCTGATCAAGGCCATAAGGAAAGTGTCCCGCGGCGGTAAATATGTCACTGCTTCACTTGCCGAGAAGCTGGCCTCCGCGATAGAGCTCGACCTTGAAAAACTCCCCCATGAAACTCTTTCCAACCGCGAATACGAAATCTTATGCATGATCGCCTCCGGTAAAACGCCTACGCAGATATCCGGGGAACTGTCGTTAAGCGTAAAAACCATAAGCACCTATCGCACCCGCATTCTCAGGAAGATTGGAATGAGCAATAACGCGGAATTAACGCATTATGCCATAAAGAACAATCTGGTGTAGCTATAACCCTCCTGTAACTCGAAGCCATTGTTCAAAATTGGCAAAGGGCTAATGGCAAAGGGCTCCCTTTGGCCTTTCGCCATTTGCCTTTTTTTAACTCTGTTCTAAATTTGTAGGACAATCACCTACAAAAGAATCAGATTAAAACCTATGTAGTTTATCCCCCGATTAGCCGCAATTAAATGTATATTTCTCGAACAGGAGGGTAATATGAAAAAGGTTTTGAGAATTTTATTGTTTTCCCTGACGTCGATAATGCTTTTGACTGCGTTATCGATTGACGCGCAGGCGGATGAAGTCAGGCTTCACGGTTCAACCACTGTCCAGAAAAGGATTATGGAGCCGGGCAAGGACGCGCTGGAGCAGGCAACCGGGATAAACCTGGCCCTTATCGGAAACGGCACCGGAAACGGGCTTGAGGACCTGGTTAAAGGGAAATGCCACGCCTCCATGGCGTCCGAGGAGCTTGCCGACGCGGTCGCAAGCATGAAGGCCGCGACCGGGCTGGACGCCCCGCCGGATATCCAGGGCAATACGATTACGTCTGATGTAATAAAGGTAATCGTCCATCCTTCAAATCCGGTCACAAGACTCTCAAAGGAGCAGTTGAAAGGTCTCCACACCGGAAAGATTACCAACTGGAAAGAAGTGGGTGGAGCCGATATGCCGGTGATAGTGGTAACGTCCCATCTCGGCTCGGCAACAAAAAAGGTTTTCCAGAAAACGATCATGGACGGAGAGCCTTATGCAGCCACGGCGATAGTGGTCGAGACAACAAGGAAGGAAGTCGACATGGTGAATTTTTTCCCTGAGGGCATAGGCGCCGTAAGCCAGGGGTTTATAACCCTTCCGGGGAATAAGGAAAAAGTGAAGGTCGTTGAGACGCGTGAGATTTCAAGGCCTCTTATGCTTATAACAAAAGGCGCTCCGTCCCCCGATGTAATGAAGGTCCTGGACTTCTTTAAAGGAGAAGGAAAGGGGTATATAAAAGAATAAACATAGGTTTTCTCAACCCCGCTGCCCATAACTGAAGCAGCGGGTTTTTTTTCTCCTCATTTTCTCTGTAGGACAAAATCTTACAGAATAATCAGTCGTCTTCCTATTTATATAAGCGGTTCTCCGTTATAATTATTAGTGCAATTTTCAATAGAAATTCGGAGAGCTTTTTATGCGCTGTAATCATTTAAAAATAACCGCTAAAATCACATTAGGTCTTATGGTCCCGGCAGTCCTGATGGCAGCTTTAGGCGTATGGACGTTCCGGTTAAACAGCAGCGTTTCCGTAATCATGCTGTCAGCGGCTGTCGCGGTTTCTGTCACAGGTTTCTGTCTGGTCCGGTCCATTACCGGCCCCCTAAGGGAAATTCTTGACGCGGCAGGGAGACTAAGCAAGGGGGACTTCAGCGTACGGATTAATGAATCAGGGAATGACGAGCTCGGCGATCTCGCCCGTGAATTAAATAAGGCTGTCCATAAAATCAACATCGTCATTCATGACGTTAAGTCGGCTGCCGGCAGTCTTGCCTCAAGCTCGGAAGAGATGTCAGGCTCCGCCTCGCTTATTGCCGACGGCTCAAAAGAACAGGGCAGCAGGACATCACAGGTGGCTTCATCATCCCATGAGATGAGCTCTGCCATCGCTGATATCGCAAGGAATGTCTCAGGGGCCGCGGAAGCGGCAAAAAAGGCCAATGAAGCAGCAGCGAGAGGCAGCGGAATAGTTGAGAAGGCCATAACCAGCATCAACAGCATTGCCGATACGACCAGGGAGACAAGCCAGGTAGTTGCCATCCTCGGCAGCCGTTCCCAGGATGTCGGCAATATTATCAAGGTAATAGACGATATAGCGAACCAGACAAATCTGCTTGCCCTTAATGCCGCTATTGAGGCTGCAAGGGCGGGGGAGCAGGGAAGGGGCTTTGCTGTTGTGGCGGACGAGGTGAGGAAGCTTGCAGAGAAGACAACAACCGCGACAAAAGAAATAGGGGAAACGATCGGAATAATACAACAGGACACAGTGAAGTCTTTATCAAGCATAGAGGATGAGCTCGTGGCGGTGGAAGACGGGGTAAGGCTTACAAAAGATGCCGGCGCAGCGCTTAAAGATATAGTCGCCCAGGTAGAAGAGTTATCACTCATAATAAGGCAGATGGCCGCTACAACCGAGGAACAGTCTGCTGCTGCGGAGCAGATAAGCGGGGACATAGAGGATGTGGCTGAAATAATAAAAGGGACTTCCTCCGGCGCGGGCCGGATAGCCAGGGCGAGTCACGATATAGCGCAATTCGCCTCTAAACTGAAGTCAAGCATAGCCGGGTTCAAAGTGCAGGACAAAACAGCGCTCCGCCCGGGTAATGCAAGGCCGAAGACATGAGCCGCGTCGAGGCGGCCCATGTTTAACTTCAGTTAAAGACTGAGAAAAAAACACTTCAGGTATTCGCCTTCCAGGAAAGGCGCCGACACGGCGTGGTCTGTCCCGTGAGTGTAAGTTTCCAGTATCCGCAGGGACTTCCTCATCCGCCCTCCCGCTTCCGTCAGGAGGTATCGGAAATCCTGCAGCGACAGATGGGCTGAACAGGAACAGGTCAGAAGTGTCCCGTCTTCCGGTAAGATCTTAAGGGCCATTTCATTAATGGTCCTGTAACCGATCAGCCCTTCCTTCTTCTTCCTCCTGTCTTTGATAAAGGCGGGCGGGTCAAGAATAATCAGATTAAAGTCAGCAGCCGGGACATTTTTCAGATATTTTTTTACATCTTCAGAGACAAATTCACATTTCCCGATATCAAGTTTATTCAGTTTAATGTTTTCCTTTGCAAGCTCAAGCGCGGGAGACGAGGCGTCGACGCTTATGACCCTCTGCGCTCCTCCTTTCAGCGCGTAGACCGAAAAACCGCCCGTATAAGAAAAACAGTTAAGGACGGCCTTGTCCCTGGAGTATTTCAAAAGGGCATGGCGCTTATCGCGCTGGTCCAGGTAGAATCCGGTCTTCTGCCCCTGTTTGATGTCTACCAGAAAATTAAAACCGTTTTCCCTTATCGTTACCAAATCCGGAACAGTCCCGTACAGCAGCCCCGACCGGTATTCCATCCCTTCGATCTTCCTTGAGGGGGTCTCCGATTTCTCGTATATTCCGGCAGGCTTCATTACCTCAATCAATGCATTGACGACAGCGTCTCTCCAGAATTCAATGCCGCGGGTATGGCATTGTATTACCAGGTGACTGCCGTACTTATCGGCAATGAACCCCGGCAGGAAATCACTTTCACCGTTAATCAAACGATAGGAATCGGTCTCAGGGCTTTCAACATATCTTTTCCTGATCTCATAAGCCCTCATTACGCGTCTTACGAAAAAATCTCTGTCAACTTCTTCATGCTCATCATAACCCCATACTCGCACCGCTATCTGAGAATAGGAATTAAAATAACCGCCTGCCAGGTAGTTGCCGCTTGAGGTAACCAGTTTCACCGGAGCTCCAGGTTTCAGATTGTCGGGGATGTCTTCCAGCGCCCCTGAGAAGACCCAGGGATGGCGGTTTATGACAGGGCCGGTCTTGTGCTTGCTGACTTTCAGGGCAATCATGACTGATGTAATTTACTCCATGGGGCCTTCAAAAAAAAAGGGGTTGCCCGAATACTTTTATCAGGGCAACCCCTGCTGATTTTTTTACACTTCAACTGCTCGCCCAAGTCAGACAAATACAATCCTCAACCTTCCCCAAATAAGAATAGATTCCTCAAATAGGGAGGATTGCGGATTTAGAACGCCTTGTTTTAGAATAGATTCTATGTGGCATCCAAATTGCGTTATAGTTTCCTCTGATACCATTGGTATTAATTATAACCTATGAGAAAGGAGGAACATAACATGAAAAAACTGTTACTTTCTTTAACAGTAGCTCTGACCATGTTAGTAGTTCTGGTATCTTGCGCAAAGCAGCCCACGCAGGAGATGAATGACACAAAGGCTGCAATCGATGCCGTAATCGCGGAGGGCGGCGACAAGTACGCTGCTGAAGAAGTAAAATCCCTCAACGACCAGTTGACTGCCGCAACGGATGAAGTCAAGGTCCAGGACGGCAAATTCTTCAAGAACTATGACAAGGCAAAAGAGATGCTTGCAAAAGTAAAAGCAGATTCAGACGCCCTGAAAGCGGAGATCCCGGCAAGGAAAGAAAAGGCAAAAAATGACGCTGTGGCCTCTCTGGAAGCTGCAACAACCGCTGTCAGCGACGCAAAGGCGATGTTAGGCAAGGCCCCGAAAGGAAAAGGCACCAAGGCCGACATCGAGGCCATGCGCGCCGATATCGCGGGACTTGAAGCGTCTCTTGCCGAAGTACAGAGCCTGATCGACGGAGAAGACTACATGGCTGCCCTTGACAAGGCAAACGGAATAAAGGACAAGGCAGCGGAAGTTTCCAACCAGATCACCATGGCTATGGAAAAGAAAAAATAAGGAAAATGCATTTACGGTTTGTTCACGGCATAATAAGCTCTTTCGTTTTTGTGTGCCTGAGCATACTCTACGGATGCAACACAGCGCCGGTACCTTCAGAGGTTACGATCGCGGAAACGCAGGAGCACGATCTCTGGAGGGCCGGCGCTGAAATTTATGCGCCCCATGAGTACAGGGCTTATAAGTCAGCTCTCAGAAGCGGGAAAGACCTGCTTATAAAAGAACAGGGCCGGTTTGCCTGGTTCAGGGATTATGAAGCCGTCCGGAAAGAATTCAGTGATATCCTTGCTGACGGCAACAACCTCCTCAGCAGTATCGAAGAACAGAAACAGATAAAGTTAACTGCTATTGCAGGCCGGCTTACATATTTTCAGAACAGGCTGGAGACACTTAAAAGACTGACCTCTCTTATTAATGAAGGAAGGCTCTCAAGAAGACAATTAATGAGCGCGGAGCTCCTTCTGGATGAGGCCCAGCGCCTGACGGAGAAAGGGAAATATCCTGAGGCCGAGAAAAAACTCAGGATTATTCCGGTATATATAGCGTCGGCCCAGGAGGTAATCTCTCCGGTGCTCAGCAGATACGCCGATAAGGGACAGATAGCAAAATGGCGGAAGTGGGTAAACGAGACCATTGAGGCCTCAAAGGAGAAGGGTATTTGCTCAATTTTTGTCAGCAAGATTGACAGAAAGCTTGTTGTTTATAAAAACGGCGTCTCTTATAAAACTTATTCCATAGGATTAGGGAAAAATGGTTTTCATGACAAGCTACACGCGGGCGACCTTGCAACCCCTGAAGGGAAATACTACATTACCAAAAAACTGCCGGGGAGCCGCTATTTCAAGGCCTTGCTTATAAACTACCCGAATGAAGAAGATTTAAGACAATTTGCGGCCGCTAAAAGGAAAGGGCTTGTTCCCGCGCGCGCCGGCATAGGCGGCCTTATCGAAATACACGGCGGCGGGAAAGAAGGAATGACATACGGATGCATTGCTATGGAAAACAGGCATATCGATGAACTCTATCATATGGTTGACGTGGGGACCCCGGTTACAATCGTCGGGGCGATTGATGATAATAATATAATCTCTTCCTCGATTAAGGACTTATAGAAATGAAGAAGAAAATACTTGTTACACTGCTTATAATTTTTATTGTTTTTTTGGCGCTTGAGGCCTGCGGTTTTTATCTCTCGAGACACGGCAATGCCCTGACGGATTCACGGAAAACGGCTGACGCAAAATCAGCGCCGGAGCTTCGCAAAAAAAGCGATGCCATGAAAAGAAAGATCGCCAACCTTGCGCCCAAAGGGACCTATCTTGTAATAGACACGGCAAAAAACAGGATTTATGTCAGAAACGGAAATAACACCCTGAAAGAGATCGTCGTCTCAACAGGCAGCGGCAGTATCCTGAAAGACCCGGCAGGCAACAGGCAATGGATTTTTGATACGCCTCGCGGCGAGCGTTCCGTCCAATTAAAGAAAACAAATCCCGTATGGACCAAGCCTGACTGGGCCTTTATAGAGGAAGGGGAAACAGTCCCTAAAAACTTCAGGGACAGGCTCGAAGAAGGGGTGCTCGGAGACTATGCACTCGACCTCGGCGACGGGTACATGATACACGGGACCCTGTATACAAGGCTCCTGGGCCGTAACGTGACACATGGATGCGTCAGGGTCGGAGATAAAGACCTGAAAGAGCTTTACAGCAATATTCCCGTCGGCACAAAGGTCCTGATCTTTTAGAATGAAAACCCTCCTCTGCCTTCTTGCCATTCTTATTTTTCCCCTCACTCTGTGCTCAGATGCGGCGTCCGTGAGCGCAAAAAGAGCGGGCGCTGAGGACTTTCTCCTTCAGTCGGAGCTGGTCCTGGCAAAGAAACCCATTATATATTTTGTCTTCAACCTGAAAGACAGAGTGGTTTTACTGAAATCGCGCGGGATCGCGCTGAGACAAATGAAGATCGAAGACGTCTCATTCTGGGGTGACGCTGTTGACTCAAAACCGCTGCTCATGATCAGAAAGAGCGCGTTGTTTGAACCTGAAAGGGTAAAGATCGATCCGGACAAGAACAAGGAAGAAGAGAACAATACCGCGACAACCCCGGCGCCGGGCGCGTTCGATATTGAGGCGCTGGAGCTCCAGGACATGCCGACAAGCTACCGCATGGAATTCGGCAACGGCGTTCATATATCCGTGAGGCCGGAGAAGGCGGGGTTTGTTTCCGGAGTGTACCGCGCCGCTGATTATTCAGGCTGGTATTTGTCCCGTCCAATCCTCACCCTGTGGAATTCATTCAGGGGCAGGCCGTTTACTTCCATCTACTTGACGGTTAACGAAGAAGACGCCCGCTCAATTTACTGGTCTCTGGTGGAAGGCTCGGAAAACATCATATATCACGGTCCATCAACTCCCTGAAATCATGGATGGTCCGGAACTCTCCGGTTTTTTTAGGCTCCGCCTTCGAGCTTGCGCGGGCCTTGAAAAGCAGATACCTGATGCCGAAGTCCCTCGCTGTTTTCAGTACGTCTTCGGTGTCGTCTATGAAGAGGGAATGCTCTTTGTCGAATTTCAGCTTCTTTTCCGCTTTGTGCCAGAACTCCGGGAACTCTTTGGGATGACCGACATCGAAAGAGCAGAGCACGTCGTCAAAGTATTTTCCTATCTGCGTCTTGTTGAATTTAATCTTCACCGTCTTGAAATGGGCGTTAGTCAGAAGGAATATCTTTTTCCTGTGTCTCCTCATCATCTTTAAAAAATCTATCACGTGTGGATGGACTTCTATAAGGTGCCTTATCTGCTCTTTTAGTGCCGGGATATCGAGATGGAGCTCCTTTGACCAGAAATCGATATCGCACCAGTTCAGGGTCTTTTCGTGGGATTTGTAAGTCCCGTATAAATACTCTTTTGCGGCGCCGAAGGTCATGTTGTGTTTCTCAGCGTATTTTTCAGGCACAAGATGCCCCCAGAAATAATCGTCAAAATACAGGTCCAGCAATGTGCCGTCCATGTCGAGGAGGATGTATTTTATTTCATCTAAAGGTATTGCCTTGAGCATTGTAATCCTTTTGCGAGATTGGTTATGATGGAAATTATTGTAACATTTTTCATGGATGCAGGGGCGTGTTGCAACATGTCCATCTCTTTTAAGCTCTGGTATTAACGCCTGTTAGATCGATACCGTGGGAGCCCATGCAAGACGCCGCTTCAGGTAATTACAGTGGCTATGGTGGAGTTTGGCATCATGCTGAAGCCTTCCCACAACAATGCCGGGAGCAATGCCAAGTTCAGAAGCGAATGTCTGAATAGCAGCTTTGCTGCACTTTCCAACTTGGATGAACAGCCTGTACTGTTTCGGGGGAATCAGAAAATCAGAGGCAAACTGATCGGCCTCATCTTCTTTTGAACTCTTGCCATCCCCCTCAATAAAAACCTCTTTTTTGCCATGCAGAAGGATATGTCCTGCCTCGTGGAAGAAACTGAACCATAGCTGGTCATCGGTTTTGTAACGGAGGCTCAGTTGAATAACGGCTTTAGCTGGAGTCATCCACCATGTTGCACCGGAAGCCCCTATTTGGGGGATCTCTGGCACGAAGGCAACGGCAACACCTGCCTCAGCACTTAACCGAACGACTTCCCCTTGAAAAAGCTCAGGCGGTTTAACCGTAAGCTGACGGATGCCCGAAAGAGCATTCTTGAACGTTGAGGCGTCAAAAGGCTTACAGCTAATATCCCGGGCGGCCAACTCGCCCATTCTAAGCCACGCGGCAACAGCATAAGGGTCACCCTGAAATACAGGAGATTTCCGATATGAAACCTGGGCCCCACGCCATCTGAATTCCCATTGTTCAGGAGATGCAACGCCGAAGAAATTCAAAACTTCCTGAAGCTGCTGAACACTATCAGCATGCTTCCTGACCCATCCCCTATTGATGAGTGCATTCAAAGGAATCTTCTTCAGCCAGCTAATCTGCCGATGCAAATTCTTTTGTTCATTAATCCTTGCCAGCGTCTCCTGATAATTGCGCTCCAGATTATTCCAAAAACCTGCGGGCATGCCCAAAACACGTTCAAATTGCAATGCAGTTTCAGGAGTGATAGCGGCCTTCCCTTTGATGATTTCATTGATTGTCTTTTTGGGTCTGCCGGTGCGCTCAGCAAGCTCCGCCTGAGACATCCCTTTCGCCGCTATTGTTTCAAGAAGCGTTTCGCCCGGCGGTACTGCGGGCCACTGAGCCCAAACCTTCTGCAGCCAGTCTTTTCTATCCGGCTTTTGCAGGACTTCGCCAAAAAGCTCCATATCAGTGAATGCCTGCGGCATCTCCGCGAATATCTCTTCACCGCGTTCAGCGCAGTCGGTAAGACTGCCCATAAGGTCGAGGAGCGCCTTTACAGAAATAGTTCCATCGGGCGTCGCAAGCCCTTTGAGTTTTATTTCATATTTAACGGTTTTCATGACCTCACTACTTATATAAGATTGCCATTGTCAGATAATATGACAGTAACAAATGAAAAATCAATCCCTACACATAGACCCCGTTTCGACGTGGTGTCGCATCGATTTTATTAAGCTAATCCTCGTCTTCTTCTTCTTCGTCAGCATCTTGTGCAGGAGGTTCGCTCTCAGCTGTAAGAATCTGTTTGCCCATTGCAGAAGAAATAATTCCAAGCAGGTCTTTCTTCCTTTTTTCAAAAAAGCTTGTAAAATCATCTGCACGAAGCAACCTAGGATCAATAATGTGAGACGCCAAAATATCGTCTTGCTCAGCTGTGGAGATTTGTACTTGTGAATGTTCCTGAATTTGCTGTAAGTACTTAGAAGGCGCCTTACCACCGATCATACGATTTGCTTTGTATGAGATAGGTGTTTTGTTGATAATTGAATCAAATACTTTTGGGGCTATCCCCTGAGTTTGGCACCAGTCTTTGGGGAAAATATGGTGAATATCAATTTTATATTCATCTCGATCAAGGTCTATCATTCGTGCTTTCCAAAAGAAATCTTTTGACCCATGTCGTTGCAGGAGAACATAAATACCTCGATATGCAGCGCTTGTTCGCGTACGCAAGGTTTCAAGTCTCGAAGGTTGAAATCCTGCCGCAATTACCGTCACCGGCTCATCTGCTGTAGAATTATCAATCCAATCAATGAGGTTCTGCAAATCCAGTGCTATACGGGTTTCAACGGCACCTCCATACAGTTCACCAAGGACGCCGCACCAATACCAGCGAGCAATCTTTTGACGAATTACCGGCTCAAGCCACCTCTCAGCAAGATGAACCATAACAGTTGCCAATGGAATTATCTGACTGCGATAGGGTAAGAATTTTGGATGGTAGAGACCTTCCATCCTCAAGAAGCGATCTACTTCAAGAAAGCCATTTGTCAGCTTGTCAGCCCACTTTTTGTAAGCATAAAGCGGGAGGGCTAATACGTGTTCACGCTTGGCACTAACTGCTGTGACATCTTTGCCGGTTCGACCTGCGAGTACATCGTCATTACGTCGCTCGAATGTGTGCAAGAGTGAAAGACCTTGAAGAAACTCTGTTGGCTCAATATCACGAAGTAATGGTTTACTTACGAACGTCTTGTGTCTACCGTCCACACTCGTAAGTGTATTACCATACCAATCATCCCGAAGATTAAAGCCATCGGCTGCATAGGTTGCCGTGGCAAGTTCAAACACTGACAAAGGCACTCCGCCAGTGTTCACCTTTTCAAAAACAAGACATACCGCCTCTTTGCTCGTTTCCTTCTTCAGCTCAATAAGAGGTACCTGATATTCCCGAAAAGCGTTAAGAATGAACTTCCTAAACTCCATATAACGAGCGAACTTTGCCGTATCATAAGCCATCAGACCCTCTTCCCATTTATCGGAATTTAATATCTGATTACACGGGAAATAGAAGGACGCAAATTCCTTTTCAGGGGTACTGAGATCAAGAACAATGTCTCTACCAAAGTTTTTACGTAACGTTTTTTTCTCATCGACGGCAACGATTGCATCATCGACTCCGCTGTTTCCTGTAAGAGCCTTCTCAATGTCGATATAATAGAATCTCTGAACCTCACGATTTTTATCGTCTTTGGTTTTTACAGCAGAGTTTATCTTTAGTACCTGCGTCAGGGAAGTAAGCCTCTGCTGTCCATCGAGAATTAACTTCTCGACCATTTCATTTGTTTTTAAGTCAGGGGAAACACCCTCAACCAAGCGTATTTGAAAGCGGGTTGTGCCTCCAGTCTCAAGCAGCATAACGCTACCTATAGGAAAAGAGCGTGCGATACTCACCAATAATGATTGAATATGGGAATCATCCCAAACCCATCCTCTCTGAAAATCAGGAAGCTGGATTTTACCCTCCATGATTTGCTCCAACAGTTTACTTAGTGCTGTTTTAGTTGAATCAAAAGTTGTCATATGGTTTATTGGCCTCCATTCAGAAATTAGCACCAATAGCTTCTTGCAGTGTTGCCTCAAGAAGTTTCCGGCTGACTGTCATATTCGTGGTAAGATGAGCCTCCAACTCGCTGCACAGCTTCATCAATTCATCCACCTTAGCCACAATTCTCTGTTGTTCGGCGAGGGGTGGGAGAGGAATTAACAGGCGTTCCCACTTGCCTTTACTTATGATTGGAAGTGTCCCCTGAGCAGCAGTGTCCACAACGCGAGCTTTAAAATATGGCGATTGCATGGCAATAAGAACATAGTGAGCATCTATTCCTTCATTTGTGGACACACTGTTTATTTGCTGGTTGAAGCACACTGTCTGATTCACAAGCGCTGCCTTTCCAATCGATCCCCCGATACAGACCATCAAGATAGCTCCAGCTTGAACGACTCTACTTTCTCTAACACCAGATTCCGTGAGACCTTGTCCCCCATAATTGATAACGCCCTCGCTTATGGCTGCTGGCTTAATGAAGGGGATATGTCCGTTGTAATGATGCTGCTCTCCGGTTGGTGGCGTTGAGCCAGTTTGAGTTATACCGAGATCACGGACGCTTTTCCAACACCATGATGATGGAAGATGAAACGAGACATCTAAGGACTCCACTGTTGCCGCCGGTTCATCCTCCGGATTCTGCTCCACGAGCTTCCCCCGCACAGCCAGATCGAGAATAAACCTCCTCAGGCGCGGCACAGCATCAGGCGTATTGATCAGGCGGTCAAAGTTCTGCAATAACCGTTCAGGGTTCATAGGTTGTCGTTATTCCCCTGCCTCTTTCATCTGTTTCTCAATAAACCGCTGCATCTCTTCTTTCTTCGGGAGTTCAAGCTGATACCTGGACACGAAAAGGCCGTTATCCATTCCGGCGAGGGCGTATTCTACAAGCGCGTGGTCCTTGCTGGTACAGAGGAGTATGCCAACTGGAGGATTGTCACCGGTGCTCATTATGTTCTTCTTATACCAGCTTACATACGTGTTGAGCTGGCCAATATTTTCATGGCTGAATTCTGCCTGCTTTAGTTCCACCAGCACATGACATTTGAGAATGCGGTGGTAGAACACCAGGTCGACAAAGTTGTGAGTTTTGCCAATAAGAATACGCTTTTGCCGGGCCTCAAAACAGAAACCGTGCCCAAGCTCCAGAAGGAACTCCTGAAGTTTGTCCAGCAGTTGATCTTCCAGCGCTGATTCACTCATAACCTCTTTGGATTTCAGACCGAGGAATTCAAAAATATAGGGATCGCGGATATTCAGCTTCGGCTCGGTTGTTTCAGCGCCGGACCGTGCAAGTTCGGAGAGCTTTTTCTTGTCTTTGGACAACCCTGAGCGTTCATAGTACAGGCTGTTGATCTGCCGCTTGAGTTCGCGCACCGACCAGTTGCCGCGGATGCACTCAATTTCGTAGAAGGTGCGTTTAGTATCGTTGTCCACATCCACAAGCAGTTTGAACATGCTATAAGACAGGCGGTTGAACAAGTTTTCCGGATGTCGTATCAATTGTGCCGACGCTGTCGGCACTTTTTCAGCAGCCTTTACAACTCCCTGTGACAGCAGGTTTTGGAATTGTGCCGACACTGTCTGCACAATTTGCGGATATGTCCGGTAAAACTTAAGGTAATCATAAAGCTGCCGCCGGTTGCAGTTGCTGACTTTATGTTGCCTGAGCTCGTTAGCCAATTCAGACAAAAGCTTGTCTCCATATCCGGCCCTGTCCGTACCACGCAGCTCAAATTCAGCAATGTAGAAACCTATCATCCAGTTTCTTAACGTCAAACTGATGTTAACTGCCCTGCCGGCTTGTGCTGCCAGTTCATCATGAACTTGCCTGATAGACGCGACAAGGTGTTCAAAGGTCATGGCATTTTTGCCTCTCTTCATCTCAGCAGCGCCTCCTTCAGAATAGCCTTCAGCTTATCACGAAGCCTGGCGGTCTCAGCCTCGCTCTGCTCAAGTTTGGCCAGCAGCTCTGCCGGATCGCCATGATCTTCATCGACAACATGCGGATTCTTGAAATCGAGGTTGTAATTACGCGCCTTGATCTCGTCTATCGTGACCTTCCATGCAACTTCATTCTCCTCCCGCTTTTCCCACCAATCAATGCATGGTTTCATATGCTCAAAGCGGATCGGCCTTGTCATTGAGTATGCCTTCTGTCCCTCCGGCACACGGTGTTCGTAATACCAGATTTCCTTCGTAGGTGTGCCTTTCTCAAAGAAAAGGAGATTAGTGCCGATAGATGCGTAAGGTTTGAAGACACTGTTCGGCAGACGGACAATAGTGTGGAGATTGCAGTCCTCAAGCAAATGCTCCTTCAGCCGGGTCTTAACGCCTTCACCAAATAATGTGCCATCCGGCAATACCACAGCAGCGCGGCCATCGGATTTTAGCAGACGCATGATAAGGGCAAGAAACAGGTCTGCTGTCTCTCGTGTCTGAAAGTGTTTGGGGAAGTTGGTCTCAATGCCGTCTTCCTCACGCCCACCAAACGGAGGGTTGGTCAGTACTATATCCACGCGGTCAGACTGAGTATAGCTAATGTATGGGCGTGCGAGCGTATTGTCATGACGGACAAAGGAAGGGTCTTCGATACCGTGAAGCAGCATGTTCGTGACACATAGCATATGCGGGAGTTGCTTTTTCTCTGTCGCCCGAAGACCCTGCTGCATTTTCTGTTCGTCTTTTGGTTTCTTCACGTAGCGCTCGCGCATGTGGCGAATTGAACAAGTGAGAAAGCCGCCTGTTCCGCAGGCAGGATCGAATAAAATCTCGCCCGGTTTCGGGTCGATACGGTCTACCATGAACGATGTAACCGCACGCGGAGTGTAGTACTCTCCTGCATTGCCTGCGCTCTGAAGGTCATTCAATATCTGTTCATAGATATCCCCGAAGTGCTGGCGCTCCTTGAGATTGTTGAAATCCACTGCGGTGATCTTGTTGATCACCTGCCGCATGAGCTGACCCGACTTCATATAGTTGTACGCATCCTCAAACACATCCCGAACTACACGACGCCTGCCGTCCTTGCCGGAGACAGGGAGTTCTTTCAGCGCCGGGAAAAGCTCATCATTAATAAAAGTGAAAAGCTCCTCTCCTGTGATACCCTCAGGATCAGCAGCCCATGTTCGCCAGCGGAATTTCTTGGGAATAGGAGAGCGGTACCCATCCTGCATCAACTCCATTTCCTGATCCTGATCATCGATAATCTTGAGGAAGAACATCCAGCAAAGCTGGGATATGCGCTGGGCGTCGCCATCGACACCAACGTCCTGGCGCATGATATCCTGAATGGATTTAACAATGTTTCGTACCGACATAGTTTAAGCGACCTCTTGATAAAGGGCGGATTGGATTTCGTGGACAGCCTTTTCAAAGCCGTCACGTCCGCCGAATTGTTTTAATAGTTCGATCGGGGTGCCCATTGCATCAAAAGGAGCGACTTTAAGAATGTGCGGATCGTCGAGTCCCGTGACACCTTCATCCTGATATTTCTGTAGCAGGGCTTCGAGCACAAGCCGGGCCTGTTCGCCGTATTTTGTAAAGACATCACGCTTGCGGATGTTCTGCACGCGTTCGCGCCGGGTAAGCGGCGGCTGGTCAAAGGCAACGTGGCAGATCAGGTCAAAGGGGTCGAGGTCTTTGTTCACTTCCTCAGCAAGGGCATCAAAAAAAACACCTTCATTCTCCAATTCTTCGATGATCGCCTGCTTGCGCTCTGTCTCTTTCCAGCGCCTGAGAAAATCATCAAGGCTTGCGTAGTGTTTGCGGAGCGTCTTCTTTGAGTAGTCACGCAGGGTCTCGGTGACAAGCTTGCCGTTTTGATCAAGATACTCGATGCGCTCGGCCAATATTCTCACTGGATTCCCGTGAATGTAATATTTCGGTGGAGCATCCCCGATACTGCCAATTCCGATATTAACCTGGGCCGGATAAACGATTACATTTTCATCATCGCCAGGTTCAGTAGGGATAGGGTCATCCTCATCAACAGGCGGCGGCACATCATCCGGCGGACTAATCGGATCATCTTCGTCCGGCGCATAGATCTGGACCGGCTCACCATCGAAATCCTTATCAGCAAAATGATTAGTAGCCTTCCTGAAGTCGATAAGGGTGAAATAGTATTTCTTCGCATCCTCATGAACACGCGTGCCTCTCCCCACGATCTGCTTGAACTCGATCATCGAGCCGACCTCGCGATCAAGAACAATAACGCGGCAGGTCTGGGCATCAACCCCGGTAGAAAGAAGACGTGAAGTTGTGACGATAACCGGATATTTGGATTCAGGATCAATGAAGTTGCCGACCTGGGCTACGCCATCGGCATCATCTCCGGTGATGCGCATAACATAACGCTCGTTCTGCCGCACCAGGTCTTCATTTTCATTAATCAATGCCTGACGCATGCGGCTGGCGTGTTCGGTATCAACGCAGAAGATTATGGTCTTCTGGAAACGGTCTCCGCTCTCTTTAAGAAACTCTGTCACCTTGCGGGCAACGCGCTTTGTCCTTTCGTCTATCACCAACTGCCGGTCAAAGTCCTTCTGGTTATAAATTCGGTCCTCGATCTCATATCCGTATTTGTCCTGCTCACCGGACGCAGGACGGTAACCGTCTATATCAACATCAAGATGCACCTTTATTACTTTGTAAGGCGCAAGGAAACCGTCATATATGCCCTGTTTCAGAGAATAGCTGTACACAGGATTCCCAAAGTAATGAATGTTGGAGACGTATTCCGTTTCCTTCGGCGTGGCTGTCATACCGATCTGCGTAGCCGAAGAGAAGTATTCCAGAATCTCCCGCCAGGCAGAATCCTCTGCCGCACTGCCGCGATGACACTCATCGACCACGATAAGATCAAAAAAGTCAGGAGAGAGTTCACGAAAGAGTTTTTGACGGTCTTCCGGGCCTGTGATGGCTTGATAAAGCGCAAGATAAACCTCATAGGATGTATCGATACGCCGATGTTTCCTGTCGACTGCTGTCGCGAGTGCGACCTCTGTAACATCAGTGCGTTCTATTGTCTTTGAAGAGGTAGAGAGCTTCGCCATCACGCTGCCAAACGGACGGAAGTCGTTGACCATAGTCTGGTCAATGAGGACATTACGGTCTGAGAGATAAAGGATGCGTTTTTTTCGTTTGGCCTTCCACAACCGCCATATTATCTGGAATGCAGTGTAAGTCTTTCCGGTGCCGGTTGCCATAACGAGGAGAATACGGTCCTGTCCTTTTGAGATTGCTTCAATGGCCCTATTGATGGCAATACGCTGGTAGTAGCGTGGCTCTTTGCCGCTGCTGTCCTCAAAGTAGTGCTGAAGGACAATCCCCTCTTCATCAGGAGTGAGGCCTTTCCATTTGAGGTATCTCTGCCACAGATCGCCTGGAGATGGGAAAGACTCCATTTTTAACTCTGTTTCCAGCGGACTGTTTAATCCAGTACGGTCATGGAACAGAAAGCCGTCACCGTTTGATGAAAATACAAAGGGAATGTCGAGTGTAGCCGCATATTCAAGCCCCTGTTGGATGCCATCGCCAACAGAGTGATTATTATCTTTTGCCTCGATCAGCGCAATGGGTATATTGGGTTTATAGTAAAGAATGTAATCAGCGCGCTTTGCCTTACCACGGGTAACAAGTTTCCCGCGGACAATAATGCGGCCTTTGGTGAAATAAACCTCTTCCCGAATCTGCGACTGCACATCCCATCCAGCCTTCTCGATATTGGGAGTGATGAACTTTGTGCAGATGTCGCGTTCTGTGAGGTCTTTCTTATTCATATAAGAGTAGCCCTTCTTGAATTAGTCCCTATAAAATTCACCGCTTAATTTTAATCCAACCCCTGGGAAACAGCAAGAAAATTCTTAGCGGGAAAGTGCGGAAAGGCAAAAAGGCAGCCTTCATCAATCAGCGGTCAGCTTTCAGCTTTTTTGAACACATATAATCCACGCGTACTGCTCAGCTAACTTCTTTCATCATCCCACATGTCACGATAGGCGTTGACATACGAAACTGTCGCTCTGGACCATCATCTTCCCTTCTCCAGCCCCTCCAGCAGTCCGATATCCAGCAACCGCGTTCCATGCAGCACCCGCAGGATGATTACCCTGTTCCCTGCAATCCTGAAGATGGTCCGGTAATTACCATAAAGCAAATGGCGATAGGATGTGCCGAGCAGCTCGTTTTCCGGAACAGGCCGGCAGCGCTCAGGAAAGTTTTCGAGTGTGCCGATCTGCTCTTCCAGGCGCAGGACAAAGGCGGTTGCCGTTTCCGGTTTGTCCTGCGCAATATACTCCCATATCTCTGCGACGTCCGCCTCAGCGGTTGCAGTTATGTCAACGCTGAATTTTTTTGACACGCTTAAACTCTTTGATAAAGTTCCGGGCGGAACGGGTGCGCCCGCTTTCTATATCGAGTTCCGCCGGGGCGAGCAGTTTTGCAAGATTCCCCGCCTGCAGATGTTTTTCATAAACATGCACGTCCAGCAGCACCGAGTCCGCCTTGCCGTTGACCGTTAGTATGACAGGCCGGCCGGTGGCATGAAGATGGTCGAGAATATCGCGGGTATTGCGTTTCAGGTCGGTTACGGAGCGGATATCCTCCGAGGGACTTATCTGTGACATATCACACCTCCTGTGATGCTTAATTTCATACTAAATATAGCACTAATTAAAATGTTTTGCAATATAGCTCGCAGTCACGAACTGCCTTCTGAAATCCACCGCTTAATTTTAATCCAACCCCTGGGAAACAGCAGGAAGATTCTTAGCGAATGTCAACGCAAAATAGAAATGTCCGGTTTAAACGCCTGCATTAATATCGCTAAAGATGAAATTGCGATTGCGGAGAAGAAGGGGTAAAATATATCACTTGAAATACTAATTTTCACGCTATGAAAAAACTACTTGTGACAGGCGCCAGCGGGTTCCTGGGCTGGAATATATGTAATCTGTCAAAAAATGAGTGGGACATATACGGTACGGTCTTTTCCCATACTGCGGAAATCGACGGCGTCAACATAATCAGGATTGATTTGACTGATTTCGGAGATCTCGGAAAACTGTTTCGTGAGCTCCGTCCCGATGCAGTTATCCATACTGCGGCCATATCCGATCCCAATTACTGCCAGAAACATAAAGAAGAATCACATAAAATAAATGTGGACGCCTCCCTTCGGATATCCGGTTTATGCGCGGATTTTATGATCCCCTGTGTCTTTACATCAACCGATCTCGTTTTCAATGGATTGAAAGCCCCTTACCATGAAGAAGACCCTGTTTCTCCAATAAATATTTACGGAGAACAGAAGGTGTTAGCGGAAGAAGGAATATTGAAAGAATACCCTGACGCCGCGGTCTGCCGCATGCCATTGATGTTCGGCATGCAGTCCCCGTCGGCTTCAAGTTTTATTCAGCCCATGATAAAGGCAATGAGAGAAGGGAGGGAGCTGCGGTTGTTTACGGACGAATTCAGAAATCCTGTAAGCGCCCAAACCGCGGGCAAGGGGCTTTTTGTCGCGCTGCAGAGGGTCAAAGGGATAATCCATCTGGGCGGGATTGAACGCATTTCAAGGTATGATTTCGGCAGGTTGTTAGCTGAAATCACAGGGCATCGGGATGCCGGGTTAATACCATGCCTGCAGAATGACATGAGGATGGCGGCGCCGAGGGCGCCGGACGTCACGCTTGAAAGCTCGAAGGCTTATGCGCTGGGTTACAGTCCGTTGCCGTTGAGGGAGGAGTTGCAGCATTTCCGGCAATCCAGATAGAATTTTAAGGGCATTATAAGAAAGAGGGGGACAACATCAAATGACTTGTGCATGATAGTGTGGGTTATGGCTCACCGGCCGCAATAAATAAAAAAAGGTCTGGAATTTTCCAGACCCTTTTTATTTACAAATAATACACCTGTTATCGGCTCATTTAAAAGCCGGAGAAATCTGTTTCAGCAAGGGAAGCGTTTACTGGTAACCTCCTGCTGCTTTTTTCTCCTCGGGAGCTGCGGGTTGCGCGCTTTCCTCCATCTTCTGCTCTCCGCCTTCCTGCTTCATTTCTGTGGCGGCTTCCTCGGTTGTTTCCTTGACCTCTGTCATTTCTTTTTTCTTGCAGCCTGTTGCAAGGCTCAGTGAAAAAGCCAATGCCAGGGAAAGGATGAGAACCCATAATTTTCTCATAGCTTTGACACCCCCTTTCTTATTGGATTTGCATAATATATGTTATCTTGCCGAATTTTTGTTATGAACATGGTATAACTTTATGCCTGTAATGTCAATAAGATTCGGGTTTGAGATAATATATGTAACAATTTTTTAACATTGCTTGTGGTACACTTTTAATTAATGAATGCAAAAGTTTTGGTCGTCGATGACGAAAAAGACATCCTGGAGCTTGTTTCGTATAATCTGAGAAAAGAAGGGTTTGACACGGAAACGTCGACAGACGGGGAAAACGCCCTTCGCATGGTCCGGAAAAACCATTATGATCTGATCGTTCTCGACCTTATGCTGCCGGGAATACAGGGTATGGAGCTGTGCAGGATTTTAAAGTCATCTGAAAACACTTCTTCCATTCCTGTCATCATGCTGACCGCGAAGAGTGAAGAGCTCGACAAAGTTTTGGGACTGGAAATGGGCGCGGACGATTACATTACTAAACCTTTCAGCCCGAGAGAGCTCATTGCGCGGGTAAAAGCCGTCCTCAGGCGCACACGCGAAAAACCGGCAGCGGAAAAGGCAATAAAAATCGGCGATCTGGAAATCGATGCTGAAACATACCGGGTTACAAGACAGGGCAGGCTTATAAAACTGAGCGCCACTGAATTCAGGCTTCTTAATTATCTCGCGCAGAGGAAAGGAAAGATATTCAGCAGGGACATGCTCCTTGACGCTGTCTGGAAAGATGAGGCGTTTGTTGAACCGAGGACGGTGGATGTACATATAAGACGCCTCAGGACGCAGATAGAGGAGGACCCCGCGAATCCTGTGTATATCAAAACAAAAAGGGGTGTCGGGTATTACGTTGATGTGGACGTTGAATAAGTTATGGCTTTGAAACTATGAAACGAAGGATATTCAGGCGATTATTTATATTGTATGCGTTAGTTCTGCTGCTTTCCATTTTCTTCATCGATTTCTACATTACCCGCATAGTCCGTAACCATTACATCGACGGGCTGAAGGACAACCTCTCAATACAAGCCGGCCTTATGGCGGAAAATATCATTTTCGACCCGGCGGCAGACCTTGATAATTATTGCAAGAGGATAAAAGAAAAAACCGGAGCGCGGGTGACGGTCATAGATTCCGGGGGCAGGGTTTTGGGTGATTCCGACAGGCTTTCCGCTTCCATGGAAAATCATATGGACCGGCCGGAAATACAGGAATCAATCATTGCGGGTACAGGCTGGACAATAAGGCACAGCGATTCAGTGCGGTATGATCTCTTTTATCTTGCGCAAAAGATCATGAAGGATGACACGCTTCAGGGCTTCATCAGGCTGGCTGTGCCGCTCGGAGAAGTAGATAAAAGTATTAATGTCCTGAGGCTGAAAATAAATACCGTTGTCATTATTTTCTTTTTGTCAGCCGGAATACTGCTGATCTGGCATACGGAACGGATAAGGGGCTTCGTCCTTCAGGTAATCGATTTTTCACGGTCGCTGGCAAAAGGCAGCCTCGGCAGCAGGCTCTTTCTCAAACATGCCGGGGAATTCAGCGAGCTTGCGCAGAACCTGGATGATATGGCTGAAGAACTGAAAATAAATCTGGATAAACGGGAAGAAGAGAAAAACCGTCTCGATGTAATATTAAAGAACATCCCTGACGCCCTCCTGCTTATTAATACAAACGGTGTCATTGAACAGGCTAACAGGGCGGCAACAGAACTTTTCGGCGGCAGCGATTTAATGGGCCGGCCGTTAATTCAGGTAGTGCGGAATCCGGACTTTATTACCCTCATCGACGAAGTCAGACAGAGTCTTTCCCCCGGTTTCTCCGAACTTGCATTTGATTATCCCGAAGAAAAATACCTGACCGCAAAAGTTTCCCCCCTGTTTTATAAAGAGAGGAAACTATCAGGTTTCGTGGCGGTTTTTCATGACATCACACAGATGAAGAAACTTGAGCAGATGAGAAAGGACTTTATGGCAAACGTCTCTCATGAAATAAAAACTCCCGTGACGGCGATAAAAGGATTTGCCGAAACCCTGCTTGACGGCGCGATTTTCGACAAAGACAATGCGCTGAAATTCCTGAATACCATAAAGAACCAGAGCGAGCGCCTGAACAGGATTGTTGAAGATCTGCTGACCATATCAAAGATTGAGCTTGGAGTAATCAGGATCGATAAAACCGATGTTGATATATCAGATGTTGTTGACAGTGCGATGAACGCCCTCGTTGTGCAGGCCGCAGGAAAAAATATTGCTCTCAGGAAATCACTTGAGCCGGACAATATGACAATCAGGGCCGACAGGGACAAGCTGGAACAGATCCTGCTCAATCTCCTTGACAACGCGATAAAGTTCACGGAGAGCGGCAGCATAACCATAGGAGTGTCACGTGATGAAGGTATGCAGTATGTCTATGTAAAAGACACCGGATCCGGAATACCGGGGAAATACCTGCCGAGACTCGGGGAGAGGTTTTTCAGGGTGGACCCCTCACGCTCACGGGAACTCGGCGGCACAGGGCTCGGGCTCGCGATTGTAAAACATCTCGTAAAGGCGCACGGCTGGGAGATGAAGATACTGAGTGAAGAAGGCAGGGGGACGGAAGTAAGGGTTTATATCCTGCAGTAAACCTTGCTTTATTTGACATCATACATACGTTTCTTATAATGTATGAGGCGCATGAGATTCTTCCCAAAAGAAATAGATTTCTTCGAGATATTCGATACTGCCGCCGTAAACCTTACAAAGGCCGCTGCCCTCCTTGTTGCGCTTATGGAAAATTTCACCGATCTCGAGCGAAAGACAAAGGAGATCTATGAGGTTGAACAGGAAGGCGACATCCTGACACACGATATCATGAAGAAACTCAACAAGACCTTTATCACGCCGATAGACAGGGAGGACTTACACGCCCTTGCATCAAGGCTGGATGATGTCCTGGACCTTATATGGGGCGCTACAGACAGGATGTCGGTTTTTAAACTGAATGAATCAACTGCAGAGGCGACAGCCATGGCAAAAAATCTCCTCATGACAGCGGAAGTAATACACAAGGCAATACACAAGCTCAAGGAAAAGAATTATTCCCACATGCAGGAACATTGCATAGAAATCAACAGGCTTGAAAACAGGATGGACCGGGATTTCAGGGACGCCCTGGCCAAGCTGTTTGACGACTTTAAAGACGACCCCATTACCATTATTAAATGGAAAGAAATTTATGAACATCTTGAAGACGCATCGGACAAATGCAAAGATGTTGCAAACGTTCTGGAAACTATAGTCCTTAAACATGCATGATACCTTCTTTCTACTTGTTTGCGTAATAATCCTTGCGACTGTTTTCGACTTCATAAATGGTTTTCATGATACTGCAAACGCCGTTGCTACATCGGTATCAACCCGCGTACTGTCTCCCCGTACAGCGGTAATAATGGCGGCGGGGCTCAACCTGGTCGGGGCCCTGTCCGGAACGGCTGTCGCAAAGACCGTAGGCTCCGGTCTTGTGGAGGCCGCGTCAGTCACACAGGTGACCGTAATTTCCGCTCTCCTGTCGGCTATTATCTGGGACCTGATAACCTGGTATTACGGGCTTCCTACATCTTCAAGCCATGCAATCCTTTCAAGCCTTGTCGGCGCCACAATCGCCTCCGCAGGCCCGGGGGTCATTATTCAAAAGGGTGTTTATAAGGTGCTTACAGGACTGGTTGTTTCACCTCTGTTCGGACTGGCTCTCGGTTTCCTTCTGATGATGCTGCTTATAAAGATATTTAAAAACTCCGCGCCTTCGACCGTCACCGGCATTTTCAACAGGATGCAGATTGTGTCGGCGGCATATATGGCGTTCAGTCACGGCAGCAATGATGCGCAAAAGACCATGGGGATTATAACGCTGGCGCTCGTCAGTTTTTATAATCTTCCGGATTTTAATGTGCCGCTGTGGGTCATCATTTTATGCGCGGTGACAATGGCTTCAGGAACAGCCGTTGGAGGGTGGAGGATCATAAAAACCCTCGGCATGCGCCTTGTGCATCTGAAACCCATTCATGGATTTGCGGCAGAGGCTTCAGCGGCAACGATAATTGAAATCGCATCGAGGATAGGACTTCCTCTTTCAACAACACACATTATCTCATCCACGATAATGGGCGTAGGCGCATCAAAGAGACTTTCCGCAGTAAGATGGGGGATAGGCGGGAATATCATAATGGCGTGGATACTCACACTGCCGGCGTGCATCTTCCTTTCATGGGCCATCTGCAAGGCCATCCTGCTGGTTTTATAACAGGCTTGCCCCATTCTCCAGGCCCGAAAAGCCATGGTTCAATAATATTTTGAATGTGATGGATCCCTATGTTAATTTCTTCAAAATGTAACACGCCGTTAATATTCCTGCAATAAAGCTTTGCTAATCTAAACATCAACAATTATGCCACAATTATCTTCAGCAGAAAACAGAAAAGTAAAAAAGGAGGTTGTATGTGTCCTGAATTTAAATTTGGAATTTGTGAGATTGCCGGGATTGAGCCCGAGCATGTAGAGTGCGCTGACAAAAGCTGCTGTTACAGCAACAGCTTTGAGACATGCAGATTATTCCTGCTCGAGGCATTAATGAAATGCAATAAATCACTTGATCTGGTGGCATGAAGGGAGGAAAACAATGATTCTTGACATGAGAGATATTCCCTACTTTGATGCATTTATGCAAGTCAGCGAGGCTGTGAGTATGAGGACACAAAATGAAGAGGTGCTGGTTTTCGTTGATTCTCATGAATATGAAAAGTGCATGGCGATAAAAGGTTTCGCTGAAATACTTTTAGAGTGCAAAACAACTGTAAAGGAAACGAGTGGATATTACATAATTCAGATAATCCGTGAACCACCGGATAATTTAACCGCAGATCATCAAAAGAAAATAGAGGCGGCTGCATGAAAATGTATGATGACGCATTGCAGAGCAAAAAAATAAGAAATTTAATATTGGAGATCTCCAGGTGTCCCTATCTTGGCGCAGGACGGACATGCAATGTCTTTGTTGTAATTAACAAGCCAGGCGTATTTCAGTTCAGTGAATATTGCAAAACAAAAAATCACAGGAAATGCCCGTTCTATCTGAAAAGCATAACCAGTGAAAAGATCGTTCTGAACTGCTCTTAAACATAAAATTAACATATGTGTAATATCCCTGTAACAAGTTGCTGCTAAAATTAATTTAATGATTAAAGCATATTTCACCTTATCGAAAAAATCTTTGATGATGAAAGGAGGGAGTGAAAAACAGAAATAAGAGTCAAGAGTTAAGAGTTAAGAGTTAAGAAAAAAATAAAATGGAGGATCAGAAATGATTAAAAAACTTGTCTTGGGCATTATTGCCCTCATAATTATGGCCTCGGCCAATGTCACAAGGGCAGAGGTCAAGATTGTAAAGATTGACGGTTCAAGTACGGTATATCCGGTAACCGAAGCCGTTGCGGAAGAATTTCAAAAGGCCAAAAAAGGAGCAGTTAACGTAACAGTCGGCATCTCCGGCACGGGCGGGGGGTTTAAAAAGTTCTGCAGGGGCGAGACCGACATTTCAGACGCTTCAAGGCCTATTCTCGCCAAGGAGATTGAAGTGTGCAAACAGAACGGTGTTGAATATATTGAGCTTCCGGTCGCTTATGACGGTCTTGCTGTCATGGTCAATCCGAAAAACACCTGGGCGGCTTCAATGACTGTTGCTGAGCTTAAGATACTCTGGGAGCCTGCGGCACAGGGGAAAATTACAAAATGGAGCCAGATCAGACCCAACTGGCCCGACAAAAAAATCAACCTCTTCGGCGCCGGGACCGATTCGGGGACCTTTGATTATTTCACTGAAGCAATTACGGGCAAATCAAAGTCCAGCAGGGGAGATTTTACTGCCAGCGAAGATGATAACGTGCTCGTCCAGGGCATCGGGGGTGATATGTACTCCCTCGGCTTTTTCGGCCTGGCATACTACGAAGAAAACACCGACAAGCTTAAACTCGTTGCGATCGACGACGGCAAAGGCCCTGTCGCCCCTTCAGAGAAGACGGTCAAGGACGGCTCTTACCAGCCTCTTTCAAGACCTATTTTTATCTATGTCAGCCGGAAGTCCGCTGAAAAGCCTGAGATAAAAGAGTTTATAGAGTTTTATCTCAGAAGCGCCTCCAAGCTTGTGAAGCAGGTAAAATATATTTCTCTCCCGGACGCCATTTACAAGAAAGACCTTGAGAGATTCTCTAAAAAAGAGACAGGCAGCGTGTTTGGCGGTGATGCCAGGGTTGGCGCAACCATAGATGACCTTTTCAAAGAAAAACCTAAGATGTAACCAATGTAAAAAGAAGAGGGTCGGCAATCGCCCTCTTCTTTTTTTTGCTTCAACAATTTGTAATCTGGATGTAACATTACTGTAATATTCCTGTAACAATAAGCTGCGAAAATAGGCCAACCGTTAAAACAACCTTGTGAAAAAGAATATATTCAGCAAAAGATATCTTAAAGAGACTTTTATCGAGGGCGGACTGCTGATGGCTGCTCTTTTTTCGGTATTCATAACGATAAGTATTGTAATTATTCTTGCATATGAATCCTATGGGTTTTTCAAGGCAGTGCCTTTAAAAGATTTTTTGACCGGAACACAATGGACTCCGCTCTTCGCTGAACCGAGGTTCGGCATCCTCCCTCTTGTTGCGGGAACGCTGCTTACCACATTAATAGCGCTTATAGTCGCCCTGCCGCTTGGCATGCTGGTTGCGGTCTATTTGAGCGAATATGCCCCGCATAAATTAAGAGAAATAATAAAGCCTGTCCTCGAACTGTTGGCGGCGGTGCCGACAGTCGTTTACGGATATTTCGCGCTTTCATTCCTCACGCCGATACTTCAGAAATTCCTCCCCGATTTATCGGGGTTCAATGCGCTGAGTCCGGGTATTATCATGGGGATCATGATAATACCGTATGTCAGTTCGGTAAGCGAGGATGCCATGATAGCGGTGCCGATGCATATCAGGGAAGGCTCCTATGCTATGGGCGCGACAAAGCTCCAGACAGCCTTCAAGGTTGTCATCCCTTCGGCATTTTCCGGAATTGCCGCTGCGTTCATCATCGGCATATCGCGCGCAATCGGCGAGACCATGGTTGTCTCGATTGCGGCGGGCGGGATGCCGAATCTGACAATCAACCCGCTTGAAGCGGTCCAGACCCTTACGGCATACATTGTACAGGTAAGCCTCGGAGACGTGCCTCACGGCACTGTTGAATATAAAACAATATTCGCTGCCGGGATGACGCTCTTTCTGATGACGCTCGGTTTTAATTTATTAGGATTCTGGTTGAGAAAGAGGATAAGGGAAGTGTATTAATGCAGAACACAGACATCAGGAAACGGATAAAGGCAATCAGGCGCTGGAACGGGATATTCCGGATCGTGGGTCTGCTTTCAACATTTGTCGGGCTGGTCCTGCTGTTTGCTTTGATGGCTGATTTGTTCACGGACGGGTTTCCGCGCCTGAGTTATAAATTTTTTGCTTCATTCCCTTCGAGATTTCCTGAAGAGGCGGGCATTCTCTCCGCGTGGGTCGGAAGTTGCCTTGTGCTGCTCGTGACCGCCTGTGCCGCCATCCCCCTCGGGGTTGCCGCGGGCGTCTACCTCGAGGAGTATGCGCGTAAGAACTGGCTGACGGATTTAATAGAGATCAACATAGCAAATCTTGCCGGGGTCCCTTCCATCGTGTATGGGCTTCTCGCGTTAGGGTTATTTGTTTATTTTTTCAGATTCGGGGAAAGCGTCCTCACCGGCGGGCTTACCCTCGCGCTTCTTATCCTTCCCATGGTCATTATGGCCACGAGGGAGGCGATAAGGGCCATCCCCAATTCAATAAGGGAGGCATCGTACGCGGTCGGCGCTACAAAATGGCAGACGGTTAAATGGCACATAATCCCGTATTCAACAGGCGGGATACTTACCGGGATAATTATAGGACTTTCACGGGCCATAGGCGAAACAGCGCCGATTATTACAGTCGGGGCGCTTACCTTTATCGCATTTCTGCCTGAGCCGCCGATATCATCTGACTTTCCGTTTATTTCGTTTAAATGGTTACTTGATCCGTTTACCGTTATGCCCATACAGATGTTCAACTGGGTGTCAAGGCCGCAGAAGGGATTTCAATTAAACGCAGCAGCGGCAGGGATAGTCCTTATGGGGATGACATTGCTTATGAACGGCATCGCGATTTATATTAGATATAAATTCAGGAAGAAGATAAAATGGTGATAAAAGACAAAGATGAACACAACTATCTTAACAGAACTTAAAGCTGAAGCAAAGGATCTGAATTTTCTCTACGGGCAGGTCCACGCGCTGAAAGATATCAATCTGCCGATTGAGCGGAGAAAGGTGACGGCGCTGATAGGCCCTTCGGGCTGCGGGAAGACGACATTCCTCAGGTGCTTCAACCGCATGCATGACCTGTATCCCCATAACAGATATAAAGGCGAGATTATTCTCTATCCTGACAACGTTAATATTATCTCTCCTGAGATCGACCCGATTGAAGTGAGGATGCAGATAAGCATGGTCTTTCAGAAACCCAACCCGTTTCCAAAGACAATTTACGAAAACGTCGCATACGGCCTCCGGGTAAGAGGCACAAAAAAGAAGCAGGTAATTGACGAGAGGGTGGAAAAATCCCTGCGCGGCGCCGCGCTCTGGGATGAAGTGAAAGACAGGCTCCACAATCTGGCATTCGACCTTTCCGGCGGCCAGCAGCAGAGGCTGTGCATAGCGAGGGCGCTCGCAACCGATCCCCGCATACTCCTTTTTGACGAGCCCACGTCCGCCCTGGACCCGATAGCGACTTCAAAAATTGAGGAGCTTATTATAGAATTAAAAAACGAAGTGACGATAATAATAGTCACGCATAACATGCAGCAGGCGGCGAGGATATCCGATTACACAGCCTTCATGTATATCGGCGAGATCGTTGAATACGACAGGACGGAAAAGATATTCACTGCCCCTTCCAGTAAGCTTACTGAAGATTATATAACGGGGAGGTTCGGATAATGCCGGTAAGAAGCGCAGAGCTGGAGCACCTGAAGGAGACGATCCTGAAAATGGCGATGACCGTAGAGGCCGCGATAAAAGACTCGGTGCGCTCCCTCGTTGAAAGGGATTCCGACCTGGCCCGGCGGGTGGTTGAAGAAGACCGCAAAATCAATACACTCGACGTGCAGGTGGACGAGGAGTGTATCCGCCTTCTCGCCCTCAAACAGCCGATGGGGAAAGACCTGAGGTTTATAACAACCGCCATGAAGATAACAACCGACCTTGAAAGGATTGCCGACAACGCCGTCAATATAGCGGAGCGGGCGCTTGAATTAAATGAAGAGCCTCTTCTGAAACCCTATATCGATATACCCCGGATGAGCAGGATCGCGCAGGGCATGGTGCGCGACACCATAGACGCCTTTATCAATGAAGACAAGCAGCTTTCAAAAGACGTGATTATGCGGGATGATGAAATAGACGAGCTGAACGAAACCGTATTGAAGGAGCTGATGTTTATCATGACCCAGGACCCTACAACGGTCTCAAGGGCGGTCAAAATCAGTTATATCTCCAAGTATCTGGAAAGGATCGCCGATCACGCTACAAATATCGCGGAAACGGTTATCTACATGGTTGACGGGAAGATCATCCGGCATATGCTGCCGGAGCAGATATAGCCCTGGGGGTCAGGTTTAAATAAACCCTGCTAATACCGGAATTATTATTATTAAGTAGACAAGAATGATTTTTTGCGATAAAAAAGAGTCGGAGGATGCTGACATTGTTTTAAAAGGTTATCCCGCCTAAGCTAAGAGCCCAACCTTTTAAACTTCATCCATGTCCCCTAAGAAAGTCAGCATCCTCTTTTTTGATCTCTTAAGATAGATGGGCATTTATTGCGGCACTCATATGTCGCACTGAAGTCTGAAGGGTTCAAGGGTCCGAGTGAAGCCCCCTTGACCCCTGGAACCCTTTAATTAAGGTCTGCCGACTGAATAATACCTGAAGCCCAGTTTCCTCAGCCGGTCCGGTTCATATATGTTCCGGAGGTCGAAGAAGAATTCTCCCTTTGCAAGCTTTTTTATCCTGCCGAGGTCCAGGTTCCTGAACTGGTTCCATTCCGTAACGATCACAATAGCTTCCGCGCCTTTTGCGGCTTCATAGGCGTCCTTACAGTAGGTGATTTTAGGCATGACCTTTCTGGCATCTTCTATTGCCACCGGATCATAGGCCCTTATTTTGGCTCCCCCCTTCAGGAGTCTGTTGATTATAAACAGAGACGGCGCTTCTCTCAGATCATTTGTGTTCGGTTTAAATGAGAGGCCGAGCAGGCAAACGGTTTTTCCTCTTACCTTCCCGAGCGCTTTTATTATCTTGTCTGCGGCCC